>JAKSIK010000001.1 GCA_024398835.1 Fibrobacter sp.
ACAAAGTAGCCGCCGGCGAAAAGGCTTGCGTAGATGGTGATGATGCCGATGAAGACGCACAGAATCTGCTTGGGCATGTCCCACTTTGCATCACCGGATTCTAGCTCTACGCCATCTGCCTTTGCCTTAAGTAGAACCACCTTCCAACCCGGCCCACCTGGGCGCGCCACTTTGTAGAATTCCCGGAGTTTTTCTTCGTTTTCGGGTTTGGTCACTAGCACCGTAATAATCCATGCTAGGGAAACCACGGCGACTGTAACGAGAAGGCTCATAGTGGAATGGTCAAGAACGCTGTTAGCAAGGCAACCTTTGGGCACAGCGAACACCATGATGAGGGACATGATGGCGGCGGCGCACATGGAGACGATTTCCGTAACGGCATTCACCCGCCACCAGAACCAGCGCAACAGATAGACGGCGCCTGTTCCTGCTCCGCTCAATAGGAGAATTTCGAATGCCTGCGTGGCGCTGTTCATGATGGTGAGGGAGGTAAGCCCGCCGAGGACCATCAGAATGAAGGTGCAGAAGACGGCCACATGCCGCAGTTTTTTGTCGGATGCCTTGGGGTTCACGAATCGCTTGTAGAAATCGTTCACCAGGTAGGAGGCGCCCCAGTTCAGGTGGGTACCGATGGTGCTCATGTAGGCGGCGATGAGGGAGGCGATAATGAGACCGAACCATCCTTTTCCGGTTTTAGTAATCATGATGGGGTAGGCGGTATCGTCTCTCAAATATTCAGCGTTGACAGTGGGGAAGGCTTTGTGCATGGAGGAAAGTCCCTGCTTTTGGAAGTAGAGATCCACCACTTTCTGGCGCACGCTTTCTGGCAGCGCGCTTTCATCAAAGTTTGCAGTAAATTGCTGGTAGTAGGGGTTCAGTTCCGCGGACTGGAGTTCCGCTGTTGCCGCGGTGCGCACTTCAACAGGATCGGGCCTGAAAACGACAAGCGAGGCGAGGGCCACGATAATCCAGGGCCACGGGCGAAGGGCATAGTGGGCAAAGTTGAAGAACAGGTTTGCGGCTACGGCATGCTTCTCGTTTTTGGCGGAAAGCATTTTTTGGCACATGTAGCCACCGCCACCGGGTTCGCTTCCCGGGTACCATACGGACCACCACTGCACTGCAATAGGGATAATCAAAATCGGGATGAATACCGAAGGGTCCGTCAAATCGGGAATGAAATTTAATTTGTCTGCAATTTCTGCATTGTTGACGAGCCCGCTTAAACCGCCTACTTCCGGAAGGCTCAATGCAGATACGGCGGCAACGACAGCTCCCAGCATGGCGATGATGTACTGGAAAAAGTCCGCCCAGACAACGCCGCGGAAGCCCGCGATGGCAGTATAAATAACTACGGCGATGGAGCCTAGGATTACGGTGTAGAGCGGTTTGAGGTCAAAAATGACGGCCCCGATTTTGATGGCGGCCAGGGTTACGGACCCGATGATGAGCACGTTGAAGAATAGTCCGAGGTAAATGGCCCGGAATCCGCGCAAGAAAGAGGCGGCCTTTCCGGAATAGCGGAGTTCATAGAATTCCAGGTCGGTGACGATTCCGGTGCGGCGCCAGAGTTTTGCGAAGATGAAGACCGTTGCCATGCCCGTAATCAAGAAAGACCACCAGGCCCAATTCTTGGCAATGCCGGATTCGCGGACCATGCCCGTCACGAGGTTTGGAGTGTCGGCGCTGAAGGTGCAGGCCACCATGCTTACGCCAAGGAGCCACCAGGGCATTTGCCGTCCGCCTAGGAAGTAATCCTCCACGCCATTTTTATTCCGGCGGGAGGCGGCTTTGGTAATTAGGACAATCACCGCAAAAAAGAGGGCGATAATGACAATGTCTATGGTAGAAAGAGAGGCCATAATTCCGAATTTGAGGGGGTTTACGCTGTGAAATATAGTATTGCAACTGCAACCCATTTCCCCTTTCCCAAAAATCATATTATATTCTAGTTGGATGGAGGTTTAAGGTGTTTAAATCAATTTTTGGCAAGTCTTTTGCCACGACGTCATTTACCTGCGCTGCGGCAGTCCTTCTTTTCGCGGGTATGTTTGCCCCTGCAACTTTTGCTGCCGACTTTGTGAAGCAGGATTTGAACTACACGGACTCTCTGGATTCTCTCGCGAATCCGGAATCTGGATTCTATGATGCACAGGTGATGCGTATGATGCCGGATGGCACCGTTAACTGTGGCAACCCATGTAAAACATGGGGAAAAATCTTTCAGATGCGTATAGACATCTCCCGTTTTTCAGAGAACGGATGCTATGCAATTAATTCGCGTTGCGACGCAGGCGAACGGGTGACGAATTCAGATTTGGCTGATTCATGCCGAAAGGTTGCATTGAACGAAGGTTATATGTGCAAGAGTCAATCGTTTACTGAGGAAATGCTTTCCACGTTGAGGAACTGGTTCCTGCAAGCTCGCGAAGAAAATCGTACTCTAATAGTGCGCTTGGCCTATGATGGCTGGTTTGACGGACACAAAAACCCAGAACCAGATCAAGAGGTGGTTCGAAATCATATGCGTCAAATCGGTCCCCTTTATTCGGAGTTTTCGGATGTGGTTGTTTATGTGGAGTTGGGGCTTTATGGTAGCTGGGGCGAAGAAAATTCTTCTGTGCGGGGGACAGCTGAAGCGATTGGCGATGCCATGCAGACACTGTTGGAAAATTCAAATTCAGAAATCAAGACGGGTCCTAGACGCCCAAACTTTATTGCGACGTGGAGTGGAATATCGAGTGATAATGGATATGCGGGATTTGCTGTAGGAGACCCAATAGCAGACTCCATATTCGCTTCAAAGGGTGATACTATTTATCGTGTAGGCATGTATAACGATGGTTATTTGGGAAATAGCGGTGATATGGGCACGGTGAGAGTAAATCCTTATGCTAAAATAACGCGAGAAATGATGGTGCATTATCTGGAAACTTATGCGCACCATGTCCCTTATGGTGGTGAATTGGTCTACAATTCTAATGAGTCCCGCGGCCCCATCAACACTCCTCGCTATCTCTCCTATGAAGGGTTCCGCACCCATACCAGTTATTTGAATCGTTACTACGATAAGAATGTTATCAATGCTTGGAGTGATAGTATTTTTGATGGAGAACATGACCCGGAATACGTCGGTCATGATGGCTTTACCTACGTTCGCAATCATCTGGGCTATCGCTACATTTTGCGTGAGTCCAATGTGATGGATTCTGTTGGCATTGGCGGAAAGTTTAAAGCCAATTTGAAAATCGAGAATGTGGGCTTTGGCAACATGACGCAACGTCGCAAAGTGACGCTCGTCTTTAAGCAGGGATCAATGGTTCGTGAAATTGTGCCATCAAAGGCTTTTGATCCATGGGATTTGCTCTCTCGCCCTGTTACATTAGATGCGACAGCAGATGAGATTAATGCGGCAGAGGGCTCCGTTAAGATTATGCAGTATGCAAAATATGGCTCGGGACTTCACGAGGTCTCTATCGAAGCTACTGTACCTGAGGATTTGCCCCAAGGGGAATGGGATGTTTACGTCCGCATTTCTCGGAATGCAAATTATCCGGCGGATTCCAACTATCAGACGGTGCGCTTCGGCAATCCCGTTTCCCAGTTTGATTCTACCACGGGTTCCAACTACATCGGAAAGTTTGTGCTGTCGGATAAAGTGCTGGAAAGCAGCTCTTCAGAGGCTTCCTCATCTAGTGATGAAGACAATGTTGTCCCACAATTGTTCAAACTGGCGGGTATGCACATTGCGGTACAGGGTTCCGCACTCTATGTGTGCGGCGCCCGCAGTGTAGACGTCTTTGACTTGAACGGGAACTTGATTCTTTTTAGGAATGGGTTGGACGAAATGGGCTCGACTCGCATAGAGGATTCCGCTTTGCAGCAGAATCACGGCGTGCTTATCGTTCGCGGGAAGAATGCCTTGGGTCAGACTGCGATTCAGAAGGTTCGTCTTGCCCGCTAGCCTCTCTTAAGGGGAAATTAAAACGACCGTAGAGAACGCACCCTGGGGCACCAGGGTTGCATTCCTGTTGTCGCTTGGCGCAAAAAGTTTCTCTCAGAAATCGACATTCCCAACTCATACTACTAATATAGAATTGACATACGTCATTGCGAGCCCATTAGGGCGTGGCAATCCATTTTGAATTGATCAAAAAGCGTTGTTTTAATTTTGAATTAATCATTCATAACTCATCATTCATAACTCATAATTCGTATCTCATCATTCATAACTCATAATTCATAATTATATTTACGCCATGCGTTATGGTGATATTTCCACATTTCAAAGCGGCGTAGCCGTCCCTATTTTTAGTCTCCACAGCAAAACCAGCATCGGCATTGGCGAGTTCCTGGATTTGATTCCCTTCGCCCGCTGGGTGCAGTTCTGTGATTTCAACATCATCCAGCTTCTGCCCGTGAATGATACGGGTGCCGAGGCGAGCCCCTACAGCGCCCGCAGTGCCTTTGCGTTGAACCCGGTGTTCATCAATGTGCAGTCCGTGCAAGGGTCCTCTGAGTTTGAGGATGAAATCAACAAGGGCAAGGCCCGCTTTGATGAACTGGGTAAGATTGACTACTATCAGATTTCCACATGGAAGCGCTCCATTCTCCGGAAGATTTTCGACAACCGTTTTGAATCCCTGAAAAAGGATAAGCTCCTTGCCAAATGGATTGATCAGAATCCATGGTCCAAGGCCTACTGCGCCTACGCCACTTTGAAGGCGAAGAATGGCGAATCCAGCTGGAAGGATTGGAAGACTTTCAAGAATCCGGGCCCCAAGGATATCGAAAAGATTTGGACGAAGTACGAAAAGGATGTGCTGTTCCAGGCATGGATGCAGTGCGTTGCTGAAATGCAGTTCAGCGCCGCCGTTGCAGAGACTTCCAAACTGGGCGTCCGCATCAAGGGCGACATTCCCATTCTTATCAATGAAGACAGCGCCGACGTGTGGGCCAATCGCAAATACTTCTCCATGGAAGACCGCGCTGGCGCACCTCCTGACATGTTCAGCTACGGCGGACAGAACTGGGGATTCCCTACGTACCGCTGGGATGTGCTGGAACAGGATAACTATAGCTGGTGGAAGAGCCGCCTTGCCCAAGCCAGCAAGTTCTATCATGCCTATCGCATCGACCACGTCCTCGGTTTCTTCCGCATCTGGTCTATTCCGGAACAGGAAGTCACAGGCATCATGGGCCGCTTCAACCCCTGCATTCCCCTTACCTGGGATGTGCTGCATGGCGCAGGCTTCTGCCGTGAATCTCTGGAATACCTCCGGAACCCCAACTACTCTGTGGATCAACTACGGGAATTTCTGGGTGGCGATACGGAACGGGTGCTCCCGAAATTCTTTGAGACTCTTTACGGCACCTTCGACCGCTTTGTCTTGAAGCCGGAATTCCGCAGCGAGAAGGCCATTCTCGGTTCCGATGAGCCGCAGAATGTGAAGGATGCCATGCTGAAGGTTTACTGGAACCGCGTGTTCATTCCTACGGGCGACGAAAATACCTTCTATCCTTACTGGTACTGGTACGATCAGAAGGTGCTCTTTACGCTGCCGCAGAACGAGCAGGAAAAACTGAAGGAACTCATCCATCAGAACGAGGCTTCTCAGAATGGGCTGTGGGAGGCGAACGCCACCAAGCTTTTGAGCGTTCTCACCCAAGAAACGGACATGCTGGTCTGCGCCGAGGATTTGGGTGCTGTGCCGCCCTGCGTGCCCACGGTGCTCCGCAATTTGAACATCCTTTCCCTCCGCATTGAACGTTGGGCCCGCGATTGGAATGCTCCCTATCAGCCATACTACGATATGGAAGCGTACCCGCGGCTTTCCGTGTGCACCACTAGCTGCCATGATACTTCCAGCCTGCGTGGCTTGTGGAAGGAACAGGATTTCGATAAGGACTTCTACTGGTCTCATGCCCACCTCTCTGGCGCCGCTCCTCAGGAACTTACGCCGAGTCATGTGAAGAGCATTCTCACTCACGTGTTCAGCAGTAACAGTATGTTCTGCATTTTGCCGGTTCAGGATTTCTTCGCCCTCTCGGCAAAGCTTTCCGAGGTGCCTGCGGAAGAGGAACGCATCAATGTGCCGGGCACTGTTGGTGGCGCCAACTGGACGTACCGCCTGCCGGTTTCTGTGGATGAACTTCTGGAGAATACTTCCCTCAGTTCCGAAATCCGCAAACTGGTGGATGTGCGCAAGCGCCGCCCCATGTGGAAGATTTGATAATGCTGAATTTTGTCGAGGCGAGTGAAGCGACCAAGCTTGCTTGGACATTTCCGAGCCGAAGTCAAAATGAGTGCGAAGCACTAATGCAGAATTATGAAGTATGAGATATTTCAAAGGAACGTCATCGCGAGCCCTTTAGGGCGTGGCGATCCAAGAATGCGGAATGCTGAATGCAGAATCACATCTGGTGAGGAATGCGCAAAAAATTAATTATGAAGTATGAATTATGAATTACGAGATGCTTCAGGCGAGGTATTGCGCCTGAAACTTAATTTTGAATTTTGAATTGTAAATTATGAATTGCTCTACGCTCCCCGCTTGGGTTAAAGACGCTGTCTTCTATCAGATTTTTCCGGACCGCTTTTGTCGCAGCCCCAAATATAAGGCCATCGGCAAGTTTGTTTCGTGGGACACTCTCCCTACGCGGGAGAACATGTTTGGCGGGAACCTCTGCGGTATTGAGGACAAATTAACATACATCAAAGGTCTTGGCGTAAACGCTCTCTATCTCTGCCCGATTTTCAAGAGCAATTCCAATCACCGCTACCATACGGTGGACTATTTTGAAATTGACCCGGTTCTCGGAACCATGGAAGATTTCGACCGCCTGCTTGCCAAGGCCCACAAGCTTGGCATCCGCATTATTCTGGATGGCGTGTTCAATCATTCTTCCCGCGGATTCTTCCAGTTCAATAGTTTAATGGAACTAGGTGAGGAGTCGCCCTATCGGGACTGGTTCCACGTTCACAGCTGGCCCATCCGCGCCTATTCGGGCAAACCCAATTACGAATGCTGGTGGAACTATCCGGCCCTTCCCAAGTTCAATACGGACAATCCCGACGTGCGGGAGTTTCTCTTCTCCGTAGGCGAATTCTGGATGAGGCGCGGCATTGACGGCTGGCGTCTGGATGTGCCCAACGAAATCGATGACGATAGCTTCTGGCAGGAATTCCGCCGCCGCATTAAGAAAATCAACAAGAACGCTTACATTGTTGGGGAGATTTGGGACGAACCCTCCCGCTGGCTTCAGGGCGACCAGTTCGATGGCGTCATGAACTACGGCTTCCGCAGGGCGGTTCTTGCCTACCTCTTTGACGAAAAGCCGATTTCTACGGAGGAGTTCCTCCGGCGGCTTCAGGCGGCGTTTCCGGAAAAGCAGTTCGGTGTCCCCATGAACCTTCTGGGGAGCCATGACGTCACGCGCCTTGCGAGTCTCCCGCGGGCAAATGAATTCCGCATCCGCCTAGCGCTGGCTTTGCTGTTCTTCCTTCCTGGGGCCCCTTCCATCTACTATGGCGATGAAATCTCCATGGCCGGCGGAAAAGATCCGGACAATCGCCGGACTTTCCCCTGGAATAACCTGCCAACCCTTAAAAAACAGCCAATTTTCGCCTATTTGAAGGATTTGATTGCCCTCCGCCATCAAGAAAAGGCCCTTCGTCAGGGCTCTCTCCGGTTTGAACTGGTAGACGATAGTTTCACCGTGGTCCGCCGTTTGGGCAAAACAGAGCTCAGACTTCAGGTTTTCCCCGATAAACTGGACTCGGGAGACTGCTTTTTCCTTTTGAAAAAGTAGAATTTTGCTATTTTTGCCCCGCTACTTTAGCGTTTAATGCCTTTTAAGGGATTACAAATGAATAAAAGAAAATTCGGTTTCAGAGAATTCGTCATTCTCATTGTTATCGCACTTTCGGTTTGGACCGTATGGCCTTCCATCCAGGTTCACACTAAAAAGGGTGAAGCCAAGCAGGCCTTCCTGAAGGAAAATCCGAAACTGGCTGCCAAGTCCATCAATTTCGGCTTGGATCTGGCTGGTGGTACCAGCATTACCCTCCAAATCGATAAGTCTGGCCTTGGCCCCAAGGACGACGTGAAGGATATCCAGGCTCAGTCTCTGGAAATTGTCCGTAACCGTGTGGACCAGTACGGTCTTTCCGAACCTCAGATTTCTCCCAGCGGTGACGACCGCATCGTGGTTGAACTGGCAGGTGTGGACGACTCTACCGCAAAGGCTCTCGTAGGTTCTACCGCAAAGCTGGAATTCAAGATTTTGGCCGAAGCTGAGAAGTTTACCCAGGTGGTGACCCTCATTGACCAGTATTTGACCCGCCAGACCACGGACGTGGCTGCTGTGGCCGATACCGCCGCCAAGGATAGCGCTGTTGCTGATAGTTCTGCTAAGGATTCCGCCGTGGCTGCCGCTCCGAAGGATTCCGTCCAGATGAGCGATGAAGAGCTCTTGGGTGGTAAGGTCGCTGAAGCTGCCGAGGCTAAGGACTCTGCCAGTGAAACTGCCGCGGAAGCTGCTCCTGAAGCTGCCATTGGTCAGGCTCTCTCTGCCTACTACCTCTCCTTCGGTAACGGTGGCTTTATCTCCGAAGACAATGTGGAAGTGGTAAAGCGCCTCCTTGCTTTGGAAGGTGTCCAGAAGCTCATTCCTCGTGACGTTGCCTTTGCCTTTGGTAGTGGTCTCGAACCCGTCCAGCGCGATTCCAAGATTAAGGCCAAGCGCCTCTATCTCCTGAAGCGCCGTGCTGAAATGGGCGGTGATGACATTGTGGATGCTCAGCCCCATCGTGTAAGTGACGGTGTGAGCGCTGGCGAAGTGGCCGTTTCCCTCCGCTTTGGCGGTATCGGCCCCAAGAAGTTCTCTGCAGTAACGGCTGCCAACATCGGCAAGCAGATGGCCATCGTTCTTGATAACCAGGTCATCAGCGCTCCAGTGATTCGCGACCGTATCCCGAATGGTGAAGCTCAGATTACTGGCCTTGACGATATGGCGGAAGCCAACCGCCTGGCTGTGGTGCTTCGCGCTGGCGCCTTGAAGGCCCCGATGAACATCATTGAAAGCCGTAACGTGGGTGCAACCCTCGGTGAAGAAAACATCGTCCAGGGCTTCGGTTCTGGCGCCATCGGTCTTCTCATCTGCTTGGTGTTCATGGCTGCCTACTACCGCTTGGGTGGTTTGATTGCTAGCTTCGGCATGGCTTTGAACGCCTTGGTGACCGCCGCTGTGATGTCTGTGTTCAACGCCACCTTGACGCTCCCTGGTATCGCAGGTTTCATCTTGGTGATTGGTATGTCGCTCGACGCCAACGTGATTATCTATGAACGTATTCGTGAAGAATTGAAGGCTGGCCTCACTGCTCGTGCTGCTGTGGCCAAGGGTTACTCTCGCGCCTTCAGTGCAATTCTCGACTCCAACTTGACGACTGTGCTTACCGGTCTTATCCTCTATAAGATTGGTACGGGCTCTGTGAAGGGTTTCGGTCTTACTCTGACCATCGGTATTCTTACCTCCCTTTTCTGCGCCATCACGGTTTCTCGCGCTATCTTCGATTGGAAGCTTGCAAAGCGCGATGCGACCCAGCTCAGCATCGGTAACGGTTTCAAGTGGCTCAACGAAGCAAACCTCCCGATTATTCCGAATCGTCGCAAGTTCGGTGTCGTCTCTGTGATTCTCATCGTGGCAAGTATCGCTTGCGTCGCTGTGAAGGGCTTCGATTTCAGTATCGACTTCACGGGTGGTCAGGTCTACACCGTGCAGTATCAGGACGATGCCAAGCACGAACGCGACTTGAGCGGTGCCTTGTCTGCCGCTGGCATCAATGGTGCCAAGGTTCGTACCTTGGGCGGTACTTCCGCCAACTCCTACCAGATTAGCGTCAAGACTTCTGACAATGCCGCCGCCTTCCAGCTGGCTATGGCTCAGGCCTTCGAAAAGGCTAACCAGAAGTGTGAAATCGTGGCTCAGGATACGGTTGGCCCGACCATCGGTAAGGAACTCCGCATCAACGCTATCATCTCTGTGATTCTCGCCTGGCTTGGCATTGCACTCTACGTGTGGTTCCGGTTCGGTAAGCTTGGTCTTGGCTTCGGCGTGTCCGCAGTGCTTGGCCTTATTCACGATACCATCATCACCTTGGGATTCATCTCCGCCTTCAGTCTTTCTTTCGATGGCGCCTTGATTGCTTCCCTCCTCACCATGATTGGTTACTCTGTGAACGATACCATCGTGAACTTCGACCGCATTCGTGAAAACACCAAGTTGTTCGGTTCTGCAAACTTCGAGCAGACCATCAACAACTCTTTGAACCAGTGCTTCAGCCGTACCATGATTACCTCTCTCACCACCTTGTTCGTGTGCGTGATCCTCTCTGTGAAGGGTGGTTCCTCCATTCGCGACTTCGGTCTGGTGCAGTGCTTCGGTATCCTCATCGGTACCTACTCCTCTGTGTGCGTTTGCGCCCCCATCGTTCTGTGGTGGTCTAAGCGCTTCAAGAGCGGCGTTTAATCCGCTGTAACAAGTATTAAGTAAGATTGCCCGGGCTTTACAGCTCGGGCTTTTTTGCTACATTTCGTCCACATTCGATCAAGGGGGCTTTTTATGCTCAAAAAGTATTACAAAATCGAATCAGGGCGTCTTGGTCTCGCCCCGAATGAAGAAGCCGCAGACATCGTTGTCATGGGTTCCCTTAGCCAGGAACAACGAAGCGTGCTGGTGAAAGAGTATGAGATAACGGAACATACTATCGCCTCTGCATTTGACTCTGACGAGCTTTCTCGTATCGAGTATGACGATGATTTTACCACCATCGTGTTCAAGAAGCCCAAGAACTATTCCGCCGAGGCGAACTTTCAGTTCCGCGTGGAATCCTTTGGCATTTTCATCTTCAAGGACTGGGTACTGCTCCTGACGGACTCCGACATCCCGGTGCAAGATGAGAAGCGCTTCTCCAAGATTGATAGCCTCAACACCTTTGTTCTGAAAGTGCTGGGTTACGCCATCAACCACTTCAATGAGCATTTGAAAATCATCAACCGCATCAACGATGATTTGGAACAGCGCCTCAATACCTCCATGGAGAACAAGTACCTCCTGAGCATGTTCAGCTTGAACAAGGGCTTGATTTACTACGTGAGCGCTTTGAACAGTAACGATACGCTTTTGAAGAAGTTACAGTTGGGTAGAAGCCTGAACTGGACAGAGGCGGAGCGTGAGTTGCTGGAAGACCTGCAGATTGAAAATGGACAGAGCCTGCAGCAAGCTAACATCTACGCCAACATTTTGACATCCATGATGGATGCGCGGGCAAGCGTGATTAACAACAACGTGAACGCCCTCATGAAGAATTTGACCATCGTGACGATTTCCATATCGCTCCCGACGTTCTTCGCCAGTTTGTTCGGCATGAACGTGAAGCTGCCTTTTGGTATGAATGGTGATGCGATGGTGGGGTCGCCTGCGGCCTTTTGGGGAATCATCGCCGTCTGCTTCTTAAGCGTGCTGGTATTCCTCTGCTTCTGGATGCGAAAGCGGTAATAATGCATAATGCGGAATGCATAATGCAGAATTAAGAATTATGCCGGGAGAGAAAAATCTCTGTCTGCAGTTAATTTTGCATTAGTGTTTCGCACTCATTTTGACTTCGGCTCGGCAGTGTGCCTGCAAGCAGTCACATTGCCCTCGCCTCGACAAAATTCAGCATTCATAATTCAGTATTGAAAATTTTTGTCCGCAATTAATTCTGCATTCTGCATTCATAATTCAGCATTATTAATTCCCTCTGTCGCTCATGGAAGCGAACATCGCGACGAGTTCTTCGGTAAAATTGCTCTTGGGGAATTTGTTTGCAATTTCAAGGGCCTTCTCCAAGTGTTCCTGCGCTTCGGCCTTCGCCTTCTCAAAAGAACCTTTTACCTTCAATTTCTCGATGATGATTTCGGGAATGCCTTCTTGTGCGGCCTTCTTGACTAAGCCTTCCATCTCGCTGCGTTCCGCTGCATTGCAGTTTTCGAAGTAGTATAACAGCGGAAGGGTGATGAGTCCGTTGGAAAGGTCTGTGAACTTGGCCTTGTCCATGTTGTTGGAACCATAGCCGTAATCCAGCAGGTCGTCGATAATCTGAAAGGCGATTCCAAAGTGAGTGCCCATCTTGGCGCATTCATCCACCATGGCATCGTCAAAGCCGGCGAGAATACCGCCAATGCGAGCGGCAGCATCAATGAGGGCTGCAGTTTTCCCATCGATGATTTCGTTGTAGCTGCCGCGAGAAAGTCCCATGTCGCCGCTGTGGTCAAGCTCCATGATTTCGCCTACAATCAGTTTGTCGGCAGCGTCGGAGATAATGACGGGCACATTGCGGGCGGTTTCATCAATGACGCAGCGCATGGCCTGAGAAAGCACGTAATCGCCAATGAGGACGGCGACTTGGGTGCCCCATTCCTTGTGGGCGGTAATCTGCCCGCGGCGCATTTCCGTGCCGTCGATGATGTCGTCGTGCACGAGGCTTGCAAGATGCAGAAGTTCTACGCTGGCGCAGGCATGGGCGACGCGGTTCGCGTCGGGCGCCTTTGTGCCGCAGTTTGCCACCAGGCAGAGCATGGTGGAGCGGATGCGCTTCCCTTTGCGACCAAAGAGAGAAATCAAACGGTCAGAAATGCCCTTAGGTGCGGACTTCGCTACATCCATGATGACATTTTCAGAAAGAGCCAACTGGTCTTTCACTAGTTCTCGCGCCTGGGCGAGAACTGTCTTGAAATCGTCTTTAGTGCTGGCCATGACCATGGAAAATTAGATGTCCAAATCGTTCAGTACGCGGTAGGCGTTGGATTCAATGAACTTGCGGCGCGGTTCCACGTCTTCACCCATGAGCATGCTGAAAATCTGGTCGGCGAGAATGCTGTCTTCCACATGGCACTGCTTGAGGAAACGGCGCTTGGGATCCATAGTGGTTTCGTTCAACTGTTCCGGAGACATTTCACCCAGACCTTTGAATCGAGTGATGGTCACGTTCTTCTTGTCGGCGATTTCTGCCATGGCTTTATCCTTGGCGTCTTCGTCGAAGAGGTAGGTGTCCTTCTGGCCCACCTTCAGCTTGTACAGAGGTGGCATGGCCAGGTAGATGTGTCCTTCATCGATAAGCGGGCGCATATAGCGGAAGAAGAAGGTGAGGAGGAGGGTCTGGATATGAGAACCGTCCACATCAGCATCGGTCATGATGACAATCTTATCGTAGCGGAGCTTCTCCATCTTGAATTCCGTGCCGATGCCCGTACCGATGGCGTTCACCAGGTTCTGGATTTCTTCAGTTTCCAGCACGCGGTGGAGGCTTGCCTTCTCCACGTTCAGAATCTTACCGCGGAGGGGGAGGATGGCCTGAAATTCGCGATTGCGGCCCATCTTTGCAGAACCACCTGCAGAGTCACCTTCCACGATGAACACTTCGCAGAGTTTGGGATCGCGGCTACTGCAGTCGGCCAGTTTGCCCGGAAGTCCACCGCTTTCCAAAACGTTTTTGCGGCGGGCCAGAGTGCGGGCGCGGTGTGCTGCTTCACGAGCCACGGCGGCGTTGTAAACTTTATCTAGAATGACCTTGATGGCCGAGGGATTTTCCTGGAAGTATTCTTCCAGCTTTGCACCGAAGGCGCTGTTCACATAGCTTGCGATTTCGGAGTTGCCCAACTTGCGCTTGGTCTGTCCTTCGAACTGCGGCTGAGAAACCTTGATGGCGATAACGGCGGTGAGACCTTCACGGATGTCATCGCTGGTAATCTGTGCTTCCTTTTTGCCCTTGGGCATGTCTTGCGCGAACTTCCCGATGATACGGGTGAGGGCAGTCTTGAAGCCTGTCACATGGGTACCGCCATCGTAGGTGTTCACGTTGTTCACGAAACTGAAGAAGTTTTCCTGATAGCCGTCATTATACCACATGGCCACTTCCAGCGGGAATTGGCCATCGGGAAGCACCAGATGGATGGGCTCCTGGAAGAGCGGCGTGCGGTGTTCATCCACGTAGCGCACGAATTCAGAAACGCCGCCGGGGAAGCAGAAGGTGTCCGTCTGAATCTTTTCAGGGTCGCGCTCGTCAGTGAGCGTGAGGCGAAGACCGCTCATGAGGAAGGCCAGTTCGCGGAAACGTGTGGCCAACGTTTCGTACACATAAACCGTTTCGGTAAAGATGGTGTCGTCCGGATAGAACGTCACGGAAGTTCCGGTGGTGCCATCGGAAGGACCAATGTCCTTCTGGGGGCCGCAGGGAACGCCCTTGGAAAATGCCTGCTCCACTACGCGACCATTGCGGCGCACGGAAACAATGAGCTTGTTGGAGAGCGCGTTTACGCAGCTCACGCCCACGCCATGAAGACCTGCAGAAACCTTGTAGGAGTTGCTGTCAAACTTACCACCGGCATGGAGCTTTGTCATCACCACTTCGATGGTGCCCACGTGTTCCTTGGGGTGAATGTCGGTGGGAATGCCGCGGCCGTTGTCGGTGACGCGGATGCCGTTACCGGGCAGAATGGAAATTTCAATGTGATTGCAGAAGCCAGCCAGGGCCTCGTCCACGGAGTTGTCCACCACTTCCCAAACCAGGTGATGGAGGCCGCGGATGTCGGTAGAACCGATGTACATTGCGGGGCGGACGCGTACTGCTTCCAAACCTTCCAACACCGTAATGCTGGAACCGCTATAGTCCTCGTTTTCTTTTTTTGCTTCTTCGATTTCTTCTGCCATAGGTCCTCTAAACCAACTCTAAAACAATCTTAAAATAGCCTTTCTACACGAACCGGATGGAACGCAAAAAAGGCTTCCCCAAAAGGGAATTACACTTGTCAATAATAGCATTTTTTTGCAGGAACAATTCGCTTTTCCAGGTGGAACTGGAGGCCTTTAGCACTAGGGTTCGCTGCTCGATTTTCTCCACCTTTACATGGGGTAAAATTGTGCTCCCCACCACCTCGGAAAACCGCTCCGAAATCACCTTGAAATTCATGTCTTCGGTGATGTGATTCTTGTCCAGCACCCGCTCGATGAGGATGCTGATATCCATCGCTTTCCCGCCCGTGACCGCAGGGCTTCTGCGCTTGCCGTTCTCTGCCATCTTTATTAGACCAGGAGCAATTTGGAGAGGGTGAAACCGCCAATGAGGATGCTGGTCATGCCGGCCACCACCGTAGCCTTTGTGGCCTTGCCCACGCCTTCTGCACCGCTGGTGGTGTAGTAGCCAAAGAAGCAGGCGTAACTAGCGATAAAGTAACCGTAGAGGGTGGCCTTGATAAGGCCTACAATCAAGTCCCAGTTGTGGTAGAACATTCGCACGCCGTAGAAGAATACGGCCCAGGAAACTTCCTTGTACAGGTGGGCCACTTCATAACCGCCTACGATACCGATGAAGATACTGATGACGGTAAGGGTAGGGATCATGATGACGGTGGCGATGAGTCGCGGGGCCAGCAGGAATTTGAAGGGATTGAGGCCTAGAACCTTGTAGGCGTCCAACTGCTCTGTCACTGCCATGGTTCCCAGTTCGGAGCACATGGAGGCGCCAATACGTCCGGCCAACACCATTGCGGTGAGGATGGGGCAGAGTTCCACCATGACGGATTTACCTACGGCCATGCCCACGAACATCATGGGAATCATATCGCCAAACTGGTAGGCCAATTGCCAACTCATGATGGCGCCTGTAGCCATGGAGGCGGCAAACACCACAGGAATACTGGTGACACCCACCCGCTGCATCTGTTCCACGGTGGTGTGCAGGTTCAGGAATGCTCCGGGAATGTTCTTGAAAAGTTCCCAGACGAACTTGAAGTAGTTCACGACAGTGCGGAAGAACCTCCGGACAAAATGTCCGAGAGAATCCGCGATGCTGTTCATGATTCTAATCACGATTACTTCTTCGCCTTCTTGTCCTTGGCGGCCTTCTTTTCGGGCTGCTTCTTATCTGGAGTGCTCATGGCCTTTTTGAAGAGGTTCATGTCGCTTAGGTACTTGATGGCTTCGTTCAACTGCTTGTCTCGCTTCATGGCGAAAGCCGTACTGACGGAATCGTTCACCATGGCGCTCAAAAGTTCCCGCTTGATGCCGTCCTTGATGTAATCTTTGTTCTCATCAAATTGGGCATCGCGGTTGTCTTCCAGAGTCTTCCGCATTTCGGAGAGGCGCTTTGCCAGGGCAGAATCGCTTACCGTCTTTGCGCTATCACCCATATAGTTTTGCTCGCGGATGATGCTCTTTTCTAGTTGGTCTACGCCGACCAGAGCGTTGCTCTTGATTTTTGTGAAGTTGGTGTCTTTCAGGCAGAAGTCGCGGAACTGCTGGTACAAGCTATCCGGTACTTCCCAGTCGGGAGTCATCTGCACGCCGGCCTTGTCCAAATCCGGACGGATCTTTACGGCGAACTTGAAGAACATAGCCATCCGTTCCTGCACCTGAATCACCCAAGGCATGGGGTCCAGTTCCACATCCACGTCCGGCGTGATGCCGCCGCCGCCGAATACCATGCGGCCATTGTGGGTGTAGAATGTATCGCGGGCAACGGTGTCCTTCTTCGCGGAATCGGCGGCGGCTTCTTCGCCAGCTTCTTCCGCCTCATATTCTTCTTCCTGCAGTTTGAGGCCCTTGATGCCATTCTCCGGCTTGTTGATGCAACGGCCGAAGGGGAGGTAATAGAAGGCGGTGGTGAGCTTCAATGCATTCCCCTGATTGTCCAGCGGGAAGATGGTCTGCACGGAACCTTTACCGAAGGAGGTCTTCCCTACGATGAGGGCGCGGTCCCAGTCCTGCAAGGCGCCGGAGACGATTTCTGCGGCGCTGGCGGAACCCTGGTTCACGAGAACAATCATGGGAACGTCATCGCCAACAGTGCCATCCTTGCGGGCGTGGCTCTCCGTTTTCTGGGTGCGGCCGCGCGTGCTTACGATAACATTGCCGCGCTTGAGGAAGAGTTCGCTAATGTCGATGGCCTGGTTCAGAAGTCCACCGGGGTTGTAGCGCATATCCAGAATGAGTTTCTTCATGCCCTGCTTCTTCAAGCCGCGAATGGCATTTTCCACATCACTCAAAGTCTTGTCAGAGAAGGTGGCGAGCTTGATGTAGCCAATATCTTTGGAGACCATGCCGTAGTAGGGCACTGCATGCACGATGATTTCTGCGCGGGTGATGGTGTAGTCCGTCAGCTCAGGCACGCCTTCGCGCTCGATGGAGATGGTGACGTCCGTTCCAATTTTACCGCGGAGTTTGCTCACGGCATCATCCAGCGAAAGGCCTTTGGTGTCCTTGCCTTCAATTTTCCGAATCTTATCGCCGGCGCGGATGCCAAGCTTGAAGGCAGGCGTTCCGCTCAGCGGGGAAATCACGGTGAGGATGTTGTCGCGGAGGCTGATGGTGATGCCCACGCCGCCGAACTTACCTTCCATGGAAACTTTCAGGCCTTCGTAATCCTTAGGCGTAAACACCGTGGTGTGCGGGTCCAGAATGTTCCGGATGCCACCGAGGGCAGCGTCCGTCAGCTCCGTGGGGTTCACGTCTTCCACATACTTGCGGTTCACTTCAGAAAGGACTTTGTTCAACCGGGAAACTTCGTCGTAGAAGTCGCCGGGAGGGTCTTGCTTGTCGGCGGCAGCGTTTGCAAGGCAAACAGCCGAAAGGGCCGCCACAAAAAGAGTGCGGAAATTCAGGATATTAAACATCATATTGCAAAGATACAATTTCTCCCATGTGAGGCGGAATACAAACGGAAAAAACCGGCCCCGAAAGGCCGGTTTTTAATATAAGAGAGAGAAGAAAACTTATGCAGCGTCTGTCAGGATTTTTTCAATCTGGTCATTCCTGAGTTTGGCGAGGGCGGATTCCTTGAGCTGGCGGACTCTTTCCTTGGAAAGCCCGACCATGGGGGCGATTTCTTTAAGGTTCACGTCCATGTCGCCCTTGAATCCGTAGTAAAGGTTCAGCACCTCATTTTCCTGCTCGGAAAGGTTCTGGTTCAAAACCTTCTGGAATAGTTCCGCCTTGCTTTTTGCTTCGGCGATGGCGTCTGTTGCCGGCATGTCGCTTGCAATGCAATCGCCCAAGGTGGATTCTCCGTCATCGCCCACAGGGGATTCCAGAGAAGAAGTGCGGTTCCCCATGAGGAGAATTTTTTCAATGGCGTCAGCCTTGTACTTGGAAACGCCTGCGAGGCTTTCCGGGTCTAGAATGTAGCTGCCGCCTACAACCTGGCGGAGCTTGCCACCCTTCTTGTTGAAGCGGCGGAGCACCAGTTCCTTTTCGGCGCTGATGCGGACCATGCGGCCTTTTTCAGCAATGGCGCGGGTGATGTTTTGACGGACCCACCAAACGGCGTAGCTGATAAACTTGATTTTCTGATTGGGATCGAAGCGGCGGGCGGCTTCAATGAGGCCCAGGTTCCCTTCGCTGATGAGTTCCCCAACGTCCATGCCCTGGCCCTTGTAGAGGTTCGCGATGTTCACTACAAAGCGGAGGTTGGATTTGACCAAAAGGTCCAATGCCTGGCGGTTGCCCTGCTGGATTTTCTTGAGGAGGAGCTTTTCTTGTTCCCGAGAGAGCAGAGGGTATTTGGAAATATCGTTCAGGTACTGAAAGTACACATCCCTTTCATCCCTGGTACGCATATTCGTGTTCATTTTTACCTCTGCTTTGTTGTTTTACATGTTCAAATTTACCTCTTGGAGGGCTTGACTGTGTCAGTAACAAAACAGGGTCTTGCAAAAGTTAAATTGGTTTTTTGTCAAAAAAAATGCGCATTTCGTCACGATTTTGTCATAAAAGCCTTTCAAAATAGGATTTTTGACTTAATTTTAAGGCTGTAAGAGGTATTTGTCATGTTTGGTAAGTTTTTCCGCTATATGAGAGTGCGCCGTGAGCGGATGGAGAATCGCGAGGAGCGGTTGTTCCGTCAGCTTTTTGCGGCGTCTCCTGACAAATATCCGCTGCCCTCCTGGAAGCCTTTTGCTTTGGTGTGGCTCTTTATGCTCATTTTCCCCCTGATGTTTGCGCGCCCTGCGGAGCCCGGGCAAACAGTCTCTCTGTGGGATTTGATGCAGTTCTACATTCCTCTAGTGATTACTGGCATCGTGTTTTCTTTAAACCAGTACATCCTTGTGGCTCGTTACTTTGTTCGTAAAAAATACAAGCGGTATTTCTTTTGGAATGCGGCTATCATTTTGTTCTGCCTTTTTTGCCGCGAAGCCATCTACTATGTGATGGAGGGGGAGTCCTCCCACGGGATTGTTTATTTCTTTACCACCTATTGTTTTTCCAGCAGCCGCTATCATTCCATGTCCGTTTTGGGCATTATCCTCTTTGTGGTGGTGGTGTATATTGTGTGCACCATGTGCGTGCTATTCAATATGAGTATGCGCCGCACCATGCTTGCCTTTGTGAACCGCGACCGCGAACATACCAAGCTCCAGTATGAACTGGATTTTTTGAAGAACCAGCTGAGCCCCCACTTCCTTTTCAATACCCTGAACAATATTTCGGCGTTGATTAGCCTAGACCCAAGCAAGGCGGAAAAATCCATGGCGAAGCTTTCCCAGCTTTTGCGCGTGATGCTTTACCAGACGGGGGACGAAAAGATTTCCATCAAGGAAGATGTGGAAATTTTAGAGAAGTATGCGGACTTGGAAAAATTGCGGCTGGACCCCTCTTTTGATTTTAGAATGGATGTGGAAATCGAGGATGAAAACCGGAAGATTGAACCGCTCCTCTGCATGCCCATCATGGAGAATGCGCTAAAGCATTGCATTAATCCCAAGGGCGGAAGTTTTGCCCACATCAAGATTCAGCAGCATGGCCGGCAGCTGGTTTTTGAATCGGAGAATTCCAACTTTCCGCGGAAGGCAAAGCCCAAAGCGGGCGGCCTCGGCCTTGCCACCTTCAAGAAGCGGTTGGATATGCTGTACATGGACCGCTACGAATATACCACAGATGTTGAAGGCGAAGTGTATCGCTGCTCGCTGAAGATTGTGCTAGGGGAAAATTAGGCGTTTTTTGTGTAGGATTACTACGACACTGGACGTCATTTGCAGGCGATTTGATGCTTTACAAGGTTCTTCTTGAAGGGGCCTTGTATTTTGTATGGAATTCCGTTTTCTTCTAGAACTTTTTTGAAGGCATTGATGTATTTGTCTGTACGGATGACCTGCATAAAACTGCAGAAAATTTTGTCTTTGATGGCAGATATTTCCAGCATCTGGTGCCCATCTACAATCACATAAAAAGAATCTACATAGTCCGCAATTTCACCCCAATCGTGATATCCCGAGTAACTTATAGAATAGGTGCCATGAAAGGAGTCGCTTCCCGAAATGGAACTGTATTTTTTTGCGTATTTCTTTTTTCCCTTGAGACCAGAAATTTTATCAATCTCTTCATAGAATTGTATTTCTCGTCTGATGAAATTTCTGCTGAATAAGGGGTCTATCTGAAGAAGTAGGGATCCTCTTGTTACTGTCCCAAGTTTTTCCATATCCCAGTCCTTCATGCTTTTTTTATAGTTCAATAATACTTGCGAAAGGACGTTTTTGTATGAATGGGGAATGCCTAAGTCGGATGCTGGATTATGGATTGATTCACCAACGAATTGATTTTCATTCGGAAAAACCTTTAGCATTGTTTTAAACATAAAAATGCAGAAAAGCGACAAAACGCTGCTATCGTTTCCTTTGGCCAATCGCATAATATCTTTTTGATTGAATTCAATTTCGAAATATTCGTTGGAACGGACAAATGGATTAAAAATGCTTTTCAGATAATCTTTTAAGAGCGATTTCCTGTTTTTGAATCTTTCTATTGGGTAAGGCAGAGAACCATCTGTCATTTCTATTGTAGGCTCATCAGTTTCCCCGGGCAATAAAGGACTTTCGGGTTTTAGTATTGCAGGCGCGTTTGGATGAACTCCATATTTTTCAACCACGTACTGGTAAATACATGCCATAAACCAAGGGTCGATTCCCTTTCCGCCAGCGAGTGCATGACTGATGTTGAAATAAATGGTCTTCCCCTCGCAATCCACATATAGAAAGTGGCATCCCACTGCTTTTGTACCGAAAGCTGGATTTTTTGAAGACGTTTTTAGGACGGCGATATCATTTGTATTAGGCTCAAATGTATATCCACCATCTTCATCGATGGAGAGCTTCACCATGAAATAGGGAAATCTGCGAGTTGCGATATTTACGGCCTTCCGCAAACATTCCATATCCACTACATCTTTCATTTGGACTTTTATGCGAACGCAGTAAGTGACAAGTGCTGAGATGGCGTATAAGCCATAGCTTTCAAAGGAATGTTTCATAATATATACTACTTGCCGCGGGCGGCCAGTTCTTCGGGAGTGCGGGCGAGAATGTCCCAGTCGCCGCGCTTGATGATCTTGTAGGCGTAGCCCTGCTCGGTGAGGAACAGCTGGCGGTTCATGGCGAACTCCTGCTCCTTGGAATCCTGCGTGACGATGCTGTAGAAGTGGGCGGTGCCGCCGTCCTGCTTGGGGCGGAGTACGCGGCCTAGGCGCTGCGCTTCTTCCTGGCGGCTGCCGAAGGTGCCGGAAATCTGAATCAGCACGTTTGCGTCGGGGAGGTCGATGGCGAAGTTCCCCACCTTGGAGACCATGAGGTTCTTGAGGCTTCCGTCGCGGAAGGCGGCGTAGAGTTTTTCGCGGTCCTTGTTGGCGGTCTTTCCCGTAATGAGAGGAATGTCCAGCTCTTTGGAAAGGCTTTCCAGCTGCTCGATGTATTGGCCGATGATGAGAATGCGGTCGTCGGGCTTGTTATAGAAGTTCAGCAACCGATGGACGATGTCGTTCTTTTCGGGATTGGTGCTGGCGAGAGTGATTTTCTCGCGCACGGGAGCGAGGGCGTACTTCATTTTGAGTTCCGCTTCCATGGGGATGCGGATTTCGTTACAGTCGGCGGAGGCAATCCAGCCTTGGGCTTCCAGAACGCGCCAGGGAATGTCGTACTTCTTGGGACCAATCAAACTGAAGACTTCTGTTTCCTTGTGGTCTTCGCGGACGAGCGTTGCCGTGAGGCCCAGACGGCGTGTAGCCTGCATTTCGGTGCTCAGACGGAACACGGGTGCTGGTAGCAAGTGGACTTCGTCGTAAATCATGAGGCCCCACTTCTGCTGGCTGAACAGCGGGAAGTTGGCCAGTTCCTTCTTCACTTCCTCGTCGCTCATCTCCAGATTTTCGGTGTTGCTTTCTTCGCCGGGCTTCTTTATGCGCTTCCGCTGGGTGAGAATCTGGTAGGTGGCCACGGTGACGGGGCCGATTTCCTTCACTTCGCCGGAGTATTCCTTCACCTGGTCGATGGTGAGGTTCGTCTTGTCGCAAATCTCTCGAATCCACTGCCGGCTGGCAGAGATGTTGGGCGTGAGAATGAGGGTCTTGGTCTGGATGAGGGCCATGGCGGCAAGTCCGATGACCGTCTTGCCGGAACCGCAGGGCAGCACGATGACGCCGGAGCCGCCTTTTTCGCTACCACTGGCGAAGAACACCTGGGCGGCTTCCTTCTGATAGTCGCGGAGTTCGAATTTCTTGCCCGCGAGCGTGGTGTCACGGAGTGTTATCTCCAGCGGTTCACCGACGGTGTAGCCGGCCAAATCCTCCACTGGGAATCCGGCATTGGTGAGGGCCATCTTCAAGTGGCCGCGGCGCTCCGGGTCCACGATGGCGTGAGTGTCGTCGATAAATTCCAGGATGAATTCCGCCACTTCTTTCAGCTGGCAGATTTCTGTGAACATGAACTTGTCGTCAGACTCGATAATGAGGCGTTCGCCGTCTTTTTTAAGGCGGAGCAGGCCGTACCGGGCCATGTAATCCTCAATCTCCGTCACCACGGACTGGGGAATGGGGTAGCGGCTCTGGCTTTCCAGGCGCTCCAGCACCTCGGGTGCCCGAAGTCCGGTGGCGGCGGCATTCCAGAGGGAAAGATGGCTGATGCGGTAGGTGTGGAGGTGCTCGGGACTCTTCACCAGCTCTGTAAAGGGAGCGATGGCGTCGCGGGCGGCCTCATAATTAGGATTGTCCACCTCGACCATGATTTCGAGGTTGCTCTGGACGATGATGGCGCCGTTACTGTTCATAAGTTGGGCAAATTTAAAAAAAGGCTCAATCCATGGCAAGATGGCGCCTAAAATGCGCCAAAAACAGAAAAACCGGCCCCGAAGGACCGGTTGTTCGAGCCACCCAGCAGATTTGAACTGCCGACCTGCTGATTACGAATCAGCTGCTCTACCAGCTGAGCTAGAGTGGCGTTGCGGGGTCAAAATTAGCAACCGGGGCGTGTTTTGTCAAGTTTCGGCTGACAGAGGGTGTTTTTTTTGCTATGATTGGGGCACAAAATTTAAAATGGATTAAGGACATGGCTAACGAAAATAACAGTCATTCTGAATTTAAGGAATTTTTTGTTTCCCACGGCAAGAAGGCTCTCGTGGGTCTTGTGGTGATTTTGGTGATTGTGGCTGGCATTGTCCAGTACACGGAATCCCGCAAGGCTGCCGCCACTGAACAGGCAAACCTCCTGGGTGCGGGCATGACCTACCTCTATGCTGGCGCCAAGGACAGCGCTCTGGTGGAATTTGAAGCCCAGATTAACGCTGGCAAGCTCTCTGGTCTCGCCCTTGCGAAGGCCTCCCTCTTTGCAGGTAACATCAAGTTTGAATCCCAGGACCTGGATGGCGCTAACGCCCTCTTCCAGAAGGCTCTGGACAATGCTGGTTCTTCCGCCCTCATCCGCTCTGCCGCTATGCACGGTCAGGCTGCCGTGAGCATGGAAAAGAAGGACTTCGCTGGCGCTGCAAGCCTCTTGGAAAAGTACATCGGCGAATTCGGCAAGCGCACGGGCGATTTGGAAGACCGCTACCAGAAGGACGAACCTGTGGATGAGGCTCCCATGGTGGCCGACGCCATGTGGAAGCTCACTCTTGTCTATCAAGAACTGGGCAATGCAGACAAGGCCAAGGCTACAGCCGAACGCCTGCTGAAGATCTACGGCGACAACCAGAACTACGCCGACAAGGCCAAGAAGTTCCTGGCCGCCTTCTAATCGCCTTTTAGCGGATTTTGAAAACCGGGCTCCCAAGGCTCGGTTTTTTGTTTTATATTGATATAAGAAGTATTTTCTTGAAATGCAACTTATTTGACAAGGAATAACAATGAAAGCTTTGTTTATTGGCGGCACGGGAACCATTAGCATGGCCATTACTCGTTTGGCTGCTGAAAAGGGGTGGGAGTTGTACCTGCTGAATCGCGGGAACAGGCCCGCGGTAGACATCCCGAAAGGCGTGAAGTGCATTACCGCCGACATCTACGACGAAGCCGATGTGGCGAAGAAGATTGAGGGCCTGAGTTTTGACGTGGTCTGCGACTTCATTGTCTTTGACCCGAAAAGTCTGGAGCGGGATTACCGCCTGTTCAAAGGCAAAACGAAGCAGTTCATGTACATCAGTTCCGCTTCTGCATACCAGAAGCCTCTGAGTAGTTACCGCATTACCGAGGGGACGCCCCTCTCCAACCCCTATTGGGAATACTCGCGCAACAAAATCAAGGGCGAGGAATTCCTCATGAAGATGTATCGGGAGGAAGGGTTCCCCATCACCATCATCCGGCCAAGCCACACCTACGACGAGCGGAAGGTGCCGCTGGGTGTTCACGGGAAGAAGGGCAGCTGGCAGGTGGTAAAGCGCATGCTGGAAGGGAAGCCCGTCATCATTCATGGCGACGGCACCAGTCTCTGGACCATGACTTTCCATACGGATTTTGCACGCGCCTTCGTGGGGCTCATGGGGAATGCCCATGCTATCGGCGAAGCGTTCCAGATTACGGGCGATGAGACATTGACCTGGAATCAGATTTACGCGTCCATCGCAAAGGCTTTGGGCGTGGAGTTGAAGCCTTACTACGTGCCTAGCGATTTCCTTGCCGCAACCAGCGATTTCGATTTGCTGGGGAGCCTCATTGGCGATAAGGCCAATTCCGTAGTTTTTGACAACGCCAAGTTGAAACAGGCGGTTCCGGGGTTCCATAGCGAAGTGCGTTTTGACGAGGGTATTCGGAAAACCATCGAGAATGTGCTTGCACATCCGGAATTGCAGGAGGATGACCCGGAATTTGACGCCTATTGCGACCGGGTGATTGCAGCGCTGGAAAAAGCAAAAAAGGAAATCTAAATCCGAACTTTTACTACCTTTCCAGACGGAATATTTAATATAGAGGTCCTATTATGGAATTCAAGTACGAAGCAACCGTGCAACACGGTGAAGACAAGACTGAATATGTGAACTTGGGCAAGGAAGGCATTTCTGTTGCCGAGTTCGAAGGCAAGAAGATTTTGAAGGTGGCGCCTGAGGCATTGACCAAGATTGCGCAGGCTGCTTTTGAGGAAGTGAGTTTCCGCCTCCGCCCTGCTCACACCGCCAAGGTGGCGAAGATTCTTCAGGACCCTGAAGCCAGCGATAACGACAAGTTTGTGGCCCTTACCCTCTTGAAGAACGCGACAGTTGCCGCGAAGGGAATCCTGCCGTTCTGCCAGGACACGGGAACGGCCATTTGCATTTGCCATAAGGGTCAGCAGGTTTGGACTGGCGCAGATGACGCCAAGGCTATTTCTGAAGGTATCTTCAACGCCTACACCACCAAGAATCTCCGCTACAGCCAGATTGCTCCTCTCACCATGTACGAAGAGAAGAACACGGCTTGTAACTTGCCGGCACAGATTGATATCCACGCCGAGG
Source organism: Fibrobacter sp. (assembly GCA_024398835.1). Taxonomy (GTDB): domain Bacteria; phylum Fibrobacterota; class Fibrobacteria; order Fibrobacterales; family Fibrobacteraceae; genus Fibrobacter. The sequence continues at coordinate 25,777 of JAKSIK010000001.1, forward strand.
AAGGTGCAGATTTGAAGTTCCTCTTTGTGGCAAAGGGCGGTGGTTCTGCCAACAAGACTTATTACTGGCCCATGACCAAGGCTCTTCTCAATCCGAAGAATCTGGAAAAGTTCATCAGCGACAAGGTGAAGACTTTGGGCACGGCTGCTTGCCCTCCGTATCACTTGGCGATTGTGATTGGCGGTACTAGCGCCGAGATGAACACCCATACGGTGAAGCTCGCCAGCTGTGGCTATCTGGATGACCTCCCGACGACAGGTTCTGAAGGCGGTCGCATGTTCCGCGATGTGGAGATGGAAGAGAAGGTGCTTCACATTTGCCAGAAGACGGGCATTGGCGCCCAGTTTGGCGGTAAGTACTTTGTGCATGATGTGCGCGTGATTCGTTGCCCGCGCCACGCGGCAAGCTGCCCGGTTTCCATTGGCGTTTCTTGCTCTGCTGACCGCAACATCAAGGCTAAGATTGATGAAAACGGTCTTTGGCTCGAAAAGATGGAGCACAATCCGGAGAAGTATCTCCAGGGTGCCTCTGTGAACATGGCTCCTGCTGTAGAAATTGATTTGGACCGCCCCATGAAGGAAGTTCTTGCTGACCTCACCAAGTATCCGGTGAAGACACGCCTCAGCCTGAAGGGCACCATGATTGTGGCCCGCGATATGGCTCACGCAAAGATTGCTGAAATCTTCGATAAGCAGGAAGCGGGCCAGGAACTCACCGACGTCGAGAAGAAGGTTCTGGAAGTGGTGAGCAATCATCCGATTTACTACGCTGGCCCTGCCAAGACTCCGGAAGGAATGCCTACGGGAAGCTTCGGTCCCACAACGGCTGGCCGTATGGACCCCTACGTGATGCGCTTCCAGTCTAAGGGAGCTTCCATGATTATGGTGGCTAAGGGCAACCGCAGCCAGGATGTGACGGATGCTTGCCAGAAGTTTGGCGGATTCTACCTGGGTTCCATCGGTGGCCCGGCTGCAATCCTTGCAGAACAGAACATTCTCAGTAATGACATCGTGGCCTTCCCGGAACTGGGTATGGAAGCCATCCGCAAGATTACGATTAAGGACTTCCCCGCCTTCATCTTGGTCGACGACAAGGGCAACGATTTCTTCAAGGAACTGCTTTAATAGTAATCATCAGTGACCATGGTCGTCGCCCAAGCGGGGGTCATGCGCACTAAGGAGCAGAGCTCCTAAGTGCTGTCCGACCCGCCTTCATCTTGGTCGACGATAAGGGAAATGACTTCTTCAAGGAACTCTCGCATATAAAAAATCCCGTTGATTTTCTCAACGGGATTGTATTTTTTTTGACGAATAGAGTTAGAATTTGAACTTCACATAGAAGGCCAAGGCGTCTGCAGAATAATCATATGCCTTGGATCCAAATTGCATGGAATACTCGACCTCGGCATTGATGTTTTCCGTAATCTTCAGGTTTGGACCAAAGAAAATGCGATGCCGCGTACTTCCCGCATATCCATCAGAATCAGTGAAATCACCAAAATCCGCTTCGCCATCAGTAATTTGAATGGCGAATGCGTAGCCGGCAAACAGAATAAGTCTGCTAATGTGAATGTCCATTTCAGTAGCGACCTCTATAAGAGATCCATGATCGTAATCATAACTACCATAGTAGTAATCATCGTCTATAGTAGTGGTGAATAGATTCTGGAACCCAATTTCGGAACTCCAAGCAAAATGGCTGTTTAGCACAAATGCTTGTTGCAAACCGAATTTGAGGTAGCCCGGGTCATTGTCGATAGTTCCTATGGGCAAGCCAAAATCCAGGAAGAGGAGAGTTTTCTCCCCGAGCTGTAGACGAGCCCCAAGAACAGGGTTCTTTAGCCCATCCATGTAATCGTGAAATTGATATCCGAAATCTTGAATAGAAACTTCGAATGTTTCTCCAAATACATATCGGGCACCCACCATAAGCGCGGAAGGATCTACATCTCCAGAACCGATGCTATATCCAACCTTTGCTGAGAAACCAGAACCTTGCAAGGGAAAATAATTCCATGTTGCAAAAGAAAATGTTATGTAGAACAAAATGAAAACGACAATTTTTTTGTTAATGTCATACAATCCCTTGTTTAGTTCGGTACGATATAATGATTACTGATTGTTCGGATTCATGCAACTACAGGGAGTGCAACCGCAAGACACGCAAGCGCAGGGCTGGCAGACCGGTGCTGTAGTTGTTATTGTTTCTTCTACAACGACGGCTTCTTCTTGAGGTGTGGCCTTGGATTCAGCCCAGGAAGAACCTTCAGTAAGGTCTAGCGGAGTGTATGCAATGGCAATGCCTGAATACTTGCAGGAATGACTGACATCATTTCCTTCCTTGATAGTGAATTCCTCCATACGGACATTGATCATGTCGTCGGCTTCGGGATATTCCTTTGTCAAGTATTTGAAGAAATCAACTGCAGAGCAGCGCTTGTCGGATTCCCAGGAGCCCATGCCAAGTACGTCAATGCGTTCCATTCCATAGGCGGAGAATCCAGAAGTACCCACCGGGTTAATAGGATTGATTTCCTGTGTGCGGTTGCTTTTGGAAATGGCGCAACCGGAAAGGAGAAGTGTGCTTGTTAAAGCTATCAGTAAAAATTTGATCTTCATGTTGTACCTCCCTATCTTACAGTAAATGCTTCATTTGAGGTGCTCGGCTCTTCCGCATCCGGTTCAGCAGCAGGCTGCGGTGCAGGTGCCGGTGCAGGTGCTTGAGATGCTGCCGGCTTGGAGCCGTTGTTTGCAGATTTATTGTTGGAAGAGAACAACGAGAAACCAGATTCTTCCTTAGGTTGTTCTGCTGGAGCAGTCTGGGCGAGAAGCGCCTTCCATGCGGCTTCTTCCTGAGGGGTGATTGATTTATAGATTACGGCTAGACCAGAATATTTGCAGCTGTATGTTGTTTGATTGCCTTTTTTGATGGTTGTTTCTTCCATACGGATGTTGATGACATCGCTGGCTTCTGGGTAGGATTGTTTTGCCACCCTGAACAGGTCTGAAACAGAACATTCTGCATCGATTTTTGCAAGAACGGGGCCTATAGAGCGCATATTGGCTGCACCAAAACTACGCAGAGTGCCGTCTTGATTGTGTTGAATAGTGTTGAGCTCGGTAACGCGTACTGACGAAGAAGAGGCGCACCCCTCAAACGTCATCACTGCTGCAACCGCGGCTGCCAAAAGGAGGATTTTTTTCATGTTTTTTCCTTTGTTTTTGTTGTAAAATTCTGAAAAACCTGAGCAATTTGAAATATAAAACAATTTTTTAATTAAAATACAATAAATGATTATAAAAATGGGGGGGGTGAACGACGAAGTTAGGAAGGACAATTAAGCAAAAAACTGTGTGTGGGGGGGAGGGACATTTAAAGGATTTTTCCCGTAATAATTTTCCATTCCCCTGGCTGCAAATCGCCCAGGGGAATTTTTCCTATCTGCACGCGGATCAGGCGGAGGGTAGGGAAGCCTACGGCGGCAGTCATGTGCCTTACTTGACGGTTCTTGCCTTCGATGAGGGTGAGCTCCACCCAGCTGGTAGGGATGTTGGCGCGGAAACGGACTGGCGGATTGCGGTCCCAAATCCAGTTTGGAGCCTCTACGATGCGAGCGCGACAGGGCTTTGTGTGATAGCCTTTGATGTCCACACCGGCGGCGAGACGTTTTATTGCCTCTTCTGTAATCTGCCCCTCCACTTGGGTCAGGTATGTTCGCGGGTGCTCGAATTTCGGGTCCAGCAATTTCTTAATCAACTTCCCATCGTCGGTGAGGAGGAGTGCGCCTTCGCTGTCGTGATCCAATCGGCCTGCGGCATAAACCCCTGGCGGGAAACCAAACTCATCCAGCGCGCGGTGCCCTGCTTCAGGTGTGAACTGGCTTAGCACTCCGAATGGCTTGTTGAATAGAATTACTGTGGACATTGTTGATATAAGGGTTGGTTGGATAAATATACCTTCATTTCTGGATTGTTCTGATGGGTTTGTGCTAAATTTAGGGAAGGAACCTTTGAAGATGATTGCCGTTAACGAACATATTGAGCGTCGCCTTGCGGAACTTCCGGCTTTGCCGGGAGTTTACATCATGAAGAATGCCCAGGGGAAAATCATCTACATCGGCAAAGCCAAGGTTTTGAAGAATCGGGTTCGCAGCTATTTTGATGGCAGCGAGCATAACGGCCACAGAGCGGCCACGTTGATGCTCCCTTTTATCCGGGACATTGAATGGATTATTACGGAAAGTGAATCTGAGGCCCTGATTCTGGAAGCGAACTTGATTCGAAAGCATACGCCCAAGTACAATGTTCTCTTGAAAGATGACAAGCATTTCCCGTATTTGGCGTTTTCGGTTCATGAGCCCTTCCCGCGGTTGTTCCTCAGTCGCTCGGTGCGAAAGGATGGCTGCCAGTATTTTGGGCCCTACATGAATTCCCGAATGATTGGACAGCTGCAGGACATTGCCTCCAGGCTGTTCCAGATTCGGGAATGCTCCATGAAGCTGCCGCTTGTAAAGCCTGCGCGCCCCTGCCTCAACTATCACATCGGACGGTGCAGCGCTCCCTGCGCGGGCCTGATTTCGGAGGAGGATTACCGCCGGGCAGTACAGCAGACGCAGATGCTTCTGAACGGCAAGCGAGACGACCTCATTGCCACCTGGGAGCAGGAGATGCTTGCCGCCAGCGAGGCTCTGGATTTTGAGACGGCGAAGAAAAAGCGGGATGCCATTCAGGCACTGCAGGCCACAGGCATCCATCAGAAGACGGACGTGACGGACCCCAACGTCTGTGTGGACGTGCTGTCCCTTCGCCGAAACGGGACGCTATCGGCTGCGGTCGTCTTTGAATATCGCAATGGTGTTCTCTGCGGGCGCCGCCATTACCGCCTGGAATGCAAGCTGGAGGAAGACGAGACGGAAATCTTCCGGCAGATGATAGTCCAGTGGTATATGGATGTGGACTTTATTCCTGGGGAGATTGCGACAGATGTGGCTCTGCCCGAGGAATCGGAAATGCTGATGCAGACGCTGGCGGAACGCGCCCACCATAAAGTGAGCTTCACGAACCCACAACGGGGCGAAAAGTTGGGCTTCTTGAAACTGGCCAGCGCCAACGCCGACATGATTCTGGTGGAGATGCGCTCCGAGGTGCAAAAGTATAGCGAAATCGACCAGAGCGTTTTTGAACTGCAGAAAGTTCTGGGTCTCAAGAATACGCCCTTCCGCATTGAGTGCGTGGACATTTCACACCTTTCGGGAACCAATACGGTGGCTAGCCTGGTGGCCTTCAAGAATGGTCGTCCGGACAAGAGCAACTATCGCAAATTTATCATCAAAACAGTTTCGGGCGTAGATGACTTTGCCAGCATGCGTGAGGTGATGACCCGCCGCATTCGCCGTCTGGAAGAGGAAGGAACGCCAATGCCGGATTTGTGGGTTTGCGATGGCGGCAAAGGTCAAGTGGATGCCACCATGCAGATCCTGAAGGAACTGGGCCATGATCAGGATTTGCCCTTGATTGGCCTTGCCAAACGTTTGGAAGAAATTGTTTTCCCCGATGACCGCAAAAGTATTGTGCTTCACCGCACCAGCTCGGCCTTGAAACTGCTGCAGAATGCCCGTGACGAGGCTCACCGTTTTGCCATTACCTACCAGCGCAGCAAGCGCAAAAAGGATTTGGAAGTGGAATGGCTGAAGATTCCTGGCGTGGGTCATGAGACCCGAGTGAAGATTCTCTCCAAATACAAAAGTGCGGAGTCCTTTATGGAGGCTCCGCTGGAAGATATTCAGGATTTGCTGGGCAAAGTCCGCGGTTCTCGTTTAAGAGAACAAGTCGCGGAATATTGCGCAAAATAAAAACAACTTATTTTCAAGTGTTATTTTGTATTCGCTTCTGTGACGCAACGAATGTTGAAAGCACGATTGTCAGTTTGACCTGCATTGAGGAGAACAAACTTATTTCCATTGTCTTCAATTTGTAGGGCGGAACCATCATTCAACCATAGTTTACCCTGCTCTCCTTCGCTATCATAGCTAACAACGGCGCCAGATATTTCAAATCGGCCACCAAAAGTCCATTCCCAAGTTGTGGTTTGGCCTGGTCCGGGCTTGTAGTTTTTCATTTTTTCAATTTCCGTTGATGTGGGAAGCCTCCACCCGATGGGGCAGGCATTTTGCGCTGCAGTCTTATCAAAGAATGTGCCGTACATGGAACATTTATTTTTCCCCTGGTCCATACAATAAATGCCGTTGCCGTCCTTTGTTGCTGTAACAAGGTTTCTTGTCATCCAAAGAATTTTTGGATTGTCTTTGCCCATATCTACTTTGACAAGAGAATATTCTTCCTGTGTGCGGTTGTCTGTCATGGTCAATCCCTTCTCATCTACTGTTGGAGTGTCTTCAGAAGAGGAGGATTTCGCGCTAGAAGAGGACTTGGCGCTCGAAGAAGAGGATTTTGGAGCGGTTGTGATTTTGACGCATCGTACATTAAAGGCTCGATTTTCGGTTTCTGCTTCAGTTAAGAACCCAAATTCTAGGGAGCCGTAATTCTTAATCTGGAGTGCAGTCCCATCAATCAACCAAAGTCTGCCTTGTTCACCAGCTTGACCAAATTTCATATCATTTCCGTTTAACTCTACGCGCCCACCAATGGTCCAATTCCAGGGGTTCGTAGAGTTTTCATCTAGGCTTTGCGCTGTTTTGGCTTCCGCCTGTGTAGGGAGTCTCCAACCTTCTGGACATGCGTCCTCAGCGGTTGCATGGTCGTAGAAAGTACCATATAGATCGCAAACATTCTTCCCCTTGTCGTCTTTGGGGCAATATGTATTTCCGGAAGTGGGAGCGTATTTCAGGTTCGAACCCATCCATAAAGTGCGGGTTCCATCGCCATTATCTACAGCAGTGAGCTTATAGGTTGTTCCGGTACGCTTATCTGTCATCGTGAGAGTGCTTTCATCAATGACTGGAGCAACTGCGGATGCTTTGGATGAAGAGGATTTTGCGGTTGAGCCTCCGTTACTGGAGGAGGATTTTCCGGTGGAAGTTGAAGATTTCCCATCGGAAGATGTGGGTGCAAATTCTGCTTCGCAGCCCGCATTCCAGCAGAACACGACGGCACTGCTGTAATAGAGGACATCTTCTGGTGCAAAGGCGGTGTCTCTTTTAACGACAGAGGAGTCTCCCTTGCTTGCAGAAGATGAAGGGTCGTCGCCTTCGGCAAATGGGTCTGTGCCTGCCACAGTGCCGCTACCATCGGAACAAGCAGTTATACTGCACAAAAGAGCAAAAAAGCTCAATATCTGGATAATGAACTTCATGGCCCTAATATATACTTTTCTGGAGGTATTGTACCAAAAAAGTTTTTTACGCTGTTCGGCTTAACTGTCATATACTATCTTTTGCACCACTATGAGTAACGTTGAAATTTTTGATACGACCTTCGCAATGACCATTTTGGTCATTTTGGCCCTTTGTGTGCCAACGGTCCTTCTGATTGCCAACTGGGTGCTCCATCCGGGCAAAATCAAGAATGTTTTGATTAAGGGCTCATCCTACGAGTGTGGTTTGGCCCACGTTTCCGGTACAGCCAATGAACGCTATCCGGTGAAGTATTACATGGTGGCCATGCTGTTCCTGGTGTTTGACCTGGAAGTGGCGTTCCTCTACCCCTGGACGGTGCAGTTCCTGGCTGGTGGTTGGGAACTTTTGTTCGTGCTTCTTGGCTTCCTGTTCATTCTGGAAGCGGGATACCTCTACCTTTACAAAAAAGGCGTTTTGGACTGGACCAGCCTCAAGGACTAGTTCTTTAAGCCATTCTATCTCAAAAATGGTAAATGCGGGCCTATGGTCCGCATTTACTTTTAGAAGGCTTCCCGGATATAGACGGAAATGCCGATTTCCTTGAAATCTACCCAGGAAAGTTCGCCCCGGGCGTAGAGTTTCTCTTTCAGGTTTAGGGCGAGCTGCCCCCCGAAGCCTACTGCCTTGTGCCAGTCCTCCCTCAGGAGGTCGCTGAAGTACTTGCCCGCTTTGCCACCCTCGAAGAAGATGTCGCCGGCCAGACGCCAGAACAGCTCCTTCCGGAACTCTGTCTGGAGGATTAGGGCCTGGTTGCCTTGAAAGAGGTTGCTTTCCACTCCCCGGAACCGCTGGATGCCATCGGGCCCAGCCAGCATGTCAAAGGGAACGTTCCCGTCGACTCTTTGCCACAGGATTCCTACCGCCATGGAGGTGTTCCAGATGAATTCACTGAAGCCCCGCAGGTCCAGTTCCTGATAGGTGAAGCTGAAATCGCCCAAGGCATCACTGTAGAAGCGGTGATCCCATTGAGCCAGGTAGCCATGTCTGGACCAGTTCATATTATCCCGAGAGTCGAAGGTCAGGTGGTAGCCAATGCCGGAGCGCCAGCCGTTCTGGGAATCGGGAAGTCTGGGTTCGTCGTCGGGTGTGAGCAGATTGCCGTCGTAACTTCGCCAGTGGACATCGGTGTGCGTGAAGTCGGTGGTCAGCCCGTATTTAATTTGTTTGAAATTGACAGGGAGGCCGAAATTAGATTCAATGAGTGTGGTGAAGGCGTAGGTTTTGCGGTTGAAGGAGCGGTAATCGTCGAAATCAGGGTCGTTCCCCAGCCCGTAATAATGGCCGAACCAATCCTGGTAGCGAAAATCTAGCCAGCCGCTGACTTGGTCGTGGAAGAGGTAGAAGTAGGGCACGGCTAGAAATTGAAACTGTTTGCGGGTGGAGCCATAGGCAGCCAAATCAATTTCGCTGGTTTGCCCCCCTTTAAAACTGGGCTTGAAAAAGAGGATGGTCATGGCTCCGTACTGGAGTTCGGTTTCCTCAGAATAGCCTAAGATGGGGAGTGCTGTAAATCTCTGAAAATCGTCGTCGGTCTCACTTTGCGCACCGCCATTGCCCGGCTTGGTAGCGTCGCTCTGCAGGTCGCCGCCATTTTGCGCGTGTCCCCACGTTAGGCAAACCAGCAGAAGAAAGAGAAATTTCGGGAGATTTCGCATTTGGGACTAATATAGATAAATCGGCTGGTGTTTTTCAACAAGGTTTTGCTAGTTTTCCAAAGGTAAATCAAGGAGTTTTTATGTCTAAATTGATGCGTTCTATTTCGGGTATTCGCGGCATTGTGGGGGATACTCTCACACCGCAAGTTTTGCAGAGCCATGTGCGGGCTTTTATTGAAATTACGAAGGCCAAGCGTATCGTTATTGGTCGAGATAGTCGGCCTACGGGTGAAGCCATTGTGCAGTTTGTGGCTGGCGTTTGCCGCCTCGCTGGCGTGGATGTGGTGGATGTGGGCCTCTCCACGACGCCCTCGGTGGAAATTCTCACGACTGAGATGAAGGCTGATGCTGGCATCATCATTACCGCAAGCCATAATCCTCTGGAATGGAACGCCCTCAAGTTCCTCAACAACAAGGGGCTCTTCCTCGGGCCCGATGATGTGAAGAAACTTTTCGAGTTGGCGGATGCAAACCAGTTCAGCTATCCCGACTATCGCACCATGGGCAAGTATGAGGTGGTGCCCGATGCTGATGGCGTGCATATTGATGGCACGCTGAAGATTCCGTTTGTGGATGTGGATGCCATTCGGGCGAAGAAGTTTAAAGTGGCTGTGGATGCCGTGAATGGCGCCGGCAGTTACATTGTCCCGCGGCTTTTAGAGCAACTAGGCTGCGAAGTGGTGCGGGTGCACTGCGAACCGGACGGAACCTTCCCCCGTGGGGCGGAACCCATTCCGGAAAATTTGGGCGACTTGCGTGAGGCTGTGAAGAAGAATGGTTGCGCTGTTGGTTTTGCGGTGGATCCGGATGCGGACCGCTGCGCCCTCGTGAGCGGTGAGGGCAAGAGCATTGGCGAGGAGTACACTCTTGCCATTGCAATGGAAGAAGTGCTGAGTCAGAAGAAGGGAAGTGTCTGCGTCAACCTGAGTACCAGCCGCATGAACGAAGATGTGGCGGCAAAGTACGGCTGCGATTTCAGTCGTGCGAAAGTGGGCGAAATCAACGTGAGCCTCCAGATGATTCAGAATGGCTGCGTGGTTGGCGGTGAAGGTAACGGCGGTGTGATTCTTCCGGCGCTTCACTATGGCCGCGATAGCCTGGTGGCGGCGGCTCTCGTGCTGAGCTGGATGGCACATCATGATGGTGGCCCGGAAAAGTTTGTAGCGGAAAATCCGGCTTACGTGATGCCCAAGAAAAAGTTTGAATTGGGTGCTAAGAGTGTTGCAGAAATTCTCCCGCTGGTCCGCAAGGAATTTGAAGGCTGGAAAAGCGATGACCGTGACGGACTCTGGCTTGGAAAGGGGACGTCCTGGGTCCATGTCCGTGCAAGTAATACGGAACCTGTCATTCGCGTGATTGCAGAAGCTCCTACCGCAGAGGAAGCTGAAAATCTTTGCTCCCGTGTGGAATCTCTGATTAGGTAAATCATGCGCGCATTACTAGCATTGGCATATTATGTTCTTGTGTTTGCTACCATGTGCATTATGGGAATCCCTTACATGTGGTATTGCGGATTGCGCGGTCATTGGGAAGATTGCACCAACATTTGTCGCTTTGATTTCAAGCACTTTATTTTCAAGCTGTTCCGCATCACCGTTTCTGTGGAAGGTGCAGAAAATATTCCCAAGGAGCGGGGATACGTGATGGTCTTGAACCATCAGAGTTTCTTGGATACCAACGTGGTGTGGCATTCCATTGACAATGCGGCGTTTATGGCTAAGGCCAGCTTGTGGAAGGCGCCCGTTTTCAGCTGGGTGTTGACGCGCATCGGCTGCATTCCTGTTTATTCCAATCCTCGTAAGAATGCGGGTATGGGCCAGATGGTCAAGGACCGCTTGGAAAAGGGCAATAACATCGCCGTGTTCCCGGAAGGGCACCGCAGTGCCGATGGTCGTATGTTCAAATTCCAAAATGGAATATTCAGAATGGCGAAAGAACACCATTTTTCCATTTTACCGATTACATTAGTGAATACTGGCGAACGCTTGCCAAAAGTCAAGTGGGCGATTTATGGAGGTGAAGTCAAAATTGTAGTTCATCCCTTGATGAAGTATGAGGATTACGCCGAAATGCCCATAGCGGAATTCAGGGACGGCATGCACGATTTGATTGAATCGGCACTCCCGTACAAGCAGGCGGAAAAGGAAGTTTCAAATGCGGGCGGTGCCGTCGGCGAACCCGCAGATAAGGAGGCTTAAGATGGCGCATCAGTTACCGAGTGAAGAACAAATCCTTGCGATCTTGCGTGACGAACCCATGGTGGGGAGTCAGCTGCGCGGGGCTCTGGGTCTCCCGAAAAAACAGAAGATGGCTTTCAAGCAGCTCTTGGCGGACATGGTGGAACGGGGCGTTCTCAAACGCACCAGCCATAAGGAATATCAGCTGGGTGATGGAGAACCGCTGGAAGAGAAGGCGGAAAAACGTCGCAAGAAATTTGCGGATCAGGGCTCTGAAGACAATCGCAGGCCTGGTGCCCGCAGTCGTCGCCAGAAGGACGATTCCAGCGAGACCCGCATCAAGCGGGGCATCCTCCATCAGGTGGATGAAGAAATGTGGGTGGTGACGGAACTTGCCACTGGTAAGGAATATGAGATGGCACACCGCCGTCAGGCTCCTGGTAAGGATGGGGAGACCATCAGCTTCACGTTGTATCCGCACCCGAAACGCAAGCACAGCATGCTCGCCAAGGTGGACCACAGCGCTGACATTTTGAACATCACATGGAAAGAGGTAGCGGAAAAGTTCATGGAAGAAAGCAATCTTCCCAAGGACTTTGGGCCTGCGGTGAAGGAATATGTGAATGGTGTGAAGGAACCTACGGCCAAGGATTTCAAGGGTCGTGTGGATTACCGCAAGACCACCATTCTCTGCATAGATCCTGATGGAGCCATGGACCATGACGATGCCATCAGCGTGGAACGTTTGCCAGGTGGCGGTTTCAAATTGGGTGTCCATATTGCGGACGTGAGCTACTATGTGCCCGAAGGCAGTGATTTGGATGAAGAGGCTTTGGAGCGCAGTTACACGCAGTATCTGCCCTGGACGGCTGTTCCCATGTTGCCGGATAAACTTTCCAGCAATGTGTGCAGTTTGCACGAAGGCGTGGACCGCTGTGCATTCACTTGCATGATGGAACTGGACAAGAATGCCAATGTGCTCTCTTGGGATTTCCATCGCAGTATTGTGAAGATAACCAAGTCCATCACCTACCAGCAGGCAGTTGCTTTGATGGAACAGGGCGATGAAGATGTGAAGGCTTTGGCCGAAGTGACCAAGCTTTTGAAAATCAATCGCACCAAGGATGGCCTGCTGGAATTCAAGAGCACTGAATATGGCTGCAAGTTTAACGAGAACGGCGAGCCTATCCAGATTGTGCCTCGTGAAACAGATGAGAGCAATTCCTGGGTGGAAGAGTGCATGCTCATTGCCAACAATTGCTGCGCCAAGGAATTGAAAAAACGCAAGTTGCAGGGCATCTATCGTATTCATGAGGCTCCGGATACCAAGGACATCATGGAGCTTTATTACATGTATCCGGATTTGTTTAAGGATGCTCCGGTGATGCTTCGTGAATTGGGTCGCCCCCGCAGTGGCGATACCAACTTGAATCCGACGGCGTTCAAACTTTATGAACATCTGGTGAAACGTGCCGGCGATGATGAGGTGCTGACGAACCGCATCCTCCGCAGTATGCAGAAGGCTCATTACGACAGTAACAGTTTTGGACACTTCGCCTTGAACTGGCAGGATTACAGCCATTTCACTAGCCCTATCCGCCGTTATGCGGATTTGTGGTGCCATCGTGAACTAGCCCGCACGGGTAAGGAGATTGAGGCGGAACGGACCAATAGCGTCATTGAAGTTTGCGATTTGATTTCTACCAACGAAATCAAGAATATGAAGGTGGAGCGCTTGGCCATCAAGGTTTGCGCTAGCTGGATTTTGAAGGACCGCATTGGTGATGAGTTTGAAGCTTCCGTAAGTGGTGTGGAAGAATGGGGCATCTTTGTCTCCATTGCAGACCCCATTGCAGAAGGCTTGGTGCGCTTCCGCGACATCGCCGGTGACGACTTCTACATCTTCAATCCGGACCAAGGCGTTGTCGTCGGGAAGCGGAGCGGTAAGACGTTCCGCCGCGGCGATAAGGTCAAAGTTCGCCTGCTCCGAGTGGATCCTCTCCGCGGTCAGGTGGACTTTGAAATCCTGGAAAAACTTTCGCCCGAGCGCAAACATCGTCGCAGTCCCGAGGAACGTGCGGACCGCGCAGGAGCTGCAGAGGCTTTGGGCTACTTGAGTCAGCCAGAATTTGATGATGGCTTTGATGACGAACAGGAGCGCTTCCCCATGAAGCGGGGTCGTGACCGCAAGCGCAGTGCCGACATGGGTGAACGCGGTCGCGGGCGTGGCGAATCTCGCCGCGGCGGGCGTGATGATTCCCGCGGCAGTCGGGGTCGTGAAAGCAGAAGTCGCGGCGATCAAGGTCATGGCGGGCGAGGTGATTCTCGTGGTCGCAGTGGTCGCAGAGGTCGCCGCTAATCTATGCCATACAAGAAAATCGCACTTTACGCCAGTTATCAAACGGGAGAAACTCTCCCGGGCTATGTGCGTTTTGCGCTTCAGAAACTAGCCGCAACGGATTTTCATGTCGTGCTGCTGACAAACCGCCGGGAGCTTTCTTCCGAAACGCGGGCCTTCCTTGAGCAGAGTGGCATCGAACTTTTCCTCACGGAAAATCACGGCTTTGATTTCGGGATGTGGCGCCGCTATCTTCAGACCCAAGCCGCGGGCGATTCTCTCGCCTCACTGGAACGTCTGCTGCTTATCAATGACTCCACCGTTTACTACAGGAATATCTTTCCTCAAATTTTTGAACAGGCAGAAAAATTATCGGCAGATGTGGTGTCGCTCACTCGTAACACGGAAATATTCCCACATTTGCAATCCTACTTTTTGTACATCAAACAGCCAGCTCTGGGCTCGTTCTACACGCATCTTTTTGAAACGCCGGAACAGACGAAATTTTACGATGTGGTTCACAGCTTAGAAATAGGCCTCAGCCGCCATTTTACAGAAAATGAAGTGACGATGGAATCCATCTATTCTCCAGAGGGAACGGTTATTTTTGCTTATCCCAAACTTATTATGGATGGAGCAGGCTTTGTGAAGCGTAAATTGTTGCAGCGTCGATTCACATTGAAAGAGAAGGTACATTTTGCGCGATGGAAGGCGCTGGAAGCCTTGAATTGTGATTATGGACGGCTCATAAAAGCTGCTGGTGTAGATACAGATTTTGATTTTTCGTGGCTTCCTCTCCCAATAGAGTCTGCTCCACGTCATATTGTGGATGTGGTCTGGGAAAAATTCGTTTCCCTCTTGCTTTCCCATGCTTGATATTGAAGAAATTTCGCTTGAAACTTTGCGCGGCGAAAAGGTATGCCTGCGGAAAATTGGGGAAGCTGATGTTCCGGCACTTTTCCAATTGGTCGTAGATTCTAGAGAATTTTTGGCGGCGCATTTGCCCTGGCCAGCCGACGTCATCTCGGAAGACGATGTCCAGTCTCGCCTTGAATCCTGGGAACTGCAGGCAGATATGGGCAGTGGCGGTTGCTGGGGTATTTTTCACGAAGGACATATTACAGGTTGTATTATTCTAGGTTGGGTGCAGAAGGAGCATCATTCTGCCACAATTAGTTATTGGCTGGGAAAACCCTTTACTGGCATGGGTTTTGCAACAGACGCCTTAAAGACACTGAGCCGCTTTGCCTTTGAAACGCTGAAGTTGAATCGCCTGGAAATTTCCGTGTCTGTCAACAACTTGCCTAGTGTTGCGGTGGCTCGCCGCATAGGATTCCAGGAAGAGGGAGTTTGCCGTCAATATGAACGAATTAATGGCAATTTTGAGGACCACATCCGATTCTCTCTGTTGGCTTCCGACGACCAGAATCATTCTTGATTGGTTACCCCAGTAAACGAGAAATAATTCCGAACCCTTTCCCATTACCCATTAAACATCTATCTTATGGGCATGGAAACGACTGAAAGAGCAAAATCCCAAGAACCCGACGTGTTGCAGTACACGAATTTTAGGGTGTATCTGCGGGACTACTACGAGTTCAAAAAGCGGACTCAGGCTTCTTTCAGTCTGCGCTATTTTGCCGAAAAGTCCGGCCTTTCCAGCCATGCTCACTTGAAACTTACCATTGATGGCAAGCGCAACATCACCAAGAATACGGTGCTGAAACTGATTCAGGGATTGGGGCTGGAAAAACAGCGTGCTGCCTACTTTGAAAGTCTGGTATTTTTCAACCAGGCTCAGACGGATTCAGAAAAGCAGATTTATTACGCGCAGTTGGTGAAGGCAAGCCCTCGCTCTAAACTGCACAAGATGGAAAAGGCCCAGTTCCGCATTTTCAAGGAATGGCATCATTCCGTAATTCTGGAGATGGTGTCTCTGCGTGGTTTCAAGCCCATTCCCGATGCTATATCCAAACGACTTCGGGGCTTTGTGACGCCAGCGCAAGTGATGGAATCGCTCCAGTTATTGACGGAACTCGGTCTTCTTGTGAAGACGGCGAATGGTTATCGCCAGCGGGGCCCCATGATCACGACAGATGATGAGGTCCAGGATATGATGGTGAAGACCTATCATCAGAAAATGCTTCAGCTTTCTGCAGGAATGCTGGAATTGCCTTCCCAGGAACGTGATTTTTCGGCCCTCACATTCAGTATTCGACGTGAAGATTTCCCTAAATTGAAAAATCACATACAACTGATGCGCAAAGAACTGCTAGATTTCTCTGCAAAGTCCGGAGAAGCTGATGATGTTGTACAGGTGAACATCCAACTGTTTCCTCTGACTCGAGGATAGTGATGAAGTTTTGCGGAGTGCTTGTTGGGTTCTTTTTGATGATGCTTGCTGTTGTAGGCTGTTCTAACGAGAGCAGCGAGCCTGTAGCAGGAATTGAAATCGGGAACCCGGCCCTCGCTTTCACTGCAGATTTTACGGTAGATTATTCCGAGGTTGAAAAGACTTCTCTCGCCAAGTCTGCTGCCAGGGATGAACCCGTTCTCCTTGATAGCTTTACCTTAGATTTGCATGGAATCCGTTCCTATTCCAGCTACTATGTTTCTGTTTCCATTGACCCTGTTGCGGGCTTGCAACTGTGGCCGTACGAATCGGCGCCCGAAGCTGTGCTGCCCATATCCTTTACAGAGGAAAATTCCTTCGATGATGCCTTTAGCGGCATCAACTTGCAAGATGAAGGCTTCTTGAAAGAGATGGGGGTCTCGTTTGCGGTACCGAACAAATCCTCCACTATCCAGGGACGTATTTTGGTGGGGAAGGATTATGTTCCCTTTGAGTATTCTCTTAGCGATTTTGTGAAATTCACGTTACGGTACCACTATTCTCAGATAGAGCGGGTTTCGGATAGTGTTTATAATTTGTCTGTAATGTTCCGCGTCCGCCATTTCGTAGATGGTTTGGATTTGGTTAAAGCGGAGGTTTCTGAAGATGGAATCATTCGCTTTAATGCGGAAAACAACAAGGATTTGTGGAAAATTTTGAATGACCAATTCCTGCCCAGTTTCCAAGCTCTTCGCTATGAATACATGGAAGGCGATGGGGATGTGAAGGAGAAATATGTTCTGGACATTTGGGAAGGGATTGTGGGCTCGCGCACGGATAATGTGGTCTCCAATAGCGATTTTGCGAATGGATCCCAGGATTGGATTTTGATGAACCAGTTTGGGGGCTTTGCGGATAGTAGCATTGTGACTGAAAAAGATGGCCAGCACATCATGAAGGTGGATGTGAAAACAGCTGGCAGATACTCTTATAGCGTTCAGTTGATTCACGAAAATATCGGTCTTGTGGCTGGCAAAAAATACAAGTGCGTATTTACCATCTGGTCTGACAAGGGAGGCGAAATCACCGCTCGTATTGGATCTTATGCCACATATGAAACCATTGGATTCCAGGAGCACATTAAGGTGCCAACATCTGGAAAATCGGTTGAGATAGAATTTACGCCAGAAGAAAGCACTCCCTTTGCCCGTTTTGAAATGAATTTGGGCAACTCTGTTCAGACTTACTATGTTAAGGATGTTCAGATTTATCGTCTGGGTAAGTAAGAAAAATTTTTCAAAAAAATGTGGGAGAAATATCCTTGTAAAACGTTTATAAGGGTATGGATTTTTTAAAACGTTGCTCAAATTTCTTTTTTGGTATGGAATGCCTGGGTTGTGGTTCCACATCAGAATATCTGGATCCCTGGTTTTGTCCGGATTGCAAGGCAAAACTGCAACAGGCGGGCAAGGAACCTCGGTTTCCCAACGAGAATACGGCTTGTCTTTTTCCCTTAGATCAGCGGACGCGTCGCCTAGTTCATGCTCTCAAGTATCGCAGCCTCTCGGGAGTTGCTTCTTATCTAGTTCGTCAATCGTCTTTGACTAAGGGCGGAATTTTGGCGGGCTGTGTAGAGGAATGGGCTCAGCCTCTGGTCTTTGTTCCGGTGCCGCTCCATCCAGCCAGGTACCGGGAGCGTGGTTATAATCAGGCGGAACGAATTGCTGCCGCTCTAGCGACCATCACGGGTGGTCAGGTAAGGCGGTTGTTACGACGGCGGAGCTTCAAGGTTTCCCAGACAAAGCTTCACCGAGATGAGCGGGAATGGAATGTGGCGGGTGCCTTTACGGAAGTCCCTGCAGTTAAGTTTCCTGCTCATGGAACGATTGTGGTGGTGGATGACGTTTTTACGACGGGGGCGACCACGGGAGCTTGTATAAGCGCACTTTCGAAATGCATATCCCTGGATATAAAGGTTTGTACGCTTTTGTTTGACGAGCCTGCCAGCGCGGCTATGGATTTTGCCGCCGACCAAAACCATGTGTGGGATTACCATTAGAGCAAAATTCTATACAAAAAACACCCGGAGTCTTTCAACCCGGGTGTTTCGCGGAGGAAGAGGGACTCGAACCCCCAAGCCTGACGGCGGCGGTTTTCAAGACCGCTGACTTACCAATTAGCCTATTCCTCCAAAAAGTGCCCAAAGAATAAAAAAGTCCCGTGGTTTCGTCAATTCTTTTTATGGGTATTTTGCGAATTTGTTATTTTATAGGTATGGCTGATTGGAGTGCTCAATTTGCAGCGGAATCCCAGCGGATTCTGGAATTGCTTTTTTCATATATGCCGAAGATTGCGGCTGAACGCAATCTGAACAATCTTCTTATGCTTATGGCGAATATGGGTCGCTCCATTGTTCAGGCAGACCGTTGCTCCTTGTGGCTTGTGGACGAAGAGAAAAAGGAACTGTGGACCAAGGTGGCTCATGGAGTAGATGAACTCCGCATTCCCTTGACTGCAGGCTTTGTAGGCTATTCCGTCAGCACGCGGGAACCGCTCCTCATTGCAGACGCGTACAAGGACCCCAGGTTCGATCGTCGCAGTGATGAAAAGACGAATTATCACACCACTTCCGTAATGACCGTTCCTCTCTTTGATTCTGAGGGAAAGGTGATGGGAGTATTTCAGGCCATCAACAAGGTGACTGAAGAGAAGGTGTTCTCGGAAGATGATTTGAACCACCTGGCCTTGACTGCCGTGTATTCTGCAAAGACCGTGGAATCCGCCCGCTTGACTTCGGAACTGGAGGCCACTCAACGTGAAATCATCCACATCCTGGGTGAGGCGTCTGAGTATCGCAGCCAGGAAACCGGCGACCATATTCAGCGGGTGTCAGAGATTTCGTACCAGTTGGCCAAGTGGATGGGACTTCCAGAGGAGGACGCTGATCGCATTCGCCTTGCGACGCCCATGCACGATTTGGGCAAGATTGGCATTCCAGACGCCGTGCTCAACAAGCCTGGCCGTCTAACGGACATTGAATTTGGCGTTATGAAGTCCCATTCCATCATTGGTGAAGAGATGCTGAATGCCTCAAAGCGAAAGCTTCTGCGCTTTGCTGCGGTTATCGCGGGCAGTCATCATGAACGTTGGGACGGCAAAGGCTATCCTCGTGGTCTGAAAGGGGAGGACATCCCTCTGGCGGCACGTATTTGTGCTGTAGCGGATGTGCTGGATGCTCTTTCTAGCCCGCGTTGCTATAAGGAACCTTGGCCTGAGGACCGGGTTCGCGAAGAGTTTGTGAAACAGCGTGGTCTGCAGTTCCAACCAGAGCTGGTGGATGTGCTTCTTGAACATTGGGATGAAATCTACGCGCCCTATCGCATTCGTTAATCGCTAAAATTGACGAAAATCGCGAAAATTCAAAGAAAATAGCGAAAAAGAAAAAACCTCAGGAGTCCCTGAGGCTTTCTCGTGGTTCCGATTGGAATTGAACCAACGACACGCGGATTTTCAGTCCACTGCTCTACCAACTGAGCTACAGAACCATTTTGGTAAGCCAAAGTTAGATAAAGGTGTGATTTTTGTCAAGGGTAAAGAAGATATTACCCGAAATAGTGAATTTTATTCAAAAAATCTTATAAATTTACAAGTGGTGTAGAATAGAACGTCTATTCTCGTTTTTGGTGATTTGATATGGTCTTGCTAAAAAAGAGCTTATGGTTATTCTTGCTTGCAGGCATGTTTGTTATGTGGGCTTGCGATGGTCATTCTGCGGCGGCTAACATCGAGGATGACCCGAATAGCGGCAAATCTAGAGTAATCGATCCCGTGACCGGAGATACTATTTATGTTGAAGATACGGTGGTTGTGTATAAGGATACAACGCTGCGCTGGGTCGGAAGTTCTGCACTGTTGATTACGGAAATTTCTCCTTTGAATACCGATTGGAGGGATTTGGATGGGGACGATGGCGCCTGGGTAGAAATTTTTAATGCAGGTGATAGATCGGCTAATTTAAAAGGGTACTCTTTGGTGGAATCTTTGAAAGATCCCAAAAAATGGGTTTTTGGTGATGAGCTGATTGCCGCAAAGTCTTTTAGAACGGTATTCTTGGACAAGAAGGATATTCGCGATGTTTCAAAGATTGCAGATGGACAGGATGAATCTGGAAATAAGCTCCGTTCGCGTACTCATACCAATTGGAAATTGGATAAGAGTGGTGGAACGCTTTATTTGATTGACCCTAGTAACGGAATTCGTGATTCTGTTCAATATCCAGATATCAATACTGCTGGCGTGAGTTGGGGTATCGTGGATGGTGGCGCCTGGAAGTATTTTGGTAAGTCTACGCCTGAAGCGAAGAATACGGAATCTATAGCCTATGACGGGTTTGCAGAAAATCCAGATTTTGGAGATGTGAAAGCGGGCTTTTATGGTGAGGCCGTTACGGTAAATCCACCATCCGTTGGGGACGGTGCTACAGTGCGTTGTACGCAGAATGGCTCGGCTCCTACAGACGCTTCTCCAGAATTTAATGAACCCATGAAAATTTCTAAAAATATGGTACTACGCTGTGCGGCGTATAAGAAGGGTAACCTCCCCTCTAAGGTTGTGACAAAGACGTTCTTTATTGGTGAAAAAGTGCAAATGCCTGTTGTTGCCATTTCTGTGGATTCTGCCTTCTTCCGCAATAATTATTTGAAAGGCTTGAATTGCTCTGATCCTAAATCTTGCCCTTCAGGGTTGATGGCGGATGTGGAATACCCCGTCCATGTGGAGTATTTTGAAAATGGGAGTTTCTCTAATGCGCCTGCCTGGGAGATTGAAGCGGGGATTTCATTGATGGGTAACTGGAGCCGAGTGTATGACAAGAAGACAGTGGCTATAGTGATGCGAGAGGACTATGAAGATGGTTGGCTCCACTATCCATTATTCGAAACGCGTAAGGGCGTGAATGATAAGTACAAGGCATTCAACCTCCGTAATAACGGCAACCGCTTTGTGAGCGATTATATTGAAGATGCGGCTGGTGGCGCAATTCTGGAAGGTAGCGGTGTGGATTATCAGCGCAGCCGTCAGGTGGTGGTGTTCTATAACGGCAAATATATGGGTATTCACGATATGCGTGAACGCTATAACAAGAACTATGTGGAAACCAACTATGGCATTGACGCTAGCACCGTGAATTTCATTAAGCATTTGGGTCGGGAAATCACAGCAAGTAACGGAACGACCGACAACTATATTTCAATGCTGAAATATGTGGCCTCTAACAACATGTCTGTTGAAGCAAACTATGCAACTGCAAAAACCATGCTGGATGTGGGTAATTTTGCCGATTATATGGCTACGGAAATATATAGCCACAATGGTGACTGGCCCAACAATAATGTACGTGCCTGGCGCAGCCCAGATCAGCCCTGGAAATTCATGATCTACGATTTGGACCATGGTTATGGTTGGAAATGGGGGGCCAATAACGGCGAATTTAATGACAAAACCAATATGTTCAGCTGGATTAAACAGGGAGGAACATCGTCTGCCTCTTGCCATTCCAATAATGATCCTATGTGTTTTCACAATTTGTATGTCAACTTAATAGAGAGTCCTAGTTTCAAACGTTTGTTTATCAATCGTTCTGCGGTGATGCTCCAAAATTATTTGAATGGGGCGAATTTTACTAAAGCTGTGGATGCAATTGTTGCTACGATGGATGGTGATGAAATCAAACGCGATTTGGAAAAGTTTAAGCAAGATGAGAAATACTATCCAGATGGGTTTAGCAAAACTGGATCTACCATGAAAAATTGGGCATATGAACGAGACGCTAAAGTGCGTAGCGAGTATGCTAGTGAATTTGGCCTTTCCAGCGACATACAAGTGACTATTGCTTCTAGCGGGAAAGGAAAGGTGCTGATGGAGGGCATGAATCTTCCGGGTTCGACAGCCACTTCTACGAATTATACGGGCACGTTCTTTGGTGGTGTTCAGATGGAACTCACCGCAGTTCCTGCTAGCGGAGCGATGTTTACGGGATGGAGCGATAAAAATACTGATAACCCGCGAATAGTGACGCCTACAAATGGCGCTAGCTATACGGCAATATTTGAATAAGTTATGCGATTTGTAAAAAATATTCTATGCTTGATTTCTTTGGTAAGCGTACTTTTATTGCTGGCATGTTCAGAAGATGCCAATTCCATAACAAATGATGATTCTGGTTCGCCCAGCGCAGATTTAGATGATATCAATAGTTCCGATTCGAACGTTGATGTTGGTGGTGTTGCTACCTTAGAAGACCTTCCTAATTGCACGACGAAACGTGTTGGGGAAAAACATCATGTAAATGACGATAATACGTTGTATGTTTGTCAGGACAAAAAATGGATTTCTTGGGGAGAATACTTTGCTGCAGAAGAAGATTTGATGAATTGTACGGCTTCGCGTACAGGTCTTGTTGTTTATGTTAAAGAAATTGATAAACGGCTGGAGTGTAAGGGTAAACGCTGGGTAGATTATGTATTATCGGGCAGCTCTTCAAGTGTTGCAGATGGTGTTAAAAAACTCGTTATAGATCCTGTAACTGGAGATACCTCTTATGTGGACGATACGACGGCGGTATACAAAGACACCACACTTCGCTGGTTAGGAAATTCTGATCTATTGATTACAGAAATCTCTCCCTTGAATATGAATTGGAAGGATTTGGATGGGGATGATGGTGCTTGGGTGGAAATTTTTAATGCGGGCGAGGAATCTACAAATTTGAAGGGCTATTCTTTAGTAGAATCCTTAAAGGATCCCAAAAAATGGACCTTTGGTGACGAATCCATTGCTGCTCAATCTTATAGAATCGTCTTCTTGGACAAGAAGGATGTTCGTGACGTTTCGTCGCTAACTAATAAGCTGGATGATGAAGGAAATACGCTCCATGCTCGTACTCACACCAACTGGAAGTTGGATAAGAGTGGCGGAACTTTGTATTTGATAGATCCCAGTAATGGGATTCTTGATTCTGTGCAATATCCAGAAATCAATACCGCTGGCGTGAGCTGGGGTGTAGACGATGATGAAACATGGAAGTATTTTGCTAAGTCTACTCCTGAGGGCAAAAATTCAAAGTCGGAGGCCTATGAAGGCTTTTCTGACAATCCTGATTTTGGGGAGATTAAAGCGGGTTTTTATACAGGTTCTGTGACGATAAATCCGCCAAGCACTGCTGGAGGCGCGATTGTTCGCTGCACGAAGGATGGTTCTGCTCCTACTTCCAGTTCAACGCAGTTTGTGGAACCGCTAGTTATCTCTAAAAATACCGTTCTTCGCTGTGCAACATTTGAAAATGGAAAACTTCCTTCCAAGGTTATAACGAAGACGTTCTTTGTTGGTGAAACTGTAAAAATGCCGGTAGTGGCGGTCAGTGTGAGCCCTGTTTTCTTTACTAGCAACTATATACGTACTTCTGCAGACAAACCTGAATATGCTCCATCTGGTTTGTATGCGGATGTAGAATATCCGGGTCATGTGGAATATTTTGAGAATGGTAGTTCTTCCAATGGACCTGCCTTTGAAATAGATGCAGGAATTTCCTTGATGGGAAATTACAGCCGTCTAAGTGATAAAAAGTCTGTTGCCATTGTAATGCGTGAAGAGTATCAGGATGGTTGGCTCCATTATCCTCTGTTTGAAACTCGCAAAGGGGTAAACGACAAATACAAGGCGTTTAACCTCCGCAACAATGGCAATCGTTTTGTCAGTGATTATCTGGAAGATGCTATGGGCGGAGCTATTCTAGAGGGTAGTGGAGTGGATTATCAACGAAGCCGTCAGGTAGTGGTGTTCTATAACGGGACGTATTATGGTATTCACGATATGCGTGAACGCTATAACAAAAATTATGTAGAAACTAATTATGGAATTGATGCCAACAGTGTGAATTTCATTAAACATTTAGGCACGTCGGTAACGGCAAGCAATGGTACTGTTGACAATTACAAATCCATGCTTAAGTATGTGGCTACTCATAATATGTCGGATGAAACAAACTATGCCACAGCGAAAACAATGTTGGATATTGGGAATTATGCGGACTATATGATTGCGGAAATGTATATGCATAATGGTGACTGGCCCAATAACAATGTTCGTGCCTGGCGTAGTCCGGATCAGCCCTGGAAGTTCATGGTTTACGATTTGGACCATGGCTTTGACTGGGATTGGGAAGTCTCGGGCTTTTATCCCCGGGCTGATGGGACAAACATGTTTGAGTGGGTGAAACAGGGCGGAACTTCGGGGAGTTGCACTAACAACACTTCTGGTGATTGCTTCCATACTTTGTTTGTGAGATTCCTTCAGAGCCCGAATTTCCAGCGGCTGTTCATCAACCACGCTGCCGTTATGACGCAGAACTACGTGAATTCCACAAGAGTCTCCGAAGTCCTTTCTCAGATGGCGTCTACATTGGAAGCTTCTGAAACTAATCGTGATTTGAATTATTACTCCCGAAATATGTCGTATGAGAATACTTGCGGCGGCGGTTTCAGTATAGATGGCTCTTGCATGAAAACCTGGGCAAAGCAACGCGATGGCGCTTTCTTTAATGAGATTGTTGAAGAATTTGGACTTTCTGGATATCAGATTACAATAACCATAGCTTCCAATGGGAAAGGTAAAGTTTTGATGGAAGGCATGAACTTACCGGGTTCAACGGCTTCTTATACCAACTACAAGGGAACTTTCTTTGGCGGGGTGCCGATGGAGTTGACGGCTGTGCCTGCCGCTGGAGCAATGTTTATGGGCTGGAGCGATGGAAATCCGGATAATCCGCGCCTAGTTTCCCCAGAGGGTGGCGAGACTTATACCGCGTTGTTTGAATAGGATTTTGACTATATTGTAGTCATGTCCCGTTCTCAGAAGAAAGACCCGAAGGACAAAAGTTATGTCCGCGCAATGTTTGATGAAATTGCGAATCGGTATGATTTCTTGAATCATTCCTTGAGCTGCTTTCAGGATGTGCTTTGGCGTCGTGCATGCTGTAAGGATTTACGGCGGGTTTTGATGTCAGACAGAAATTGCTCCGATAAGGTTAGTGCGCGGGAAAAAAATTGCTCGCATAAAAATTGCTCGCGGGTTCGGTTGCTGGATTTGTGCGGTGGTACCGGAGATTTTGCGGTAACATACGAGAAGTTTAACGGGAAACCCGATGTGGCGATTTTGGGTGACTTTTCCTTTGGCATGCTACAGGGTAGCGCCGGGAAAAAGACTTGCGCCAAGCCTGTTCAACTGGACGCCATGAAGATGCCTTTTTCTGATGGCGCCTTCGATGTG
The DNA here is from genome assembly GCA_024398835.1 of Fibrobacter sp. Lineage (GTDB taxonomy): Bacteria > Fibrobacterota > Fibrobacteria > Fibrobacterales > Fibrobacteraceae > Fibrobacter. The sequence goes on from JAKSIK010000001.1 coordinate 50,957, forward strand.
ATTCTGAATGGCTTTGGCATGCGGAATTTGCCGAATGCCTGCGGCGGCTTGCGAGAATCGGCGCGGGTCTTGAGCGATGGGGGCTACCTCCAGATTCTGGAATTCTTTTCGCCGCGAAATACCTTCAACAAGTTTTTCTACAAGGTTTTGGCTCCACTTTTCATTCCCGTAATGGGAGCGTTTTTCAGTAAGCGGGATGCTTATGAGTATTTGGTGAATTCCGTATTGCAGTTTTTGCCGGTTGCTGATTTTGTGAAGTTGGCGGAAGAGAATGGCTTTGAACTCGTTCATGTGAAGCCTTGCTTTTTTGGGGTAGCTTATCGAGTGCTGCTTAGAAAGTGTGGCGGAAGCGAGGTTGCTCAGGAGAGCAATTGCAACGTTGCGCGGGAGGTTGCGCCATGAAGCGTTTCATTCTTGGAGTTACTGGTGCAAGCGGAGCCATTTACGCTACCCGCACTGCTATGCATCTCAAAAAGTTGGGATGTGAGGTGACGGCGATTGTTACGGCTCCGGGCCGAGAGGTGATGGAATACGAAGGCCAGAACGGATTCTTTGATTATTGCGACAAGGTTTGCAACATCGAAGACTTCTTTGCGGAATGCGCCAGCGGTAGCAGCGGCTATTCGGGAATGGCGGTAGTTCCCTGCTCCATGGGAACGCTTGGCCGGATTGCTGCAGGAACTTCTGACAACTTGCTGGTCCGTTCTGTGGATGTTTGCCTGAAGGAGAGAGTCCCGCTGGTTATTGTCCCACGGGAAATGCCCTACAACCTCATCCATCTGGAAAACATGGAGCGCGTCACGCGGGCGGGTGCTGTCGTGATTCCCGCATCACCGCAGTTTTATTGCCAACCCAAATCCATTGAAGAACTAGTGGATACTGTAGTTGCAAAAATCCTGAAGCATCTGGGCGTGGAAGCGGGCATCGTGAAACCCTGGCAATCGCCCGAATCAAGCGAGAGAGGGTAGGCAAATCATGTTCAAGAAGATTGTAGAATTTGGTCACATGGTGCGGTTTAGCCACAGCCTTTTTGCCATGCCTTTTGCGTTAGGCGCCATGTGGGTGGCGGCTAATGGTTTTCGCGGAATGGATGCTTGGGCCATCGCAAAAATTGTGATTCTGATTGTCGCCTGCATGGTGACGGCCCGCAATAGCGCCATGAGTTTCAACCGCTTGGCGGATGCGAAAATTGATGCGTTGAATCCGCGGACGGCTGGGCGGCATTTGCCTTCGGGCAGGCTTAGCAAGGCTTCTGTCATTGCGTTTTTGATTTTGAACGGCACGTTTTTTGTGGCGTTCGCCTGGATGCTGCAGCCTTTGGCTGGCTACCTCGCTTTCCCTGTTTGGCTGCTGTTGCTTTCCTATTCCCTGTGGAAGCGTTTCAGTTATCTATGTCATTGGTTTCTGGGTTTTGCCACAGGCATGAGCCCCCTTGGGGCTTGGATTGCCATTCGCGGTGAGTTCGGCTTGTTCCCTATTTTCCTCATGTTCATTCTGATTCTCTGGATGGGCGGCTTCGACATCATTTATGCCACACAGGATGAGGCGATTGACAAAGCGCAGGGATTGCATTCCGTGCCGGCCCGCTTTGGGCGCAAGCGTTCGCTGCAAATCGCCTGCTGGAGTCATGTGGCCATGCTGATTCTCTGCGGTGCCTTTGGCTGGTTCTGGAATCTGGGCGTGATTTGGTGGGTGGTGACGGGCCTTATTACGGCGGCCATCGTCTATCTCCATTTCTTTCGGAAGTCTGATGATTTGGACAAGATGAATCGGGATTTCTTTTTGGCCAATGTGGCAGTGAGTTGCCTAGTGATGGTTGGCCTTGTCCTGTGGGTTTGTTTGGGAGGAGACGCAAATGCCCTTTACTAAAGATGATCGTGTAAAGATGTTTCAGCGGATGGGCGCCGTGGCGGCGGTCATCGCCTTGATATTGATTTTTCTGATTGAAAGCGGTATTGCCAAAGATGAAAATCTGCAACTTGCCAATTTTGGTTTGACGGCCATGATTGTGGTTTTGGCGGTGGCGTTGGGCGGGAGCATGATTTCCAAATGGAAATGATTTTTGCCGAGAAGTGGACAATTTGAAGATGGTGAACGAAAAACAGACATATCGCAAAACGGTTCTCCCTAATGGAGTGGTGGTCCAGACAGACTATATGCCCCATGCCTATTCTGCGACCGTGGGCGCTTGGCTTCCGCGTGGGTCTCGACATGAAAAGCCGGAGGAATTCGGCCTCAGCCATTTTTATGAACATCTAGTTTTCAAGGGCACGGGGAATCGTACCGCTTTCGAAATCGCTTGCTCGCTGGAAGACCGCGGTGGAAATCTGGAAGCCTATACCACACGGCAGGAGACGGGATTCTACGCCAACGTCGTTGCGGGCGATGTGCCGCTGGCATTGGATGTCATTGCAGACATGCTCATGAATCCTCGGTTTGAAAAAGAGGAGATGGAAAAAGAGCGTCGTGTGATTATGGAAGAGGTCCGCAGTTACGACGACATTCCCGAAGAATTGGTGGGGGATGTTTTCAACGCGCTCCATTTCAAGGGCTGCGGTATAGCCCATTCCATTACAGGTAAACTAAGCGATGTACGCAGGCTTACGAATGAGCAGATGTGGGAATATGAACGGCAGGTGCTGAAGGATATGCCCATCTACGTCTGCGCTGCCGGTAAAGTGAATCACGACGAACTGGTAGATTTGTGCGCGAAGAAATTTGCTCGAAAGAAAACGGGGCGCAAATTGCCCACCGATTCTTACGTCTGCCACAGTGGCGTGAAGATTATAGGTAAGCAGGACATCCAACAGTCCAATCTCTTCTGGGGAACCAGTTTTGGCCCTGAAATGTTGACCGAAGAAAACCGCACTGCTTTCTCCATTTTCAATGTGGCGATTGGCGCTGGCATGACGAGCCGCTTGTTCCAGAAAATTCGTGAGGAGCGTGGTCTTGCCTATTCCGTATATTCCTTGGCGGATGTGTTCCCGGATTGTGTGGACTGGGGTGTCTCTTTGGCAACGGAGCCGAAACAGTTGGTGACGGCATTGGACCTCACGCGGGATGTGACATTTGGACTTTTGAAAAATGGTTTTGCCAAAGGGGAACTTGCCCGTATCAAAACCAACATCATTGGGAGCATGCGGCTGGGGGCTGATAATCCTGAAAAGCGGGTGATGCGATTAGCGGAACAGTCCCTCCATCTGGATGAATTTACGCCTATGAGTCAAGTGGAAAAATCCGTCATGGATATGGATGAGGCGAAGGTTCTTGATATTATGAATGGGGCTTTTGCCAATGCGAAATTTGGCGTGGCTGTGGTGCAGCCCAGTGATGTGAAAAAGCCTGTTTTGAAGGCGTAGTTTTGATGAATCAGAATCCCTTTGAACTTGTAAAAGTTTCAGGCAAGTCAAAAGCCCGGCTTGGAAAACTTCACACGGCTCATGGTGAAGTGAATACTCCGATTTTTATGCCTGTAGGGACTGCGGCTACGGTCAAGTCGCTGTCGGCGAGAGACCTTCACGAGATGGATGCGGAGATTATTCTCGCCAATACCTATCATCTCTATTTGCGGCCGGGAACGAAGCTCATTGCTGATGCAGGCGGTGTGCAGAAGTTTATGGGCTGGAATGGTCCGATGCTTACGGATAGCGGTGGATTCCAGGTCTGGAGCTTGAAGGATTTGCGGAAGATTACGCCGGAGGGCGTGGAATTTCGAAGCCATCTGGACGGCAGCCGTCATCTGTTTACGGCTGAAAGCGTCATGAAGGCGCAGCGGGAAATTGGTGCGGACATCATCATGGCATTTGACGAATGCACACCGTATCCCAGCACGCTGGAAGAGGCGGAGAAGTCTTTGGCCTATACGCTGGACTGGACTCGCCGCGCTAAAAAATGGCTGGATGAGAATCCGCCGCTTCTTGACTATCCGCAGTATTTTTTCGGCATAGTGCAGGGCGGCATGCACAAGGAACTTCGCAAGAAGGCTATTGAGGCTTTAAAGGAAATCGGGCCTGATGGTTATGCTATGGGAGGCCTCTCTGTAGGAGAACCGCCCGAGGTAATGTACGAGATAGCAGATTACTGCACGAATTTATTGCCGGCGGACAGAGCCCGCTATGTGATGGGTGTTGGAACTCCCTGGAATTTGCTGGAACTCATCTCCCGCGGAGTGGACATGTGCGACTGCATTCTTCCGGCGAAAAACGCGCAGGATGGTCTCGCGTATACAAGCGCCGGCGTTCTGCATTATAAGGCGGGAGCCCATCAGCATTCTCACGATATTCCGCTGGACCCGAACTGCGATTGCTACTGCTGCAGAAATTATTCTCGGGCTTATCTTCGGCACTTGTTCAACACGAAGGAACCTTTGGGATGGACGCTTGCCACCATCCACAACCTGCATTTCTATTTGCGGCTGATGAAATCTGCTCGCACCCATATTGCGGCGGACTCTTTTGAGGAATGGTCTGCGGAGCAGATTCAGATTTTACAGCAGAAACTGTAAAGTTTGCAATTCTCAAAAACTGCGCTGATTATTGCCTGCTGCAGTTTTAGTGTCGACCGAACCGCCGGGTTTTGCGGAAAGGCTTGTCTCCGAAATCACGCTTGTCATGATCTTTGCGGAAGGGCTTGTCGCCAAACTTTTCGCGGCGACGTTCTTCCCGATTCTTGTGGAATCCGCCACCGCGCTTTTCACGCCCACCGAAGCTGCGGTCTCCGCGCCCGCCAAAGCCGCCTCTCTCGCCAAAACCGCCCCGGCCTTCCTTGTGGAAGGATTTCCTTTCTCGCGGTTTGGAGCCTGGCATTGGGCCCGAGGGTGCCTCGTCCGTCATAACGCGGAAGCGGGCGTCATTCCCGCGGATGGTCATTTCAGAGAGAGCCTCCAAGACGTCCTGAGGCAAGGCCTCTGGGAGTTCCACCGTGCTGAACTTGTCGAAGAGTTTGATGCGGCCAATGTTGCTGCTGCTGATATTGCCCTCTCCGGCAATGGCGCCCACGATGTCCTTGGGGCTCACATGATCCACGCGGCCTACGCCTAAATAATAGCGGAGATAGCCTTCTTCCACGCCGTTGAGGCCCTCTTTGCGCTCCTTGCGGATGCGTTGCTTTTCTTCGCCGGTGAGTCCATCGATTTCTGGCGTATCTGCGCCGATGAAATCTTGCCCGCTACGTGCTTTTTCTCGGCGATCCTTCGGCGTTTCAAGGGAGGGCAGTTCCGGGAACAGCTGCTGCTTTTTCTGGTAAATCTTGATGACAGCGGCGGCGATATCCACAGCGGTCATTTCCTGGATGGGAGCGTCCTCTTGAACGACGCCTTCCTTCAGGTTGCAGCCTTCCGCCATGAGGTCTTGTACGAGATTCTTGAACTTGTCCAGTTCGCCGTAGCTGAAAACGCTCTTGACTTTGTTCTTGAAAGCTTCCACCCGCTTGGCACTAATTTGTTCTGAAGTGGGGAGCGCCATGGCTTCAATGGGCTGGCGTGTTGCTTTCTCGATGGTTTTCAAAAGGCGGCGTTCGCGGGGAGTGATGAACAGAATAGCGTTGCCGCTGCGGCCTGCGCGACCTGTACGGCCAATGCGATGCACGTAGGATTCCGTGTCGTATGGAATGTCGTAATTCACCACTAGAGAAATTCGGTCCACGTCGATACCGCGGGCGGCCACATCAGTCGCCACCACAATATCCAACTTTCCGAGTTTCAGGCGATTGACTGTTCGCTCTCTCATGGATTGGGCCAAGTCGCCATTCAGGGGTGCCACATTGAATCCTCGGGATTCCAGCTTTTCCGCCAGTTCAGAAGTGGCTTGTTTGGTGCGTACAAAAATCAGCACACCATCAAAATCTTCGCCTTCCAGCACACGGGCCAAAGCCTCCAACTTGTGCTCGGAACGGACCAGCAAGAAGCGCTGGCGGATGTTTTCCACCGTCGTGGTCTTGCCTTCAATGCGGGCTTCCTCGTAATCGCCCAGATGCTGGTTGATAATTTTCTTCACGTCGTCGGGCATGGTGGCGCTGAACAGAGCGCGCTGTGCATCTGCCGGAATTTCCTTCAGGATGGTCTCCACGTCTTCCATGAATCCCATGTCCAGCATTTCGTCCGCTTCGTCCAGCACGATGGCCTTCACACCGCTCAGCACGATGGAACCGCGTTTCAAGTGGTCAATGAGTCGGCCCGGTGTCGCCACGATGATGTTCGCCTTGCGCTTGAGGGCTCGCAACTGGATTTGAATGTCCTGGCCGCCGTAGACGGGAACCACATGAACCTTCGGCAGTTTCACCGCATATTGCTGGATGGCTTCCGCCACCTGGATGGCGAGCTCACGGGTTGGTGTGAGAACCAGCATGGAAGTCTCGTGGCCGTTGAATTCAATGCGGGAAAGTAACGGTAGTGCAAAAGCCGCCGTTTTTCCGGTTCCGGTTTGTGCCGTTCCCAGCAGGTTCGCCCCCTGCAACAGCGCAGGAATGGCCTTGGCCTGAATGGGGGAGGGAGTCTCGTAGCCCGCCATTTTGACGGCTTCTAAAACTTCGGGAGCAAGACCCAGGTCTTCGAATGTCACCATGGACTCGTCGCGGAGAGTCTCCTCGACTTCATTGTAAAGTTCCGCCACATTTTCGGGAAGGGCGTCGTTTTCGACGTTGAAGATATCTTCTGACATAATCACCTCAGGACATCGCTTCGCACCTATCCTGAAGCCAATGTCCGCTAAATTGAACGTGGCGCCAAATTTAGAATAAGATAATGGGATTGGCAACAAAAAAAGGTCCGCTTTGCAGCGAACCTTTTTCGTACCCCCAAGCAGTTTCGAACTGCTGTTGCGGGAATGAAAATCCCGAGTCCTGGGCCACTAGACGATAGGGGCATCTGGTGTAGGGCCAAATATAGGAAAGAAAGTCGTTTTGTAAAGGGGCCCCCTTCAAATTTTTTACATTTTAGGCGTGAATTTAGGAAAATGGCTCAAAAAATCCCTCTGTGGCGGCATTTTGCGCTTCCTGCCCGTGGCCCTTCTGGCCAGTGCCGTCGATGCCGCTTTGCTGTGGGGAATCCGCTCCTTCATGGAGCTCTTGTCTGGCGAGCCGCCCTTCGTCCTTTGGCAATGGGTCCTCATCATGGTAATCCTTTCCGCCATCCGTCTGGCCCTTCTCCTCGGTAAGACCCGCCTTTCGGAAACTTGGATTTTCAATACGGGAGCAAACGTCACCGCCTGGTTTTTGCGGACACTGCGCAGCATTTCCCCCCGATTCTTCCATTTGCCGGAGGGAGAGGCCCAGGTGGAATCCGCCTTTGAGGCGACTCAAGTCCTCCAAACCAACGGGACCGTTTTTTTCCAGGGCATCCAGGCGGTTTTGCAGCTCCTGGTTTTCCTGCCGGTACTTCTCTTCATTTCCTGGCCATTGACCCTTTTCCTTTTCGTGGTGGTGGTCCCTCTGGTGGCCTGGATGCAGCGGAAACTCCACAAACTTGGGCCCGAAGAGGAGACGCTCCTTTTTGCAAAATCCAAATTCCGCACCGACCTGAACCGCGCCCGCCGTCTCTATAAAAACTGGAGTTCCCCCTTCGAGCGCGCCGCCGTTTCTTCCAACCTGTTGGAATCCATCCGCTATCTCGCCAAACGGGGCCTCAAGGCATCCCTCCAGAAAAACGGACTCTCCCTCGTGATGGAGACGGTTTCGGTCCTCGCCATGGTTGTGGTGCTGGCCTTTTGCGCGCTTCTCATTTCCAAAGGCTGGATGGATGCCCAGGGCCTGGTGCTGTTCTGCTCGGCAGTGCTTCTCAGTTACAAACCGGTGAAGGAATGCGCCCGGGTGATTCCCCAGTTTCGCTCCGCCATGAGCGCCTACCGCCTGCTGCTTCGATTTGGCGATGTGCCCAAGAAAAATCCCTGCAAGGTGAAAATGGGCGAGGGACTTCAGATTGAAAAGGGCATTTTTGGTTATGATGGGTCGGCGGCGGTCGTCTTTTCGGGCCAGAACTTTACTTTGAACGAAAACCTCCCCGTGCTTCTCCGCGGGCGAAACGGTGCCGGCAAGACAACGCTCCTCAGGCTCATCGCAGGGCTTGAGGAATGGAATTCGGGCGATATGCGCCTCCCGTCTAAGGCCCTTGCCGCGGGCATTTTCATGATGTCGCAGGATTTTGAACTTCCGCCGCGGGAGCTTCTCCGCAGCCTCGTAGAGAAGAACTGCGCCCCCGCCGTCCTCCGCTTTATCGAGGTCTCGGGCGCGAAGCCGCTGCTAGAAAAATCGGGACTGTCCGGCGGGGAGCGCTCCCGCATGGGCCTCCTGTGGGCCCTTGCCTCCAAAGCAAAAGTAGTTCTGCTGGACGAACCTCTGGCCTCCATCGCCCTCGCCGATCGGGCTCCCATTCTGCAGGAATTTCTGGCGGCTGCTGCAGCCACCGGAAAGTGGGTGCTCATGTCCAGCCACGACGCCCTGCCCGAAAATCTGGAGAGTACCTTCCAGGTTGTGGATGTGGAACATGAATAAGTTGTACCAATTCCGCGGCTACATTTTGGGCGCTCTGGCGCTTGCGCTTCTCGCTGTGCCGGGGCAGCCGTTGCCCGAATTTTTAGTACCCGCATTTCTTTTGCCCTCCGGCGAGGTTTTTCAGCCTTTGTCCTTGGACCAGATGGAATTTTACGGCATAGGTCTCGCCCTCTATGTGGTGGGCGCTCTACTTCGCATTAAAACCCGCCAGTACATTGGCGCCCATTCCCGCGGGAACAAGCTGGAAGCCGATGAACTCGTCATGGTTGGTCCCTACGCTTATACGAGGCACCCGCTGTATTTTTCCAACACTCTTTTGGCGGTAGGCGCGATTTTTATTGCCTTGGGCCCGAATCTTTTGGCTTTTCCTTTCGTATTGGTGGTTTTTGCGTTTGAATGGATTCTCGCCCGAGAGGAAGACCTTTTTCTGGAAGGGAAGTTTGGCGATACGTGGAGGAACTGGGCTCGGGAGACTCCCATGATTCCGTTGAACCGCATGGCGATTTATAAAAAGCAGAAGCAGATTCGGCCACTCCAGAAGGAATATCCGCGTGTATTTGCCCCCAAACGTTCCTTTTGTGCTGCTTTTTTGGCAGATAGGTCTACCTGGGGCTGGCTCTTGTTTTTTAATTTATTGCTGTATTTAAAGAAATTGTACATAGGTTAGTCATGTTTAATTTTCTGGATGTTGCCCGTCAGGTGGCGGGAGTCGCAGCGCAGGCCGTTACCAAGGTGCCTGTGCTGGAAAGCAAATTTCATGTGAAAGACCGTTTGGATGGCCCTTGGCCGGTGGGTCCCTATCTCTGGCTCCATGGCGCAAGTCTCGGCGAATGCCGCATGCTCTTGAATCTGGCCACCTTCCTTCAGGAAGACCTGCCCGCCTGCCCGAAAATGCTCATCACCACCCAGAAGGTGGAGGTGCTCTCCTTCCTGCAAGATGCAGGCAAGGGTAAGGTGGACGCCGCTCTTGCTCCCGCTGATACGCCCGCCGCCATGAAGAATTTTGTGGAGAAGGTGCAGCCTTTGGGCCTGATTCTCGCTGAAAATGAACTCTGGCCGGGTTACCTTTCCACCATGCGAAGCATTTCTACCAAGCCCTCGGTGGCTCTGGTTTCTGGCCGTTACTACCGTTCCCTGCCGGGCATAGATTTCTCTGCCGTAGGTTTTGCCTGCATGCAGACGGGCGCCGACCTTTCCAGGCTTCTATCGGTGGTTTCCAAGTCCGCTATGTCCCACATGATGATTGGTGGCGATTGGAAACTTCTCCCTTGGGTCCGCTCTGGCAAGGAAGTCACTGCTCCGGAAAATCCCACAGTGGATACGGCATTCATCTCCATGCATATTTCGGAGTGGGTGAGCCTCTGCCGCATGATTGTGTCTTCCATCAAGCGTCAGGAATCGGTGGTGCTGGTGCCTCGCCGTCTTTCCGAGGTTTCCGAATTCAGGAAGGCCCTCCAGGACCAGGAAATCATAGTGGTGGAATGGCCCCTGGTGCAGAAGGGCGCCGTCTCCATCGTGAGTCAGTATGGTCTCACTAAGGATGTCTTTGCCACTTCCAAGTCGGCAGTGATTGGCGGTTCCTTCGGTCGCGGTTTGGGGGTTCACGATTTCTGGGAACCCCTCCAGATGGGTGTTGCCACTTGCGTCGGGCCTTTTGCCCGGGGTCAGAAGGAAACGGTTTCCGCCCTCATTCGTGAAGGCGTCATTACGCAGCTCCAGTCCACAGCGGGCTATTCCCGCCGGAACATGGCGGACACCCGCCTGGTGGGTACGTTCCTTGCTCACGAGCGCACCAAGATTGAAGATTCTTACCACCAACTGCTAGAGTTCTTGAAGAAACTGCTCCAGAAGTCAGAAGGGGTTGCCTAGTGAAAAAGCTGGTTCTTGCAACGCCCCGCGGTTTTTGCGCCGGAGTGGACCGGGCCATCCATGTGGTGGAGAAGGCTATTGAAAAGTTTGGTACGCCCATTTATGTCCGTCATGAAATCGTGCACAATCGTTTTGTGGTGGAGACCCTGAAATCCAAGGGCGTGATTTTTGTGGATGAGGTGGATGAGGTTCCGGAAGGTTCCGTGGTGATTTTCTCGGCCCATGGTGTGGCGGAGAAGATTTATGCGGATGCGGAAGCTCGCTATTTGAAAGTTCTGGATGCCAGCTGCCCTCTGGTGCTCCGGGTCCATTATAGCGCCAAGCGCCACTACAACGCCGGGCGCCATATCATTTTGATTGGCCATGCGGGTCACGCTGAGGTGGAAGGCACTTTGGGCCAGTTGCCGGAAGGTTCCATCACCCTCATCCGCAATGAATCCGATGTGAAAAATCTTCAGGTTCCCGCAGGCAAGGAACTGGCCTATATCACCCAGACCACGCTCTCTGTGGCCGAAACCCGCAAGATTATCGAGGCCCTGAAGGCCAAGTTCCCGGGAATTATCGGCCCGGATGCTGGCGATCTCTGCTATGCTACCGGGAACCGCCAGTCTGCCGTTCTGGACCTTTGCAGCAAGGTGGACATGCTCCTGGTGGTGGGGGCAAAAAACTCCTCCAATTCCTCCCGCCTGATGGAACTTGGGCTGGAACAGGGTATTCCGAGCCACCTGATTGACTCTGTGGATGACCTGGACATGGCTTGGTTCGATGACATAGAGACGGTTGGACTTTCCAGTGGGGCCAGCGCACCTGAGGTGCTGGTTCAAGAGGTGGTGGACTGGCTCAAGGCCAAATTTGGGTCCATAGAAATCGAAAATTTCGTAAAATTGGTGGAATCGACTAAGTTTAACCTGCCCAAAGAGTTACAAGATTGATTCCCATCTTGACAAAAAGGCCCGTTTTAACTAAAATTGGGCACGATAAAAAACAACGGAGTTTATTATGAGCCGTATTTGTGAAGTCACCGGAAAAGCCGGCCTCGTGGGTAACATGGTTTCCCACTCTAATCGTAAGAAGTTGATGAAGCAGCTTCCCAACCTCCAGAAGAAGCGTTTCTACATTCCTGAAGAAGATCGCTGGGTTACCCTCCGCGTCAGTGCCGCTGGTCTTCGCACCATCAGCAAGCGTGGCATTCAGGCCGTCGCTGCTGAACTTGGCATCTAATTCCCGTTAACAGTTGCGGGAATTGCAACGCAAGCGCCGCTGGGACCTCCTAGCGGTCTTTGTTGTATCTATGAAGCACTTGTTTTCCAGTATCTGTTTGTTTTGGCTTGGTACGCTTGGCCTTATCTCGGCTGCATTTGCTGAGGATACTGAAGAGTGGAATAACGACACCGAGGAATTTTCCATGGACACTCCCGATGAGGAGGATGGCATGGATAACTATGATACGGATGACGAGCCGATTATAGCCGTGTTGGATAGTGCCGTGATAGATAGCGTTGCTGCTAGTCAAACCGGTAGGCGTCGGCCAAAAATCGATCGATTTTGGGGAGTTAGGATGGATGCAGCTGCAAATTTGGCGGATGTGTCCAGCGATATTCCTTATGCGGGCGGATACCTGGTTTTAGGGGTTGCCCGGAAATGGCACTTCAATAAAGCCATCGACTTTGATGTTACCAGTGGGCTGGGCTTAGGTGTAAGCATGATGAAAACCATCGATAACAATGTGGACGAAGTCCTTGATGGGGAGGTGGACCCGAGGAATGTGCTGGATGAGGAAACGATTTCCCGCGTGATTGTGAGCGTCCCTGGAACGATTCAGAAGGATTTCAAACTATTCCGCTATTTTAGTTTTCTTGTAGATTTTGGGCTGCAGGCGGATGTGGTGGTTTATGGAGAGCGCTGCCGCAAGACTCTTTTCGATGAGGAAACCGAGGAATTTTATTTTGATGGAACCCTATATGCCGTTACGGGCCTGGGTTCTTCATACAAACTATTTGGCTATACTTTGGAATATGTACTGCGTTCGTCCTACTACTTGGCTGGATTTCGTGCAGGCGAACATTTCGAATTTAGAGAGGGCCTAAGCGTAAGCTTATGGTTCTAAGAGTTTAACAACAGGAGACAACATGAAAAAACTCTCACTTACCGCGATTCTTTTGACGCTACTTGTCCTTACAGGTTGTACCGTCACCAACCAGAACAAGAACTTGATGAAGGAGCCCAACGGAAATATCCGCGTGGAAACTGCCACCATTAAGCGCTTTGTACCGGTGAGCTTTACCTACCAGACGAACGTGACCAGTTGCTCTGAAGTGGAGTTCCTTCGGTATGTGACGGAAAAGGACCCGACTCTTGATAATATCTATGAGATTCACTGGAACTTGATTGAAAATCACCATAAGTTTTTGGGTGTCATCAAGACGGAAAAGAAGTACTCCTGCAACTTCTGGGGCGTTGGTGTGGAATATGGCGATCCGCTCCCGCGGGTAGTCCCTACGGGTACTGCTGTCGTTACCGCCTCCGGTGAGACAGTGACTCCGGAACCTGCTACGCCTGCTGTTCCTGTGGCTGCAGCAATGCCTGCAGTTGCACCTGTATCTGCTCCGGCAGTTGCGCCAGCTGAAGAACCGATGACCGCTGCCAAGCAGGAAGTTGCTGCTGAAGTCGCAAAAGACACTCCGGAAACCGCAGCAGACACAACCTCCGCGAAGCACTAATTACGAAGTATGAGGTATGAGAAGCCTCGGACGCGTCATTGCCCGCGGCTTAATTTTGCATTTTGAATTGTGAATTATGAATTGCTTCGTAAGCGTCATTGCGAGCGTAGCGCGGCAATCCAAAAATTATGAATTATGAGATGATTCGGGCGATGGATTCTCTTGAGATAATTTTCAATTTTGCATTTTGAATTGTGAATTTTTAATTATGAGATGTCGCGGTCATTACCCGCGATTAATTCATCATTCCGCATTCAGCATTCTGCATTATTTGTTCAGGAATTGTGGGATGCCCTTATACTTGGCCATAGCCTGCATAATGCTTCCCATTTCCCAGTCCTTCTCTTTCAAGCGGCGGCGGAGTAGCGCCACAAACACTTCCATCAGCATTTCGCAGTCATAGACCGCACGGTGCATCTTGTCGGAATCAATGCTCATGGCGATTTCATTCCGGCGCTTGAACATGTTGGCTAAAAAGCCTAGCTTGTGGTTGTGCTTGCCCGTTTCGTCGGTGAGTTCCGGCAGAATGGTGCGGGCGATGGCGAGGCTATCCACGATGGGGTTCCCGGGCACGAACTGCGGATTCTTCTTGTAGGCATCCCGCAAAAAACTGGAGTCGAAATTGGCGTTGTGGGCGAGGAGGATGGAACCCTGCCCGCAGAAGTTTGCAAAGTTCTTGATGGCTTCGCCCGGGAGGGGGGCGTTTTCCACCATGGCGTCGGTAATGTGGTTCACGCTGGAAGCTTCGGCAGGAATCATCATGCTGGGCTTCACGAAGGTCTCGAATTCCTTCTCGATTTTGGGAACCACGCGCCCGGCCTTGGTTTCCACGGTGAACTTCACGGCACCGATTTCGATAATTTCATCTTTTCCACAAACAAGTCCAGTCGTTTCCAGGTCAAAAGCGACAAATTTAGGCGGCATTGCAATCACGGCTGTTTTCCTTTTAGGTTAGAATGTTCAACTACGTCCGAAAGATATTTAATTTGAATGTCAATAGCTGTCATGGGAAGGGGAACGATGAATTTATCCCAGGATTTTAGAGAAAAATGAGGACCATAATGGGGCTCGATAAGCCACAGGGGGCGGTTTGCTGTTTCGGCGAGCCAATAAGAACCGGGCTTGACTTCAAGTGCCGGACCATGGGGGCCATCTAGGGCCATTCCCACAAACCCATCCTCTTTCAAAGTCCGCAGAAGGTGCCGCACGTTGAGGGCGCCGTGGCTGTCGGACCCTCGGGTGACTTTGTACCCAAGTTTTGTAACCAGTTTCGCAAAAAATTCCCCATCCTTGGATTCCGAAATCAGTACGTGGACGTCTTTATTCTTGAAGCAGGCGGTGCTGGCCAGCAAATCCCGATGCCACAGTCCCAGGACTCCGGGGCGGTAATCCGCTGGGGCGTGGAGCCGGATTCTGAGGCTTCGGACCCAGAGGGAGGCCAAAATCAGGAGAATTCGGGATTTCAAACTGGCAAACTGCATGTTTCAAAGATAGAATTTTCCCCACCCCTTGAAAAAGAAAAGGGATTTACCTATATTGACCCCCACAATGGCGACGTACCCAAGTTGGTAAGGGGCGGCTCTGCAAAAGCCTTATTCATCAGTTCGAGTCTGATCGTTGCCTCTCAAAAAACTCCTGGAAGTGATTCCAGGAGTTTTTCGTTATTTGTAAAATTGCGAAATTTGCCGAATTACGGATTTTCTGGCGGGAGGGGGTTCTTGCGGGGGCGGCCACGGGGGCGCTTCATGGGAACCACTCCATCGGTGGCGCCGCTTTGACTAGCGGTGGCAATCCCAGTGCCGGCTTCGGCGGATTTCTTCGCGAAAAGTGCTGCACGGATTTTCTTAGCCTTCTCCTCCATGCGTTTTTTTGCCAAATCTGCAGAGGAGATGATTTCTGCCTTGAGGATGGCGCCTTTTGCTCCGAAGGCTCCGCGGATGACGCGGCCCGAGGCTGGAATCTTTGGGGCTTCATGAATGACGGTCTTGACTACCTGGGCGGCTTTTTGGGCGACCACCTCTTTCTTTGCTGTGAACAGGGTTTCCAATTTTTTGCGGGCATCGGAAAGTGTTCCGCTTTTGATTTCCGTCTCCCGTGCGAAATTCAGAGCGGTATTGGCGGCGGCGGTTGCTGCCGCTGCGGCGCTTTTAATAGTACTAGAGATATTTTCGGTGCGGGCCACCGTTTTTTCGGCCATGGTCTTCATGATTCCAAGAGCCTTCCGTTTTTTTAGTTCCAGACGCTCTCTTTTGGAGGGGCGTTTGGCGGAATTTCGTCTTTTTTGGGAGTCTTTTGACTCCGATTGCTGCAAAATTTCTTCATCGGATGGGCCCCGGAGTTCAGGCGGGACCTCTATAACAGGGAGGCTGTTTTCGCGCTTTTCCATGTAAATATCGGATTAAATAGATGCTTTTTTTAATTTGTCAAGAGTGGTTTTTGCGTTTTTTTGTAAAAAACTAGAGAAAATTTAAAAAAAAGTGAAAAAAAATGCTTGTCAAGACCTAGAAAATAAATTTATTCTGGACTATCTTTGAGAGCGATGTTACGGTTTACACAAGAAATACTGCTCGCTTTGCGCGCCATCGCCAACGAAGAAGAATCTCACGAAATGTCCAAGAAGGCGCGCGAACAATTTGACTTTTTAGGAATCAACGTGGTGCCGCGTCGTGAAGTCACGTACCCCATCTTTGACAGGAACCCGCCCAAGACGGATGTGGAACTTGTGAATAGGGTGGAGGATATGTGGTCTCAGCCCTACCGCGAGATTCAGTATGCCGCCTGCGACTATCTCTTCCGTCATAAGGAGATGCTTGGAGGGCAACATCTGAACTTTTTGAAGAAGCTCATCAAGACCCGTGCCTGGCGCGATACGGTGGATACCATTGCCACCTGCATTCTTGGGGACTTGGTTTTAAGGCTTCCTGCACTCCGTTCCAAGATTACGGCTTGGATTCGCGACCCCAACGTGTGGGTGCGCCGCAGTGCCATCATCTTCCAGATTCAGTATAACGCCCGTACCGACTGGCCCCTTCTCCGGCAGTTCTGCCTCACCTGCGCTCAGGATGATGAATATTATATCCGGAACGGCATTGGGAAGGCTCTCATCGCCTACGCTCGCGTGAATCCTATGGAAGTGCGCCGCCTGGTGCAGGATAATTCCTTCTGCGATCAGACGACACAAGAAGTTCTTCGAGTGGTGTAAACATTATGGCTTCAAAACAATTCGTAGTAATCGGCCTCGGGAATACTGGGTATTTCCTGGCTAGACATTTGACGGCTTTGGGTCATGATGTGATGGTCATTGACCCCAGTCCCGAAAAGATTCAGGACATTTCCAGCTCTGTCTCTCAGGCGGTGGTGGCCGATGGCACCCGCAAAAAGCAGTTGCAGGCCTTACCCCTTTCTAAGGTGGATGCGGTCATCTGCTGCATTGGCGAGGACTTGGAAGCCTCTCTCCTCACGATTCTCAACCTGAAAGAGCTTGGCGTCAAGAACATCATCGCAAAGTCCAGCAGCCCGGAACATACCATCATTCTTGAAAAGCTCGGCGTGGAAGACATCTTCCATCCGGAGCGAGACATGGCTGTTTCTCTGGCGGAGCGCCTGAATCGCCCCAACATGCTGGATTACCTCCCCTTCATGGAAGGCTTCTCCATCGTGGAGATTGTGTGCCCCAAGGACTTCATTGGAAAGACTTTGAAAGAGCTTTCCCTGACTCACAAGTATGGCGTGCAGGTCATTGCCATCCGTGATCCCTTGGAACCCACCCCCAAGATTGGTAATATTGCCGATTACGTGCTCCAGGAGCAGGACGTGTTATTCCTGATTGGCCCCAACGAGGCCCTGGATACCTTCAAAGGATAATTTTTCTTAAAATACCCCTTGACACTCTCTTGTTGCATTTGTTATATTGTAATTATTACAAAAATAACAAACAAGCGAATAAAACAACTAAAGTTCCGCATGGCGGAAAGGAGTGAAAAATGAAGGTATGGGTTTGTAAGGTTTGCGGTTATGTGCACATGGGTCCGGAAGCTCCGGAAGAATGCCCGCAGTGCCATGCTCCCAAGAGCAAGTTCTTTGAGAAGGTGGAGCAGACCGCTGGTAAGATTGTTTGGGCCGATGAACATAAGGTGGGCATTGCCCAGGGTCTCGATGCCGAGGTGGTGCAGGGCCTCAAGGAGAACTTCGCCGGCGAATGTACCGAGGTGGGAATGTATTTGGCCATGAGCCGTCAGGCTGACCGTGAGGGCTATCCTGAAGTGGCGGAAGCCTACAAGCGCATCGCCTTTGAAGAAGCGGAACATGCTGCCAAGTTTGCGGAACTCTTAGGAGAAGTGGTGTTCCCGGACACCAAGAAGAACTTGGAACTTCGTGTAGCCGCCGAAGCGGGCGCTACCGAGGGTAAACTTGCTCTCGCCAAGCGCGCCAAGGAACTGGGTTATGATGCCATTCATGACACCGTTCATGAAATGTGCAAGGACGAAGCCCGCCACGGAAGCGCCTTCCAGGGTCTTCTGGGCCGTTACTTCAAGTAATTGGGTGTAGGTGGGCCCCTTTGGGGCCCGCCTTTTTTATATTTTAGGTTGTATGCAAAATCCTGTTATTCTGTTGCAAGAACGTGGCATTAGGCCTTCCATCCAGCGGGTGGAGGTTTTGCGGTATTTGATGGGCGTGACGACGCACCCTTCTGTAGATACCATCTATCAGGCTTTGCAGGAGCAGTACCCCAACATGTCCCGGACCACCGTCTATAACACGCTGGAACTTTTGGATAGCAAGGGCTTGGTGCTGACTCTGGATTTTGGAGAGGGCTTTCTCCGTTACGACGCAACGACGGAACCGCACAGCCACTTCATGTGCAATGCCTGCGGTCAGGTGACGGACATTTTTGAATCCCCGAAGGGTTGCGAATCCATGCTCCCCAAGGGCTATGTCTTGAAGGGCGCTGCTCTTTATTTGCACGGACTGTGCAATCACTGCGCTCAGAAAAAATAAAAAAGCCTCTAGTTGTAGAGGCCTGTCTTAGTTGTATTTTTGATTTTTAGAATACTGGTGCGGCGGAAGTTTTTTCTCCGCTCTCGTCTTTCTTTTCTTTTGCCAGCGCTCTGTGGGTAACATTTCCAATGGCAAAATAGCGGCTGTCTGTTTTTATGATGGATGTGTAGGCATCAAGGGCTCTGACTCCATACCATTGTTCATAAATATTACGGCCTTCGTGTAAGTCCTTTTCAGTAAGGGTTGCATCGCTGGCGTGTTTCTTGTACTTCAAATCAAACTGTTCGGACATGTAGGAGACAGCCTCAAATACTTTTGGGAGCCGTTCTTCTTCCACTCGGCCTGTACGGATTTCAAAGGCATAGAATTTGTCATTCTGGTTGAAGAGGAATTCAATCTGGACAAGCAACTCCCCGAACTGGTAGGTGGAAAGCCCCATATTGCCGTGGGAACTCTGCCCGTAGGGTTCGTAGCCTCTTTTAAGGAGTTCTTCCGCAACGGTCTGGCGAGTAGCACCGAAGGGAATGCCCGCAAATTTGTTGTAATCCTGCGCAAAGCCTTCCACAGCGAAGGTGAGGACGAAAAACAGTATGATAGTTGTGGACTTCAGCATAGCTAAATTCAAAAAATTGTAAGCGAAATATAGCAAATGGCTTCGTTTTAATTAAGGGATGTTTGTGGATTTTTTTGTAATATCTATATTTTGAAACATGTCTAGCACCTTTGGAAAAATATTTACGGTAACCACATGGGGTGAATCCCATGGCCTCGCTGTTGGGGCTGTCGTGGATGGCTGCCCTGCGGGAATTCCCCTAACAGAAGCGGATGTTCAGGAATTTCTGGACCGTCGCCGCCCTGGTCAAGGTGCTGTGACTACGGCTCGGAACGAAAAAGACCAGGTGAAGATTCTTTCTGGCGTTTTTGAAGGGAAGACCACGGGAACGCCCATCAGTTTTGTGGTTTTCAATGAGGACCAGCACAGTGCCGATTACAGCGATGTGCAAAAGTGGTACCGCCCGAGCCACGCGGATTTGAGCTATGATTTGAAGTATGGGTTCAGGGATTATCGCGGTGGTGGCCGTAGTTCTGCCCGCGAAACCATCGGCCGTGTGGCCGCAGGTGCTGTAGCGCGGAAATTTCTGGAAAAAGTTGCAGGAACGGAATTCCTGGCTTGGGTCAGTTCCATAGGCGATGTAGATTGCCCGACGTTTAATGCGAGCGATATATCTCGCGAGGCTATTGAGGCTTCTGCGGTTCGTTGCCCGGACAAAGATGCTTCTGCCCGGATGGAAGCAGCTATTTTAGATGCCAAGAAGAATGCGGATAGCATTGGTGGCGTTGTGAGCCTTCTGGTGAAGAATGTACCCGCTGGTTTGGGCGAACCCGTTTTTGATCGTTTGGATGCTCTTCTTGCTCAGGCCATGCTTTCCATTCCGGCAAGCAAAGGCTTCGAAATCGGAAGCGGTTTTGCGGCTGCTCGCATGAAGGGCAGTGAACATAATGACGACATCTTCTTTGATGGCGCCTTCCATACCCGCACGAATAATGCAGGCGGTTCTGTTGGCGGCATCAGCAATGGAGAGAATATCTTCTGCCGCATCGCCTTCAAGCCGACGGCTACAATTGCCCAATCTCAAAAGACCGCTAGTCGGGATGGTGAGAATGGGGAACTTTTGGCGAAAGGACGTCATGACCCCTGTGTGGCTGTTCGCGCTCCAGTGATTGTAGAAAGTATGGCGGCGTTGGTGCTTGCCGATCTCTATCTGCAGCAAAAGCGTCAGTCTCTCTAAGAGGGCGTTGTGCCTCTATTCCTGAAATACCTTCTAGCTCTGGTCTACAGGATTGGGTATTTGCTTCATCATCATTTTTGCCTCAAATCGGGGAAGCCTCTTTCCCATGCCCAGCTAATTGTGGTTGGGAGTTTTTTGGTCGGTGGCGCTGGAAAGACACCTTTTTGTCTGTGGTTGGTGTGGAGGATTCCTGCAAATTACAAGGTGGCGGTTTTATGCCATTCCAGGGCTTGGGATGAAGTTAATTTGTATAAAATGAAGTTGTGCGATTGCGCGAATGTGCGGGTGTTTGCCACAAAAAATCGGTACAAAACGGCGCATGAAATTGATATGCAGTTTGATTACATCATTTGCGATGATGGCTTTGAGGATTCCCGCCTAGTGGGGGCAAAAGTTGTCCGTTTAGATTGGTCGCAACCGCCCACGTCTCTTAAGGATTTGATTCCGCTAGGAAAACATCGCAGTTTGGTGCAAGATCATGCGGCTCCGGCTTTGGTTGCACGCTGCTATGGTGCGGAGAGGGATGTTTCTTTTGCAATTGATGGCGTTAATGCTGATGGATTTTCGGGTCGTTCTGCTGTAGTTTGTGGGCTAGGAGATCCAACCCGCTTTGTGGAGGATTTGAAGAAGGTTGGAGTGGACGTGCAGATGGTGATTTACCGCCCCGACCATGATTCGAAATTTGAGACCGCTGTAATTTCCGTCATGGAGCTTGCAGATGCCGTATGGATGACAGAAAAGGATGTTTGTCGATTGTCCGCGGAGTTGCGGGGAAATTCTAAAATCAGGGTGGTGGTGCAAAAAAATTTTGTGGCTCCGAACTTCGCTAAAAAAATGGAACTGTCATTTCACCTGAGCTTCATCTAGACGACGTTGTAAGAAATTTGTAAATTTACCTGTGTTTTACAGGAGTGCGGTATGACATTGACGAAACGAATTTCAGAACTTTTACAGTCCTTATCTGCAGGAATTCCCGAACGCGAATTTTTTATCCAATTGGGATTTCTGTCTACTCTTATTGGGGAACCCTTTTATTTGTATGGACGTGCTGGTTCCGGAAAGTCGCTAATTATTGAACGTTTGATTGCTGCTTTTAAGAACGCAAAGGTGCTGAAAATTGGCAAGCGTGAACAGGAAATCCCTGAAAAGTTAAACGCCTTTGACATTATCGTGTTTCAGAAGTTTGATCCGGCTGAGGAAGACGAAAAGACTCAAGTCCACATTGCCTTGCAGGACGGCGATAAGGCTTCCGTTATCATTTCCGGAGAACTTCGCCCTGAGGTGGCGCTTAACCGTGGTGAGATTGTAGATGAAATCACGCTGACCATCGCCCTTCCAGATAGCATTTCTTCAGGAGCGCTTTGCTCGCTACTCCAAACCCCAGGTGATGTGACCGCGACGCATGTTCCCCTTGGAATGGCGGTATCTGCAGAGGAACGTACCCTTTGGAATGAGGAAATCAAGAAGGTCTCGTTGTCGGCGGATTCTCTGAATGTTATTGGCAAGGTTGCGGAAATTTGCGAGCAGAATAATTTTTATGTATCCATCCGCAAATGGATTGCCCTCACCAATATGGTAAAAGCCGTGGCCTTTTTCAATGGCCGCTCGGAAACGCAATTGACGGATACGTTCTTCCTTGGAACATCGATTTGGGGCCGTAATACTTCTAACAAGATTATCGCAGACAAGTATCGTGAAATTGTCTATAGCGCTCTGTTTAAGGATGCTCCGGGTGTTTTGAATGATCCTTACGATGGAGACCAACTTTTGGAACGTGTGCACAAATTATTGAATCGTAGCAATAATTTGTATGAAACAAAAGTGTTCAATAATGAGTCTTGTCTTTTCTATCGCATTACCGTTGCAGGCGAACCTACACCGTTGTACGCTCCGCTTCGCTATGTGGAAACGGAACAGGATTTTCACCCGTATAACGAATTACGTCAAGAAGAAAAACGGGTGCTTTGCAATTATCATGGGACATCTCTCTGCTCTATCGCTATTGATTCTTCCATAAAGTCTGTGGGTTTGCGTAATTCTACAGCTCGTTCTGCCTCTGCAGTTGTCGGAAAGTATGAGGATTTCGCAAATGTGCCCTCCTATGTCATTCGGGAAAATGACCCTACCATCATTGCCCAGAAGCAAGAGGAATTGGATGCTATTCGCAAGGAAATCCAGGAAGTTTCTGAAAGGGAAAGCAAAAACTTGCAGGTGATGCGTGATGTATACAAGAACATCAAGGCTGCGCAGGAAGACTTGTTCTGCAATAAGGTTTTCTTTGACGAGGCGCAGGCTTTGGTCAAGAAAAGCTTTGATGCTTCTACAACGGCAATCAATAAGCTTAAAGAAGCCCACGAACTTATAGCTTCTAAAAGCATCTAACGCACTGCGTTTTAACGAAGAAAGCCTCAAGAGAAATCCTGAGGCTTTTCTGTTTTATAAGGGTGTCGTCGCAGTCCGTAAATTACGGAACTTCCACTGTATCCAGAATCTTCTGGACCACAACTTCCGGCGTGATTTCTTCGGCCTCTGCTTCAAAGCTCAAAATCAAGCGGTGGCGGAGAACTTCCATTGCCACAGCTTTCACATCTTCGGGCGTAACATAGGCGCGGCCCTGAATGAAGGCGTGTGCCTTTGCCGCTTGCGCAAGACCGATGGAGGCGCGGGGAGAGGCGCCCACTTCTACAAAGCCCACTAAATCGCTACGCTTGATGCTGCCCGGATCGCGGGTGGCGAGAACCAGGTTCACAATGTATTCGCGGACGCGTTCGTCCACATAGACCTGCTTCACCAATTGCCGAGCGTTCAGGATGTCTTCCTTAGTAGCTACGGCCTTGGGTTGGCGAAGGCCAGCACCGCTAACCGCATCCAAAATCTTCATTTCATCAGCCTTGTTGGGGTAGCTGACTTTCACCTTCAGGAGGAAACGGTCCACCTGGGCTTCAGGGAGCGGGTATGTTCCTTCCTGCTCGATGGGGTTTTGCGTCGCTAGCACCAGGAAGGGTTCGTCCAGTTTGAAGGTTTCATCGCCGATGGTGATGTGCCGTTCCTGCATGGCTTCCAGAAGGGCGCTTTGGACTTTGCTGGGTGCGCGGTTGATTTCGTCAGCCAGCACCAGGTTTGTGAAAAGCGGGCCCTTTCGAGTTTCAAACTTTGCTTCTTTTGCATTATAAATGGTAGTACCCAAGAGGTCTGCAGGGAGCAGGTCTGGCGTGAACTGGATGCGCTTAAAATTCAGGGAGACGGCATCGGCAAAAGCCTTGACTGCGGTTGTTTTTGCAAGGCCAGGAAGACCTTCCAAGAGCACGTGGCCATCGGCGAGAATGCCAGTCAAGATGCTCTCCACCATGGATTTCTGGCCAATCACCGTATCTTCAACTTCGTTCAGCAGATTTTGACAGAAAACGCTCTGCTGCTTGATTTTTTCAGAAAGTTCTTGAATATCCATATCAACAAACCTCTTTTATAATTACAAAGGGATATTACCTTGTTTCTCGCAAAAATCTACAAATTAATTTTTGAAAAAACAATTTTGTGTGCCTGTCAATCCTCTTCTTCCACTTGCATGAGCTTCATGGCGAGTTTCCAGGTTTCCCGGTTTTCAAAAGTGTCCCGAGCCAGTGCGCCGTAGCGGGCGTGGGCGAAGGCTTGAATGATGCCTTCCCAACCTTCTAGGGCGCCTTCTTTCTGCAGAGTTTCCAGATTTTCGCTGCCGAATTTGTGGCCTGCGAATTTTTTGCAGGCTTGCTCCAGCTCCAGAAGCCACTGGCGGCCATCTGCCACGTTGATGCGCTGTTTGAGAATGAGCATCTGTTCTCTGAGTTCCAGCTGGAATTCACGTTCGGTGCGGCTGGTGAGGGCCCGCTGCTTGTTTCTGCGGGTGCGGAGGATGGCGGCTGCTGCGACGATGGCGCCCACGGCGAATCCTACGGCAATGGGTGTGCTGTTGACGGGCTCTTTTACTTGCAGGGGAAAGGGTTCCGTTTTGAGTTGGAGCGGAACTCCCATTGAGGTTGGAATTTCAAATTGGAGGGCGGGAATGGCGAGACTTCCGGTGTCTTCGGCGGCAATTTTATACTTGAAAAGTACCGAAGCCTTTTCTTGCCCATCCACTACAGAGCGGCTGGATTCCTGAGACATGCTAATTTGCGTGAGGCCCTTGGCATTCGCGGAATTGGTGGGAAGTACGAGAAGTGAACTTCCGTTAACGCTCCAGCTTACTGTTACGGGGAATTCAAAGGTGTCGCCAACGTGGACGTTTTTTACGCAGCCAATGGTAATTCCAATTCCCAAGTCCTTTGGAGACGGGAGTTCTTGTGATTCCATGGGTTGGACTAGTGAATCTATAGCCATAATTTAAAAGTCCAGATTTCCTGTAGAAAGCCCTGTAACGGGAACGATTCGTTTTTCACCATTGCCACTAACGACGATTGCCATTCCAGTGAGGTAATTCATCCAGTGACTGGGAGTGAATTCGAAGTTGCAGAAATAGCCGAGGCAAGGCACAACCCATGCATCGTGGGTCGAAAAAATGTTGAACCGGGCCGTTCCCTTTTCGAACATCATTTGAACCAGTTCTTCCGCTTTTGGCCCGATGGGGAAGAATGCGGGATGGTCCTTGCCGTACATCCAGTTGCAGATGTTCTGGTAGAAGTGAGAGTTGAGTTGCTTGAGGTATTCGTCGTAATTGCGGACAAAATAATGCCCGAGAGAATCCATCACGTTGACTTTTGAGGCGGAGGGCCCGCCGGCGGTTTCGCGGCCTGCGGCAATCTGTTCCGCGGTTTCGATGCAGCGGCCTACGGGGCTTGAAAAATAGATGGCATCGCCAGATGTGGGGAAGAGCTTTCCGAGGGCGAAAGCTTCTGCACGGCCTTCATCGGTAAGCCCTACAAGGGCGCCTTTGTGGGCATCGCCTTCGGTAATGTGGCGACGCGTGCCATGCCGGATGAGCCAGAAAACGCGGTCATCGGGTTTGAGGGAGAGGAAGAAATCTTTGGCTTGGATGTAGTTGTTTGCCATGGTCGCTTTCTTTATGCTCTAGAAGATTACGCTCCGAATTTTTATGCTCCGAACAAGCTTTCGATTTTTTCTGCAAAGGGAAGACCGAGGCTCCCTTCCACTAGAAGCCACAAGATATATCCGATGATGAAACTGAAAATTCCGAGGAGGAACCCGCAAATGACGTCAGTAAACCAGTGGACGCCGTAGTAGACCCGCAAAAGTCCCCAGGTGAGGGGGAGAATCAGCATAATCCAGCCGTACTGAGGAACTACGAAAAATACAGAGGTGGCAACGGCCAGGTTGTTCATGGTGTGGCCGGAGGGAAAACTGTATTTGTCCAGCGGTGGAACCTCTGCCTTGATTTCGGGGTTTGCGGCAAAGGGGCGTGGGCGCTTGGTGCTGAGCTTGACAATCTCGTAGACGATGAGGCTTATGACAAGAGCGATGAGGGCGTGGTCCAAGGCTTTGAAAAAAGTTATCCAGCCCGTTTTCCAGATGACGAATGCGATAAAAAGAGCCCAGCCATATCCGTCTCCTAGACGAACATAGAATTTCATCAGCTTTTCGACTTTCTTTGAAAAATGTCGATTTGTCCAACTGACAGATATCCGGTTGTCAAATTCTGCGATTTTCTTAAACATTTGCTCTAATTTAATTATTTTCGCGGGGAACCAAAGATGAAATTTTCATATCTTTTGATTTAAGCAAATCATTTCTAGTGGCGGCATTTTTGCTGTCAAATTTTAAGAGGTTTTATAATGCGCGTTCTCGTTCTCAATTGCGGCAGTTCTTCTGTGAAGTTCGCTGTCATCGATACCAAAACTCAGGAATCCATTTCCAGCGGCCTTGTGGAAAACATCGGCGTTGATGGTCATGTGAAGGCTAAGGGCCCGGAAGGAAAGATCGATTTCAACTTTGATTGCCCCACTCACGCAGAAGCTGTGGCAGAAGTGCAGAAGTTCTTGGGAGAACAGAAGCTCATTGATTCCATCGAAGCCATTGGTCATCGCGTGGTGCATGGCGGCAAGTACATCAAGAGCGAGAAGGTCACTCAGGAAGTGATTGATTACATCCGCAGCATCACTCTGTTTGCCCCTCTCCATGAGCCTGCCCATGCCACAGGTATGGAATGCGCCATGAAGTTCTTCCCCAAGCTTCCCCAGGTTGCCGTGTTTGATACGGCTTTCCATCAGACCATGCCCCGCAAGGCTTTCCTCTATGGCATTCCCTACAAGTTCTATGAACAGGACGCCATCCGCCGTTACGGCTTCCACGGCACCAGCCACCGCTTTGTTACTGGTGAAGCCTGCAAGATTTTGGGCAAGAAGCCGGAAGAAACTTGCCTCATTACCGCCCACTTGGGCAATGGCTCCAGCTGCTCTGCCATTCTGAACGGCAAGTGCGCCGACACTACCATGGGCTTTACACCGCTGGATGGTCTCATCATGGGCACCCGTTCCGGTAGCATCGACCCCGCCATTCTCTTTTTCATCAGCAAGAAGTACGGCTACGATATTGATCGCCTGGACAAGATGGTGAACAAGGAATCCGGTTTGCTGGGTCTTTCGGGACTTAGCAACGACATGCGCACTTTGAGCCAGGCTGCAAGCGAAGGCAATGTGGGTGCACAGATTGCTATTGAAACCTTCTGCTATAAGTTGGCACGTGAAATCGGTGGCATCGCCATGGCGCTTCCGCGGATTGACGCTCTCGTGTTTACCGGCGGCATTGGCGAAAACAGCTTCCTCGTGCGTAAGACGGTGATGGAGAACTTGGCTCTGCTGGGTTACCAGATTGACGATGAACGCAACATGAAGAGCGGTAAGGAATCTGGCCACATCATCAGTAAGGATGGCACGCCGACTGCCATGGTGGTGGCTACCAACGAAGAGTTGCTCATTGCTCTCGATACAGAAGCAATGGCGTAACAATTTAAAATTCAAAATTCATAATTCATAATTAACCGCGGGTATGAAACTCGCGGTTTTTGCATTTTAAATAATCTACTTTTTTGCTAAAAATAAAAAAAGTGTGGTAGTGATAAAGTTAAACTGTCGTTGTGAGAATAAAGCGTCGACCAAGGATGGGGAGGGCGCAGGGAGGGGCCCGTGCGGCCTTCGCACAAATCCAAAAGCCGAAACAAACGAGCAAACTTGTTCGGTCACTTGTGAGGCTAGGATTTGGGGTATACCCCACTCTGAGCTGGGGCCCCGCCCAGCAAGCAGTTTATTTCTGCTGATAAATATATAGTCATATAAGTATCCTAAATATTTTTATATTTAACTCGTCAAAACCTTATGCTGTGAAAGGCTGCAAAGTGGGGTGGCGCGGTTTGTGAATCGCCGGCCTACTTTGTAAGAGAATCCCGTGCTGCAACTGGCAAAACGCCAAGGCAAATTCGGGAACGGTCCCGCCGCTGTAAGGGAGGACGAAACCAGCAAAAACCAATGTTTGGCGGGCAGGCAACTGCGAAGCCAGATGTGAAGGGGCTGGAAGTAGGATGATTCCCGAGTCAGAAGAACTGTAAGGCTCCACGGGCATGGCGCCCAAAGCGCTATGCTGCAACTTTGAGGCTGAATGCGAGAGACGTTGGCTTTAACCACTACGGGAATCCGTAGATTACTTTGTGTGTGTCTTCCTGTGTGTGGATGGCTTTCTTTGGCAGTTGCTGGGGAAGGTCCTGTTCGCGATTTGGGAACTAGCGAAATTGTGAGTGCGGACTCTTTTGGGCAGTCGCAAAATCGCTTTTCCAGTTATGAAGAGATTTCGCCGGAGGCATGGGAGGGTCGCGGTATTTCTGCGGCAGAACTGCTTTCCACTCTCACAGGCGTGGAGGCTCATTCCCAAGGTGGTGTAGGGAGTTTTCAGACCATCAGCATTCGGGGAATTGCGAGCCAGGACATTTTGATTTGCGTGAACGGCGTTCCTCTCAATGATGGTAGCGGTGGTGCGGTGGATTTGGGCCGAATCGACTTGAACCAGGTTGAAAAAATTGAGGTTTATAAGGATCGTGTGCCTGTAAAATTTGGCGGTTCGGGAGTTGGCGGCGCTGTAAATTTCATTACCAAGTCCGCAAAAGTTTCTAACCAGGAATCGTCGGGCAAATTCCTCGCCGCTTACGGAAGCCACAACTACTGGGAAACGGCAACTCAAATCAACTCCGCTATTACAGATAGTATGGGCTTTACGGCGGCAGCTTCTGCAAGGCATTCCGACAATGATTATGAATTCAAGAGTGAAAACGGGACGCCTTACAATAAGGATGACGACTTTACGGCAAAGCGGGAGAATGCGGAATTTACGGAGTATTCGGGTAGTGCGGAACTTCGGATTTTGCATGGTAACGGCGCCTTCTCTACGCTTGCTTTCAGTGGCTCTTTCGCCGAAGGTGGAAATCCTGGACGCGGAGAATTTCAGACGAAAGTTGCAGGCTATGAAGGAGAAAATGCTACTCTCAGTTATCGCCTGGAATCGCCAGAGTTATTTGGCTGGCTGTGGCTTACGGCGGGCCTTTCGGGACGTTTTGAGAAGAACATTTCCCACTCTTACTATCCGCTGGATCACATCGGATACTTCTCCACAGAATATCTAGAGTATGGTGCTGCGGGCTATCATCTGCTGCCGGAAATAACAGCGGAATATTTGGGTGAGCGACTTGCGGCAACGCTTCGGATTGCAGGCGGCCTCGACCGCATGGAGGCCCGCGGAACTTCTCGGGAGTGGGCGCTGGAACGCTCTTCCGGAAATGCCGCAGGCGAGGTAAACTTCCACATCACTCGCTGGCTCGCTACTTCGGGCGAGGCTTCCCTCCAGCTATTGCAAGATGATATCGATGGCGGAAAGTTCGTGCTCCCTACTGCAACGCAGAAACTGAAAACCGCCAGCAATCGGGACGCCTCCTACTCTTACCGCGGGGCGATTTTGCTGACACAGCCCGCAGGTTATTTTGGCGGGCATATAAGCCTCGGGCGTTTCTATCGTCAGCCGCAACTGATGGAATTGTATGGCGTCTACCCGGGGGTCGTTTCCAACCCGGATTTGAAGGAAGAAACTGCCCTGCGCTTTGAGGGCGGCCTCTTTGCCTCTACGCCAAAAAAAGTTTCGACACTGCGGGCCACTTACTACGAAACCGCCGTGGATAACGGGATTTACTGGGTCACAAGCGGTGCCTTTATGAAGGCTTTGAATGTGGGAGAGGTTCGCATTCGCGGGTTGGAATTGAATTTGGAAAGTCATCCGGCGAAATTCTTGCAGGTGCTGATGGGGGCTACGATTCAGAAGGCCTTGGACCACACGGATGATGTTGCTTACCGTGATAAGAATCTTCCTGGTGAACCTGTGCAGAGTTATTATACGGAAGCCAAGTTGCAGTTGCCCTTCCATTTTGATTTTATCTGGGCCAGTTCCTACCGCACCAAAATTTATGAAGACCGCGGAAATCGCCTGGAGCAGCCTGCGGTGCCCAACCATCGTGCCGCTTTAGGTTTTACACCTTATACGCAAACACGCTTTGTTTTTGCAGTCGAAAACATTACGGACGAAACGTATCGAAATGCCTATTCGCCTTTCCCCATGCCGGGGCGAGAATACCGGCTCACATTCACCCAGGGGTTTTAACCCCGTGTAATACAAAATGTATTACATAAAATATAACAAGGAAAAACATGAAAAATAAAAACACTAAAATTAATGCTCTGCGGTATTTATTGCCGATTGCGCTGCTAATTATCGCGGCTTGTGGCGATAATTCCTCGTCGGCGGAATCTTCTGGACCATCTTCGTCTAGCGAAATGGATTGCGATGGAACCGGCTGCGTCACTAGCGCTTGCACTGACCGGACAGTTTTCATTTTTGGCACGGATTACAAGGCTGGAGAACTGCGCTGGATTGAAGAAAAGGCCGAGCATGCCGCGGTGATTTCAGAAGACAAACTGGATTTTTATCAGGATTCAAAAATCATCAATGCGGGCGGAAACTTTTTTGTGCTGGAGCGTGCGGGTGCAGACAACTTAACATTGCTGGACCCTTGCAAAAAAGAAGTGCTGTGGCAAACGGCACTGGAAGATTACTCCAATCCCACGGACGTCATTATGTCGGATGAATCTTCGGCCTGGGTGGCTTTGGAAGGCACACAGAACTTCATCAAAGTTTCCGCAGCCGATGGAAAAATCCTGAAAACGGTGAAGACGGATGCTTTTACAAGCAAGGGCGGGACATCTCCAAATTTGGCGGATTTTGCTGTGCGTGGAGATACGCTGTTTGCAATTTTTCAGCGGTACGTCTATGATGCCGCAACCTATACTTCCACATATCCGAAGGGCCTTTTGGCCTGGTATGATTTGAAGACAGGCAAATTGCTGGATACCTTGAGCCTTGCGACGAAAAATCCGGCGATGATGGCTGCGACTTCTGAAAATCTCTATGTGGCGACTCAGGGTGAATATGATGAAATGTGGTCTTTGCCTGCAGATGAGAATCGCGGTATCGAGAAGGTGGATTTGACTAAGAAAACATCTAGTTTGTTTGTAACGGGCGCAAAACTCGGCGGTGGTGCTACGGATGTTGCTGTTGATGAAAAAAATGCCCTCGCTTATGTGGCGGTTTCCGCGGGATTTTCAAAAGCAGTTGTCAGCGTAAATTTGAAGGATGGTTCCGTCAAAGAGCTGAAGGACATTTCCGGAGCTGATGGCGGCTTTTATTTTGACGCAAAATCTGGACTGCTCTATACGGGTGACAGAACTTTTGGTGATGTACTTTTTTATGATGGCAAAGATGTGCTCGTCGTAGAAAAAGGCGATGTGGCGCCACTTCCACCATACGGCATCACCGTTAGTGGAAAGTAAATCAATTTATTGTAGGCTGTTTTTATTTGGTGAGGCTGTAGCAGGTGCTGCGGCCTCCCTTATTTTGCTTGACAGTGCCTTGTTCTATGAGGCTTTGCAAATCTCGGAGTGCAGTGTCGTGGCTCGTGCCGACAAGTGCAGCGTATTCTTTTACGGTAAAGGGCTGTGGCAATGTTCCGTTGAAGACCGCTTCGAAAAGCTTCTGCTCACGAGCGCTATTTTTGCCAACAGCGCCTTGGGCTTGGTGCTGCTTGGCGAAAACTTCCGAGGAAATCTGCTCAATGGTTTTCTGGATGGCATCGCTCATTCGGGCGAGGAACCACAAAATCCATTCCGTCAAGTCTCCATTGCCGGCCTGGCATTTGGCTAGAATCTGGAAGTATTCCTCTTTTTGCTGGAGAATCTCCGCATTCAGTGCGTAGCTGCAGCATTTCGTGCCCTCGCAGCGGGCGAGAAGCATGGCGGAAAGCATCCTGGCGATGCGTCCGTTAGCATCGTCGAAAGGCCGTATGGTTAGAAACCAGAATTGGGAAATGGCAGCTTTGATGACTCCGTCTTCGTCGTCGGTTTCGAACCAGTTGATAAAGCGTTCCATTTCTGCTTGGAGTCTGTAGGCACTGACACCCTGGAATTTCTTTTCGCCAAAAATGACTTCGGAATCCTCTTCCCTAAAATGGTGGGCTTGGTTCTGCCCCAGGGAGGCGTGCCAGTTGAAAATGCGCTCTTCTGTCAGAGGCTGTTCTGCCTTTTGCAACATGCCCAGGTGATTCTTGACTTCGGCCTTTGTGGAATCGTTCCGCAACAAGAGTTCGTTTTGAATGGCGTCGGCATTTGCGGTTATTCCATCGATGGCAAAATTTGCGGCAATATCCTTGGCGAGAATCTCTGTTGCACGGCCATTGAAATCCACCAGTTTGGCGAGACCCAGCAGGTGCCCCTGCTCCATGCGGCATTTGCCGAGAGCCTTGACCACGCTTTTGTGGTTGTAGCGGAAATTGGTCCAGTCTGGGAATTGGTGGATATACAGCATCGATAATCAATATAAAAACAACTCGGAGGAGGTGATGCCCGGATGGCGAATTTTAGAGTATATTTAACCACATGGGTGTACAATCTTTTAAAGTTTTGGGTCTTGCAATTTTAGCGGCCGCTAGTTTTGCAACTGCAGGTTTCATTCCTATCGAGGGCGTCTTTATTCAGGCGTGGCTCTATGCCAGCTGGGATAATCCAGACCACTGGAAGCAATTGAACGGGGATAATCCAAACCCAAAAATCACGGCGGA
Organism: Fibrobacter sp.; assembly: GCA_024398835.1. Lineage (GTDB taxonomy): Bacteria > Fibrobacterota > Fibrobacteria > Fibrobacterales > Fibrobacteraceae > Fibrobacter. The sequence goes on from JAKSIK010000001.1 coordinate 82,948, forward strand.
GAACGCTTGGGATTTGGAGGCCCAATACTGGAAGAGTATGGGTGTCACGCAGGTCATCGATGGCGACATTGCCTACAAGAATGTGGGCGATTCTTTGTGGCATGCCAGTTATCCGGGCCACTTGAAAGATAGCGTGGAATATGGCGGTAATGTGGACAAGAACATCATTATGGCCAAGGCGAAGAAGTATGGATTCAAGGTGTATCTCGGCTTGGGCGTGGACAATGCCTGGTGGGGCTGGGATCTTTTGAGGGACGAGGATTTCCAGGGTTTTAAGAATGCCATGATGAAGGCTGGGGCTTTCGCTCGCGACTTGTACGAAGTCTATGTGGACTCCATGGGTTACGGCGAAACCTTTGGCGGATTCTATAGCGTGTATGAGATTTGGAATCACAATCATTTGAATGAAGGGGACTCCATTCGCGACGAGTATGCAAAGCGTCTGGCTGCAGGTTTTAACATTCTCATTGATTCCCTGAACAAGGTGGACCCCAAACGCCCTCTGCTTTTCAGCCAGTTCGCTACGGAGGATTTGGATGCGTTGGATATCCGGGATACGATTTATAATGATAATGGCTCAGTGAAAAGGGCTGGCCCCCGTGGCTATGGAACGCTTAAAAATACAGAACTTTTCTGGCAGAAGTTCTTTGAAACTGCCCATTTCCGTGAACAGGACAAGTGCCTCCCTATGGATGCTGTGGGCGGTGGCGGCCAGAAGATTGACCGCGTGGAGGCTTGGACTGCGGCATACGAAAATGCGGTGAAGAATAGCGGAAGTAAAATCGGCTACTACGCCAATATTGAAGATTTTGCTCAGCCGGATATGCCTTGGCATCAGGAACAGGCCTATACGCCGCTGTATGGCCGCAGTTATATCAGTGCGGGCCACATCGGTCGCTTTGCCCGTCAGATTGCTATTGCTCAGCGCCATACCAAGGGCATCTTCAATTTTGCGTTCTCCCACTATCATTCTCCATTGAATGCAATCCCTGGTTATTATGAGGTGTTGTTGAACTATTTGCAAACGCAGCAGGGTGATTTGGTGGCGCCCACGCTTCCGAAGACTTTGCATGTGATTGACACCTTGGCCTACAATGAATCCCAGTCGGCGAAAAAGGGCTATTCTGTTAATGATCGGGTGTTCAAATTCTATTGGGAGGGGGCCCTGGACAATAAGTGGAATGGGGCTTTGGACGATCACGGCATTCATCGTGTGAAAATCAACCAGCCTGTGAGAACCTATGGTCATGATTCAGAAATAGCGGATTCCACGGTGGCCTATGCGACTGCCACTCGTTCAGAATCGGGCGTTATGGCCCACGAACCGGATTCCATCTACTTCCCCCATAGTACGGGTCGCGAATGCTCTGGTGAGGCGGGAGTGGAAGAATACTGCTTCCTTCCGCGGTTCCATGCGGACGGAAATTTTAATGAAAAGATGAGGTATGCTACAGATAAAGTATTTTTTGATAACGACAAATTCGTCTTCATCACTATGGATGTTTGGGGCAACGAGGCAGTCTCCAAACCATTTACTCTGCATGAGGCCGCAGCGGGAATTGGTGGCCGTTACGACATCACGCTGGAACTGGATTCCGTGCGGATGTTTAAGGTGCCTGTGAAGGATACTTTGCGGAGTACATTTGCCCTGGATTCCAGCAAGTGGGTGCAGGATGGGCCGGATACGCGTTCTAGTTCTTCTTCAGGAGAAAATCTGAGTAGCAGTAGCTCTAGCGCAAATGACTCTAGCAGTAGTTCTACAGAAATTTTGCCGAATTTCCACTATTCTGTCAATGGTTTGAAGGTCTTCCGTGATGGCTCTGTTTGGAAACTGCAATACAACACGAATAGGGCCGGAACATATCGCCTGGTGATATATGCTCCTACGGGAGCCCGCATGCATGTGGCGAATGTGTGGTTGAAGGACGGCTCAAATGTTCTTCCTTTGCCCAAGAATAACGTAGGCTATTCCAGATTCTATATCCAGCTGTTGCCGCGGTAGTTTTACTTTGTGCAAATGACGCGCCAGAGGGTTTGCCCGGCGGCGCTGTATTTGCGTTCGAAGGCGGTGCATGGCGTATCTGGCGTGAAGTTTGAAAGCTTGACATCGAGGTGCGCCGCCGGGGATGTACCTGTCGGGCAAAAAGTTGCCAAAATTTCCGCAGCCTTCTTGAATTCCTGAGCGTAGATTTCCCAGTTGGTGCGGAGTTCCAACGTCTCGCCCAATGCCATCAGTGTGGGGAAGATGGGATGCAGATGAAACCTGCGGGTGGCTTCGCTCTGCTTGGGCCATGGATTCGGATAGTAGAGGGCGTGATAGGGAATGGTCCATTCGCCCGCCTGCACTTTCTCCAGAGCGAGCCGCCAGAAATCAAGAAGCTCCGCCCGCACCCAGAAGGCGTTTCGCGGGCGGTTCCGTTCGGCAGTCGCAGAATTTTCTGTGAGCACGCTACGGCTGCCGTTATCGCCGCGGGTAAGGCGTGCAGCGGATTTGTCTATCCCGATGACTGGTGTGTCGGGAAATTTCTTTGCCAGATGCAGCGTACTTTCGCCTGTGCCGCAGCCGGAATCCAGAATGACGGCTCGGGGGCCCGCGCTGTAAAACGCATCCACAAATTTTTCCGCTTGCGCAAAAGCTTCACGTGTATGGTCTGCGATGGGTCTAAGATATTTCGTGCTTGCGTATTTCTGGACGACCTCGGCTAAATCCTTATAAATGCCGTCTTGGTTACTGACGACGGACTTGACAGCGCCGGATTTTGTCGATGGTTCTTGCTTCACGACGGAAAAATAAATTATTTTGCAAGCATGCCTGAGGGAATGAAGCCTACCGACAAAGTGCAATTGCGCATTACGAATGTGAGTCGCGATGTGCATTCTGGCGATTCCTTCGCCACTCGGTTCGCAGGTAAACTTTCCCAGCCCGATACGTGGCATCCGGTTTTGCGATTCTTCTTTTACCCCAGGGCTTACGGATTCTCCCAGAGCCTGTTGTTCCGCATTGCAGTGTGGATTGTATTTGCAATTTTCACCGTCACCCTGTTTGTTAAGGGGCCGGATGCTTGGATTGTGAATTTTCTCCACAGCTTGAATTTGGGTGTTCATGAATTTGGGCACCCGCTGTTTGGGCTGTTTGGCGGGCACATGTTGATGAGCCTTGGCGGCTCGCTTTTTCAAGTCATCATGCCACTCATTTTCTGCCTCGCTTTATGGATTAAGCCGCGGGATTTGTTTGGTGCTTCCATTGGCCTCTGGTGGGCTTTCGAAAACCTGATGGATTGGGTCCCCTACATCGCAGATGCGCTGGTGATGCGGTTGCAGCTCACTAGTGGCGGCACCGGCGCCGAGATGGAATACGGCTTCCACGACTGGAACTATCTCTTATCGGAATGGGGGGTGCTGGTGAAGTGCGAATCCATTGCGGCTACTGTGCAAACGGTCGCCCTCGTTGGTGCAACAATTAGCATGCTGTGGGGTGCCTGGAGTTTGTTTTATTACGTCCGCTACCAGCGCCGCCGCGGTTAATTGCCTGCGTCGTAGTTCATTCCCGCGCCGCGGTTTAACCCAAACCGAACTTCTTAACTTTGTAGTGCATCATCCGTGGGCTTACGGAGAGTTCCCGGCCCGCGGCACTCATGTTCCCGCCGTTGCGTTTTAGCGCTTCGGTGAGGATTTCTTTTTCGTAGCTATCCAGCAGGGTTGTGAGCGAGGCGCTGCCTTCGGGTAGTAGCGTCGTTCCGCTGGTCACGTCCGTCTGTAGCGTAGGCGGCAAGTCGTAGGCGTTGATGGCCACGTCTGTTGTGGCAAGGCATGCATGCTCGATGCAGTTTTCCAGTTCCCGCACGTTACCTGGCCAGTGGTAGCTCATGAGCATGTCGATGGCGGGGGAGCTGAGGCGGAGAATCTTCTTCCCGTATTTCAGATTCATCTTACCGATAAAGTAATCCGCCAGGAGGAGGATGTCCGTTTTGCGCTGTGCCAGGTCGGGCAGGTGAATCTGGAAGATGTTCAGGCGGTAAAAGAGGTCTTCGCGGAAGCGGCCCTCTTGGATGAGGCTTTCCAGGTTCTTGCCCGTGCTCGCGATGATGCGGACGTCTGCGCGCTGGACGATGTTGCTTCCCAGTCGGCTGAAGCTGCGGTCCTGAATGAACTGCAACAGTTTTGTCTGCGCTGCGGCGGGAAGGTCCGCCACCTCGTTCAGGAAGAGGGTCCCGCCGCTAGCCTGCTCTGCCTTCCCGATGTGCCTGCTCATGGCGCCGGCGAAGGCACCGCGCTCGTACCCGAACAGCTCGCTCTCGAAGGAATTGCCGCCGGGGAGCGTGCTGAGCGCGTCGCAGTTCAGAATCACGAAGGGCTTCTCTTTGCGGTCCGAAAGCTGATGGATGGTGCGGGCGGTGTATTCCTTGCCGGTGCCGGAATTCCCGCGCAATAGAAGTGTCGCCTCAGTGCTTGCAATTTGCTGCACCTGCTCTCGGACATCCTGCATTTCTCGCGTATTGCCGATGAGGTCGCCGGGGGCTCCCTCCACGATGTTCCGGAGTTGCTCGCACTCTTTTTCGTGGGCGGCCTCCAGATTTTCGAAGGCGTTTTTCAGGATGTGCTGGATTTGGGCGGACTGCTCGCTACACCGCCGAACGGAATTCAGCGTGTTGGCGATGTCCCTGTAGACGGACTGGAAATTCAAATTTCTCGGCATCTGAAATTTTTCTCCCGCGCGGCACTATACCCCGCGAGGCGCAAAAAATATACATAATTTTCTTATGCGCTTTACAAAAATGTAATAAAATAGACGATATTTACAAAAATGTAATGTAAAATGAGCGAAAACGGCCCATTTTGCCCCGTGTCTGGCCCCTCCCTCCTTGCTAACTTTGCCCTCGAAGAAATTCCCCATGCGGTCACTTTCGAACGCAGTGAGGGAGTCCAGTGAAGATTATGAACCGAAATACTGCCATCTACGATATCGCCACCGCGCCCGCCAGTTCCATCAAACCTGCCGAACCGGTGAACGTGCAGTTCTACGGCGAAGACGTCTTTAACGCCGACGCCATGCGCACTTACCTTTCCAAGGACATTTGTGAAAAGCTTCTGGCCACCATCGACGAGGGCGAGGCTCTGGACCCGAACATCGCTGGCGATGTGGCTCATGCCATGAAGAAGTGGGCCATGGATCGCGGTGCCACTCACTTTACCCACTGGTTCCAGCCGCTGACGGGCTCCACTGCCGAAAAACACGACTCCTTCCTCGAACCCAGTGGCTGCAAGGCCATCATGGTGCTCTCGGGCAAGAACCTCATTGTGGGGGAACCCGACGCTTCCAGCTTCCCCAGTGGCGGCCTCCGTTCTACCTTCGAGGCTCGCGGCTATACCGCCTGGGACCCGACGAGCCCAGCCTTCATCAAGCGCCATGGCAATGGTGCAACGCTCTGCATCCCCACGGCTTTCTGCAGCTACACGGGCGAGGCCCTGGACAAGAAGACTCCGCTCCTCCGCAGCTTGCAGGCCCTTTCCAAATCTACCCGCCGCCTCATGACTTGCTTCAAGGCGAGTCCCAAGAAGACCACGGTGACGCTGGGCGCCGAACAGGAATACTTCCTCATCGACAAGCGCTTCTACCTGCAACGTCCGGACTTGTACCAGGCGGGCCGCACCATCTTTGGCGCCACTCCTGCCAAGCATCAGCAGATGGACGACCACTACTTCGGTAGCATCCCCACCCGCATTTTGAATTTTATGAATGAGGTGGAGGTGGAATTGTGGAAGCTGGGGATTCCGGCCAAGACCCGCCACAACGAGGCGGCTCCCGCACAGTTCGAACTGGCTCCGATTTTTGAGGACGTGAACCTGGCCTGCGACCACAACATGCTCATCATGGAGACGCTCAGGAATGTGGCCGACCGCTATGGCCTCGTTTGCCTGCTGCACGAGAAGCCTTTCGCCGGCGTGAACGGCAGTGGCAAACACAACAACTGGAGCATTTCCTACGGCAAGGGGAATCTCCTGAATCCGGGGAAGGACCCGCACCAGAATGCAGTGTTCCTTACAACGTTGTGTGCAATCATGTACGCTGTGGATACTCATGCGGATCTCCTCCGCATGACATGTGCTGGCGCCGGTAACGATCACCGCCTGGGTGCAAACGAAGCGCCTCCAGCCATTGTCTCCATGTACTTGGGCGATCAGCTGATGGATGTGATTGAACAGTTGGAGCAGGGTGTTCCCAAATCCAGCAAGCAGGCGGGTGCCATGCGCATCGGTGCCGATATGCTGCCGCCACTCCCTCGCGACGCCACGGATCGCAATCGCACAAGCACATTTGCATTCACGGGCAACAAGTTCGAGTTCCGCGCGCCAGGCAGTAGCCAAAGCTGCTCCGAGCCCAACGTTGTTCTGAATACGATTGTGGCGGAAGCCTTCGACATGATTTCCGAACAGTTGGAAAAACTGGACGAGAAGAACTTCCACACCGGTTTACAGAAAATCCTCCAGAAGATTGTGAAGGAACACAAGCGCGTGCTTTTCAACGGTAACGGCTATACCGACGAGTGGGTGGAAGAGGCAAAACGCCGCGGACTCCCCAACATCCGCACCACCATGGATGCGCTGCAGGCCCTCACCAAGGAAGAAAACATCGCCCTCTTCGAGAAGTACGGCGTCATGAACCGCCGCGAAATGGAATCCCGCTACGAGGTGAACAGCGAGGATTATCACAAGCGCATCCGCATCGAAGGCGAGATTGCCCGCGAGATGGCGAAGAACGTGATTCTCCCTAAGGTGGTGGAGGCCTACTCCAAGGCATTAAAGACAAATGAAATGGCCTTGAATCAGGGTTTCCCTGGGTTGGACAGTTACGCCAAGACTCTCGGCGAAGGCTGCAACAACTTGATGGAAAACATCGCCAGGATGGAAGTGGCCTTGAATGGTTCCCACGAAGACATCATCAACGCTGTGGCGGAACTCCGCAAGGTGGTGGATGGGTTGGAGAAAGTGGTTCCCGACGATTGCTGGCCCTTGCCCAAGTATCGCGAGATGCTGTTTATTTACTAGACAAGAAAAGGATGTAGAATGATTTTTTCGAAGCAGCGCGTCAATACTGGCAGACAATTGGAATTTGATCTTGTGAAGGCAGTGACCATATTGCTGATGATTTGGACGCATGTATTTGAGACTATTTCGAACTATTTTGAGCCATCTCTGAGTCATATCAATGCCTATGTGAGGGGAAACATGTTCGGTGCGGTGACTTTTATGTTCTGTATGGGCATAGGGATGTCGTATACGCGCCACAATTCTAGTAGGGAATTCCTGAATCGCGGATTCCAGATTCTCACTATAGGTTTAATTCTTATAATAGTTAGGGACATGATGAGTTGGTTCTTGAGTATTGCTTTGTTTTCAAGACCTCAGAGCCTTGCGTTTCTGGCCCTTGGTGTCAGCAATGACATTTTGCCATTCGCTGGATATGCGTACATGTTGGTTGCCTTGTTGAAACATGCGAAATTTGGCAAGTGGAGTATATTGGCGATTGCTGTTGTGATGAGTATATTGGGAACTTTTCTCAGAGGGGTGCAGACGGATGTTTATGGTATTGACCAGATCCTTGGAATCTTCTGGGGAACCTATTCAGAATGTTATTTTCCTCTATTTAACTGGTTCATTTTTGTGGCTGCTGGTCAATGTTTTGGTGAGATCTACCAACATTTGCAAAATCCAAAAAAATTCCATATCGTCTCTTTGGGTTTAGGAATAATTCTGTGTGCTGCATATTTGTTTGTGTCCTTTAAGGTGGAACAAAATGTGTTTACCGCGCTTGTTTCCGAAATCGGTTTGGCTCATCGCCCTTTTCAGGACGCAATTGTGTGCATTGCGTTGAATGTTTCTCTAATCAGCCTGTTCTATTTTATCGCCAAAGTGCTTCCAAAGAAGGTAATGCCTGTGTTGACCCACCCCTCCAAGCATATTAATCAATATTATTGCATATCATGGGTGTTGATTTTCTATTCATATATATTAGTATTCAGAAAAATCGTTTTGACAAACGATATTCAGGTGCTTTCCGCTTGGCTCGGCGTTCTTGTGCTGACTATTCTCATAGTTATTGTGTGGTCGCGTTATCTCAAGGAAAAGACGGAAGCCTTTTTTGCGCGCAGACGCGTGTTCTGGACAGTTCTCGTATATGCCATTTGTATTGGAGGTTTTGTCTGGGCGGTCTGTAATTATGATGCGTCTTGCTTCCCCAATTTCCAAAACGGCTACACTGTGAAGTAAGGGAGCCTGCTAGATTTCCAGATCGGCGGAGTAGACGGTGAGGGTTTCGCCGTCGTCGGTTTTGAAGAGAAGGCTTCCGTCAGGATTCATGTCGAGTATCTGCCCGGATTTCTTGATGCTTCCTTCGCCGCTGTTGCGGTTTTCGTCCGTGCAGTGGTTGTTTACGATGACGGTACCGCGGCTCCCGAGGAACTTGTCCATCTGTCGCCAGGCATTTACCCAAGGCGAGATGCCAAAGGCTTTGAACTGCCCGAGGGCTCGTTCCAGAGAGGAGATGAGGGCCTGAAGTAACTTTTCGCGGTTGATTACTTTGTTTGTAATCGCCTTCAGTGTGGTGACGTCGCGATTGAGGTTTTTGTAATCCTCGGGTTCGCTGTTCACATTGATGCCCACGCCCATATTGAGGAAAAACTCGCCAGCTTCGCAGCCGTTGGGGATGAAAATGATTTCGGAGAGGATTCCGCAGAACTTGCTTTTGCCCGCAAGGATGTCGTTGGGCCACTTGACGGTGACATCAGCACCCAGATTTTTGAAGACTTCCGCAAAGGTGAGGGCTGCAATCTGCGTGATTTGCGCAAAGCGGTTTTGAGGGATTCCCTCCAGAGGGAGGAGAATGTTGAAGTAGAGGTTTTTCCCGGCGGGGGAGGCCCAGGTGCGGTCATGGCGGCCACGGCCCGCGTCTTGACTGTCTGCGACAAAGAGGGTGCCTGCGGAAATTTCGCCCGCGATGGCCTGCTGCTTCATTTTGCTGTGGGTGCTGTCGATGGTCTCGAAGAGAAATGTCTGGGCGCCTGCGAATGCTGAAATCTTCCAATTCCTGAATTCGCGCTCCGGAGAAAACATATCATGCCAACCCATTTTATTAAAAGCGGAACCTTGCAGGGCTATTCGTCTTCTTCCTGCTTTTGCTGCAGTTCCTTCAGGGCTTCTTCCGGGAAGATGGCGAAGAATTCCCGCTTCTTGTCTTCGAAGAGTTGCAGCATGCGCTCCTGCTCGAATTGCTCGCGGTCGATGTTCTGCATGAAGAATTCGTCCCGGGCGAAGTCGCGGGTGGTCATGAGTTTCTTGATGTCTTCGGAGAGGTCCACGTAATCCCAGAGGATGTAGTAGGAGCCTACGTCGAGGCTTCCGAAAATGTCCACGTTCAGCTTGATGGAGTTGCTGTTGGTGGAGTCGACGAGCTCCACTTTTGTTTCCCGCTTTTCGGGGCGGAACACTTGCACGTCGCTGATGGGTTTTGTAAGGTCTGCGGGCTCCTCGGCAAACGCAGCGGGAACAAGCGCAAAGAGGATTGCGCCTATGGCCAGTGCTTTATGGAGTGCCTTGCATTTCATACTTACAATATATAATACTTGGGCTTTCCCGCCAATGGTTCCCTTGACAATTTCAGAAACAATTTTACATTATATCCCGAGGCTTGATGAAGTATCTCCTGTGGCAACTGATTAAATCAGTTGTTTTTCTTTTTCAAGGAGATGTTATGTCAAAACAAAAAATCAGTAATCTTCAGAACGTGGAATATTCCAAGTTTTTGGATGAAATCAAGGACAGAATTCGTTCGTCACAATATGAGGCGATGCGGGAGGTGAACCGCCAAACCATCGCCCTCTATTGGGAAATTGGTCGCCAAATCAACATTAAGCGGGAGTCTTCGGGATGGGGAAAGGCCGTCGTAGAAAATCTTTCGCGGGACATTCAGAAGGAATTTCCGGGAATCCAGGGATTTGGCACATCAAATTTGTGGTATATGGCGCAATGGCAGGCTGAATATAATGGAAATGAAATTCTCCAACCATTGGTTGGAGAAATCAGTTGGACCAAACATATTGTCATTCTTACAAAGTGCAAGGATGCCCAAGAACGGCGTTTTTACATCCAGGCAACGAAGAAGTTTGGTTGGACGAAGGATGTCCTTATCCATAAGATCGAACTGAAAACCTTTGAAAAAGTGCTGCTGGGCCAAACGAATTTTGAAACCAATTTGCCGGACAAGGTGAAAAAGCAGGCTGTTCTTGCTATTCAGGATGAATACAATCTGAGTTATACGGGCTTGGATACGGAGCATTCTGAGGAAGATTTGGAACTTTCGCTTGTGAAAAATATTCGCGCATTTCTGATGGATTTTGGGGCAGACATGTCTTTCATTGGAAACCAGTATCGTCTGGTGGTGAGCGGAACTGAATATTTTGTGGACCTTATGCTTTATCACCGTCGGTTGCGGGCTTTGATTGCTGTGGAATTGAAAATCGGCGAATTCAAGCCAGAGTACAAAGGCAAGATGGAATTCTATCTGAATGTGCTGAACGACACGGTGAAAATGCCGGAGGAAAATCCTTCCATTGGGATTATTATTTGCAAGTCGAAGGATCGGACGACTGTAGATTATGCCTTACGTTCTTCTAACATGCCCATAGGTGTGGCGACATACACTTTGACAAATGAATTGCCGGGTGATTTGAAAAATATGTTGCCTGAAGGGGATGAAATCGCAAGGAAACTGGATTTCCTGTTTCCCAAGGAAAGTGCATCTGTTGGGTAAAATTACAGCGCGAGGGGCATCCAGGGCTTCACCACATCGATGGAGGTGAGTTTGCCTTGGAGTTTGCGGCGGATGGCTGCGGCTGCAATCATGGCGCCGTTGTCGGTGCTGAGGCTTCTGTCGGGGATGCAGAAGCGGATGCCGTGCTTGCTGCAGTAATCCTGAAGACGCGTGCGGAGCCAAGCGTTTGCGCTCACGCCACCGCCCACCACGAGAGTTTTCATCTTGGTCTTTTTCAGGGCGTTCACGGTTTTTGTCACGAGGCTTCCGACAATGGCGTCTTCCAGAGAGGCGCAGATGTCGCCCAGGTTCTGCTGGATGAATTCGGGGTCATGAGTTTCCGTGTAGCGGAGCACTGCGGTTTTGAGGCCGCTGAAAGAGAATTCGCAGTTGTCATGAGTGTTGAGAGCCCGCGGAAATTCCACGAATTTGCGGTTGCCGTTTTGGCCCAGGCGGCTGATGGTGGCGCCTGCGGGGTATTTGAGACCGAGAAGTTTACCGCATTTGTCAAAAGCTTCGCCGGCGGCATCGTCGCGGGTGCGGCCGATGCTCGTGTATTTGAAGCCGGGTTCTTCCATCACGAGTTCCGTGTGTCCGCCAGAGACGGTGAGGGTGAGGAAGGGTGGCTCGATGTCAGGATTGCTGAGCCATGCGGCGGCCAGATGGCCTTCCAGATGGTTCATGCCGTAGGCCGGGATGTTCAAATCTCTCGCAAGGCCTTTTGCAAAACTGGCGCCAACGAGGAGCGGTCCCATAAGGCCTGGGCCTGTAGTGTAGGCGATGGCGTCGATGTCGCTGAGTTTGATGCCGGCTTCTTTTACGGCGGCTTCTGCCACGGGCACGATTTTTTGCAGATGGGCGCGGGCGGCGATTTCGGGAACCACTCCGCCATACAACGCGTGTTCGTCAATCTGGCTGTAGAGCGGGTTGGAAATCACCTTCAGGGGGTCGTCTTGCAGAATGGCGCAGGCGGTTTCATCGCAGCTGGATTCAATGCCGAGCCAAAGCATCAGGGCGCCTCGACGTTAGCTTCGTCAGTTGGCGCAGCATTTTCTGCGGGCTTCGCTGCGGACGTGTCTGCAAAGGCATCATACTTTTTCAGTTTCACTTTTTCCGGAATAAGCCGCATTCCCTTGATGGAAAGGTCGCGGTTCACGCCGGGCGAAAGTTGCAATTTCACTGTAGGCGCAAGGCTATCCACATCTTCGATGGTAAAGCGGTTGATTTCCACCAGGAGCTCGATGTCAGTCGCCTTGATGGAATCCAGAACTTCTGCACCGCCGGAGATTTCCACAGAAACGGTGTCCGGCGAAAGCTTTGCCAGGCTCTTGTCGTAAATGCCGATGAGCTGCACCGGAACTTTCTCAAACTTCTTGCTCGCGATTTTCTGGATGTTTACGTCAATCATCACGGTAGAATCGCTAGGAGTCACGTATGCCGGGAACAAATCAAAGTTCAGGTGGACTTTGAAGCCATCGCTTGCCGTCAGGCTATCAAATCGGACCGAATCCGTGGGGATTTCAATAATGCGGGTGATGGCGTTGCGAGCTCCTGTCACTTTTACAAATTCCGGCTTCAGCTTTGGCGCATCGGCGCGGATGTAGCCAGGCGCAGTTTCGAATACCGCGTTGGAATGGACGGGAATGCTTCGTTCAATGCGTGTATCCAAATCCAAGTCAATAAAAAGAAGTTGGTTGGAAGGTTCCACAAATTGCACATTGGGGTAGCCTGCTGCCTGGATGTTTTCTTTTGAGATGTGCTTGCGCGTGGAACCTAGTTCCGCGTTTTGCAAGTCGATATTGATGACCACCGCATCTGGATTTTTGGAATGCATGTCGGCGCGCAAACGGATCAGGTCAAAGGCCGGACCCTGCACCGTGATGGGCAAAGTCTGAGGTGGCTTGGAAGCAACGGCCAGCATTTCCGGAAGCCTAACCAGCTTCACGGGGGCATCGATTTGCATTTGAAAATCCTGCTGGGACATGACGAAGAACCAGAGGGCGATGCCGAAAATAAGTGCCGTAATCTTTAGGACGATGTTATTCATAAAGAACTCGCTTGGGACCTCCCTAAATTTAGTTATATTCTGGTGCGTGTTCGGACAGTTAGGATATTTATTATCGGAATCTATCCGCGGGTGGCGAGAACATCGCACGGTGATTTTGCCGTCCCTCATCACCATATTCCTCTGTTCCCTACTGCTTTCGGCCTCGTTGGTGGCCCTCGGTGGCGCAAAACGGCTGCTTTCTGCAGAAAAGACCCTCTATACGGTGGAGGCGTTCTTGCCTGGGGAGGTATCCAAGGATTCCCTTAGGCACATTCAGGACAAGCTTTCGCACCTGAAGCATATCGAGACGGTGCAGTTTGTGAGTGCGGACTCCGCTCTGGCGGATTTCCGGAGGCACTTCTCGGGCGAAATGCTGGACCTTGTGGAAGGGAATCCCATTCCGCCGTTTTTCCGCTTGACGCTGGATGAAGAAAGCCAGAATCCGGTGGAACTTGAAAACGTGCGGCTGGCGCTCACGCATGAGGGTACCTTCGAAGAGGTGCAGGCTCCTGTGGAATGGACGGAGCGGATTGCGGCCTGGAAGTTCAAGATGATTTTCTGGCCCATCTTCATTAGCGTGATGCTTCTCATCACTCTCGCCCTCATCATCCGCAATTCCGTGCGGCTTTCCCTTCTTTCCCGCAGGCTTCTGGTGGAGAACATGAAGTATGCCGGCGGCAGCACATTCTTTATCCAGTTCCCCTTCGTGATGCAGGGCATTATGCAGGGCTTTATCGGCAGCGGACTCTCGGTGCTTTTGTTAGCCGTTTTCCTCAATTCCCTGGGCCGCATGATTCCCATTATTGGTGCGAATCTGACGGGCATTGGAATCTTGTTTGTTGGCGTGGTGGCTTTGGTGACGCTCCTTTCCGCCTACTTCAGCTATTTGACGGTGCGTGGGTTCCTGCTGGCCAAAAGGAACGAGCAGGATTAATCTATGCGTTTGATTGCGCTACTCCTGTGCTTTGTGGTGGGGTTTGGATTTGCTGCCCCTAAAAAGACGGACGCCCAGATTAAGGAACAAAAGACGGCTCTGAAGAAGCTGGAATCGGATTTGGCCAAAAAGCGAAAAGAGCTGGCGCAGTTGGAAACAGAAGAGAAGGGGGTGCTCAATACCATTTCTCTTTTGGACCAAAACTTGAACCAGACCCGAAACTACATCTACGAACTTTCCAAAAGTGAAGTCATGGTGCAGCAGGCGGTGGAGCAATTGGGCGCAGAAATTGATTCCCTGGATAAAAACATCCATGCCCGGAAAGAGGTGATGAAAAAACGCATCCGCACCTTGTACATCAAGGGTCGCAGCAGTGAAGCGGAAATCCTCTATACGCTTTTGACAAAAAAGGGGAGCCCGGAACGGCAGGTTTATTGGGTGCACCACATTCTGAATCAGGATAGGGAACAGGTGGAAACGCTTACCCGCCTGATGCAGGAGCGCGACGAAAAGAAGAAGCAGGAAGAAGAACATCTGGCAGAACTGAACGACCTTCGTTCCAAAAAATCTGTGGAAGAAAAAGGTCTTGTGACCCAGATGAACGGGCAAGAGAAAATGCTCACCAGCTTGAAGCAGGACAAGGCCATGCAACAGCAGGCTTTGGCGGAGTTTGAACGCAATCAGAAGACCATGCTCGCCTTGATTAAGAAGTTGGAACAGAAGCGAAAGAAGGAAATTGAGGCTGCCAAGAAGGCGGAAGCGGAACGGAAGAAGAAGGGTAAGAAGAAGGGCGCCGAAAAGCCGAAGCCAACGGTTGTCACTTCTGTGAAGGGCCCCAAGTGTACGCCGATGGAAGGCGAAATCATTAGCCACTATGGCCTCCAGGAACATCCTGTACTTCATATTCAGACGCGAAATCTGGGTGTGGAAATCCGTGGAAAGCGGGGCGGGAAAATCAAGGCCGCTGCCCCAGGAACCGTGGTGATGGTGGCTGAAATTGATGGGCGTGGTCCATCAGTGATCATTGAACATGAGGGCGGAACCTACTCTGTGTATGGCCACATGAGTTCCATCAAGGTTCAGGAAGGTAAAGAAGTCAAGAATTGCGAAGAAATTGGCGTTGTGGGCGATATTGCCAGCTTAAATGGAATTAAATTGTATTTCCAAGTGAGTGAAGGGACCCAGACCGTGGATCCCTTGGAGTGGTTGAAGACGAAATGATTGAGTACCGCTTAAATGGACCTGTTTCTCAGGAACGGCAACGCATCCGCTTGATGGCTGCGCTCCGTGAAAACCGGTTCCCTCAGGCGATCCTCATCGACGGCCCTGCAGGCATCGGCAAGAAGGCCTTGGCTATCGAAATCGCGAAGGCCCTCCAATGCTCTAACGAAAACTTAAGGCCCTGCGGCTGCTGCTTTGGCTGCAAGATGGCGGCAGACCCAGGCGTCACCGACAACTGGGTCATCCCTCTGGAAAGCAAGGAAGCTCACGCCCGCAGTTCTGACGATGTCTCTGTCGGCAGTACCGCCAAGACGGTGGAGGATTTCAAGCGGGCCTACATCGACGAAATTTTCAAGAATCCCTACCGCACGGATATCTTTGGCGCCGGCGCAGAAATCTCTGTGGACCTCATCCGCAACATGACGAAGTCGTTTGCACTGAAGGGTGACCGTGTTCGGGTGGTGATTGTGGCTGAAGCCGACCGCATGAACGATTCCGCGGCCAACGCCTTCCTGAAAACGCTGGAAGAAGTTCCGCCAAACACTTATTTCATTCTGACCACCTCTTCCCGGGAACGGCTTTTGCAGACCATTCGCTCTCGCTGTCTGGCCCTCCATCTGCTGCCTCTCACTGATGCGGAAGTTCGCAAGGAAACCGTCAAGCTTCTTGGTGAAGATGGCGATGAAGATTCCGTGACGGATGATGTGGTTGGTTTGGCGGTGGGCTCTGCGGGCAAGGCCCTCTACTATGTGGACCATGCCGCCGCCTGGTGCAATCTGGCTAAGAGTTTTGTGGAAAAATCCCTCAGTGGAGATTACAGCGAGTTGTTTAGTGAACTTGCAGAAACGGATATGGCGGATTCTACGGATGCGGGCCGCGCGGAATCCGGATATTTTCTGGAAGTGTTGTCTTTCCTTTTGGCGGATTTGCTCCGGAAGGAATCGGGCGCGGCGCTCCGTTTGCCCGCGACTACGAATGCAGTAGATTTGGAACGCTTCCCGCGGGTGGATGCCGCGGCCCTGGAGCGCGCTGTCGTGACGGTGCAAGAGACAATGTCCCGCATTGCAAGCCGCCGCACGGGCTCCATGATGTGCCTTCAGTCTCTCGCCATCAAACTTTTCGAGGGGTACAAGTGATGGAAGATTTAATCGCTTCTACGCTCTCGCAGGAATTGAAAATCCCGCATCTGGTGGCACGCTTCCTCGTGTCCCGCGGTATTCGTAATGCGGTGGATGCAAACCGCATGCTCTCATGCTCCAAGGAAGACATCCTTTCCCCCTGGGGCATTCTCGGTATGGACAAAGCGGTTCGCTGGCTTTTGGATGTCTTTGAAAAGCGGGAAAAGATTTTCATTTTTGGCGATTACGATTTGGATGGAATGTCCAGCGTGACGCTTCTGACCAAGGCCTTGCAAGAAATTGGGATGGAAACGGAATGGCGGCTCCCGAACCGCTTTGGCGATGGCTACGGGCTTTCCAATTCGGCAGTGGATGAAATGCATGAGGCTGGAGCCCGCTACGTGATTACCGTAGATACGGGCATTACCGCCAATGCGGAAATCGCCTATGCGAAAACTTTGGGAATGTCTGTGCTGGTCATCGACCATCATCAGCCCTCTGGCGATGGGCTTCCCCCTTGCGACGTACTTCTGGACCCCCATCAGGAGGGCGATACCTACCTGAATCCGGAACTTTGCGGCGTGGGCGTTTCGTACAAATTCATCTGCGCCCTGTTTGAAAAGTTGAGCATTCCGGTTCCCGAAAAATATTTGGATTTGGTGGCCCTCGGAACGCTGGCGGATTTGGTCCAGATGACGCCGGAAAACCGCGTGTTTACCAAGTCGGGCCTTGCACGATTGCAGAAGAGCGAGTGGCCTGGAATCCAGGCGCTGTATAGCTCGCTGATGAAGCCTCACAGTGCGGTGGGTGGCATCGATGTGATGTTCAAGATTGCGCCGCTTCTGAATGCTCCCGGCCGTATGGAAAAGCCGGACCCGGCACTGAAACTCTTGTTGTGTGACGATAAAAAGGAAGCCCCCAATCTGCTTGCAGAACTGAAGGACTGGAATTCCCGCCGCAAGGAAAAGGAAGCTGAAATTACAGAAGCCGCCATGGAGCAGGTTCGCCAAGTCTATGGAGAAAATATTCCCAAGGTCTTGGTGGTGGCAGGTGAAAACTGGCACGTAGGTGTGATTGGCATTGTGTCTGCAAAGCTGGCCCAGGAATTCTCCCGTCCGGCGGCGGTCCTTTCCATCATGGACGGAATGGCTCACGCCTCGGCGCGAGCGGTTCCGGGATTCAACTGGCACAAGGCCCTCTTTGAAGCCCGCGACATGTTTGACCGCTGGGGTGGCCACGCCAATGCAGCGGGCTTTTCGCTGGAGGCCAGCCGCATTGACGAACTTCGCAAACGTTTTGAGGCATCTGCCGCGGAGCAGGGTTTCACGGGGGAAGCCCCGGTGGAAGAATCTCACGCCTACGACATCGAGGTCGCTCTCGGCGAACTCTATGTGGACGAATCCCACACGGTGCTGGATTACTTCGACCGTATGGAACCCTTTGGCGGTAACTTCCCTTATCCGCAGCTCAAAGCTTCTGGCATTACCGTCCACAAACTGCGGGAACTTCGCGGCGGACATTTGCAGATGGAAATTTCTCAGGCGGGGAGCCCCTCCTTCTCAGCCATTGCTTTTGGACTTCGCAAGTGCAAGAACCTCCTTGGCAAAAATCATTCCGCTTCCATCATTTTCGAGCCCACCTGGAACTACTACAACGGAAGGCGGAGCCTGCAACTTTGCATTAAAGCCATCGAATAGAGTGGCTGGCCACCTCTGAAATTTATGGTCACCAGAAATCTCCCCATCATCACGCTTGCGATTTTCTTCGGGATACTGCTGTACCTCATTTTCACGTTTCCGCGGTATTCGCCACAGGAGAACATCATCGCTCCCTCGGAACTAGCCGCGGGCGAATCGAAGACGTTTGTGGGCCGTATGGCCATGCCCTCTCTGGATGACATCTATGTGCTGGAAAATTCCGCAGGCCGCGACCTCACCAAGCTGGAAACCTACATCCAGGGCCGCGCCGCTGGACTCCACTGGCTGTCTCAAGAGCACTTCAAGCAGGCCCGTCGTGCGAAAAAGAAGGACGATGTCACCATGGGCGTCATGCTCACGCTGGATTCCGCGGGCGTTTTTCGCTGCGACGAGATTTCATTTTCCACCACAGACGATGAAGACTTAAAGACTCGCCTCGCAGACCACATCGAACGCTTCTGGCGCTACACGCGAAGCACCGCGGGCACCACGAAAATCTGGATTCCCATCCGCTGGCGGTATAAATACTGAATGTCATGAGTGCGCTTTATGCGTCATTGCGTTACGCGCCATGACAGGTTCGCCTCGGTACAGAAATTAAACAAGTTTGTTCTCGCAACCCTCGGCTCCCACGTCATTGCGAGCCCTTTAGGGCGTGGCAATCCAGGCCTTATTTGTCTTAGATTGCTTCGTCACTACGTTCCTCGCAATGACGATTGCAAAAATTAACCTTTCAACAGCGCGAGAAGCTGGTCGGCCTTTTTCTCGATGAGAATGAAGGCTTCAAACATGCGGGCTTCGCGCCACTTCACCAAGTACTTGGACAGCCATTCTTGGGCTACCTCATCAGGAGCCTCAGGCTTTTTTTCGTTCTGGTACCAGATTTCCTTGGTGATTTCCTTGATCATGTCACCCATTTCTGCCGCAGGCTGCAAAGAGCCCTTGCACAGGAGCAGCGCACGCAAGTTGTCCAGAAGGATTTCGTCGGTGGGCTCATCAGCATCGTCACGCGCGCAGTCCCAGATTTCGCCACGATGGCGTTCTGTCCAACCCATCAAGTGCTCTTCCGTTTTTTGCAGTTCCCCACGAGCCAACTTCTCTTCGACGGCTTCACGAGGGTAATAGATGCTGTTCGGGTAAAATTCAATCATAGTTCACTCTTTATAGCGCTTTAATGCCCGGGGCGGGACTTGAACCCGCACGAGGTTGCCCCCAAGGGATTTTAAGTCCCCAGTGTCTACCATTCCACCACCTGGGCGGTGCGCGTGTGCCAAATATAACAAAAGTTGGGTTGAAACGCCTGTTTTTTATTATTTTGATTGGCATGAAAATCAAGAACTTTACCAAATCCGTTTCTGTCATCGCGTTTCTGCTCCTTTCCCTGGTGCTCCCCGCAAGTGCCGAGGTGGATATTGATGTTTACCATGAGTTCCGTGAGGAGTTGGCTCTTGTCCGCGACGGATATGTGACGGCCTGGAATATGGCCATTGAAACTGCCAACGAAAACGACCCGGAAGGCTGGGCAAAAATGCATGCAGGGAACAAGGCGGTGACCTGGGCAGAAATTGAATTCGAAGCTCCGGAAACCGCACATTTGAAGGTGACGGAAATTCCCGATGGTTTTGCCATCGAAGGCACTTACGATGTTTATAAATTGAAGGCAACCTTCGTTCCTTATGCCAAGGAAAACGATACCTTTTATAAGATCAAGTACAGCACAAAGCCCAACACTTACACCAAGGAAGTGGTGGAAGAAGTTTTTGGCCGCTAAGGTTAGCCTTCCAACTTATTTTTGTGATAGTGCCTGGAAGTCCAGGTCCAGTAAATAATATCGGCAATCACTAGCGCGACAGTACAGGCGAGGAATACGGGACGGTGCATCCCGAAGTGTTCCGCCATGGCGCCGCCGGCAAAGATTCCCGCTCCAATGCCAATATCCCAGCCGCTTAAGTAAGTGCTGTTGGCGGTTCCACGCTGGTCGTGGCGGGCGAGGTTCACGCACATGGTCTGGTAGCCCGGGAAGATGAGACCCAGGCTTGTTCCGATGAGGAAGGCGGAAATGAAGAATACGGGAATGGATGCGCAGAAGTAGAGAAGCACGTAGGCGAAGACGATGATAGTCATGCCAATCCCCACCAATCGGGTAAGGTAACCGCGGTCAATAAGCCGCCCCGTGGTCACGCGGTTGATGATAAGACCCGCAGCGATGAGGGCGTAGAACCATCCGCTACCGCCAAAGCCAAGTTCTTTTGCATAGAGGGCGATGTAGTTGGTCACGGGGCCGTAGGCGAAACCGACGAAGATGAAATTCACAAATTGGGGAATGGCGCGGGTGAGGAAGAACCTATCGAGGGAAAGGGGAGCGTGGGGCTTCTTTTCGCGGGGCTTCACCTTCAATGTGGATACAAGAATGAGACCGATTACACACAAAGTAATTGCAGAGACGAAGACGATGGTATCGCCCAGAGCCTCGTACAAGAACATCCCGGTCATGGGGCCCGTGGCGAAAGCCAAGTTCACGCTGACACCAAAGTAGCCGATGCCTTCGCCACGACGGCTGGCGGGGAGGGAATCGATGGCCACCGTATTGCTTGCGGTGCTGGTAATGCCGAAGGAAAGCCCGTGGGCAAACCGTAGAACCGCAAGTAGCGGGATGAGGCCTAAAGTTTTATATCCGATAAAGCAGAGAGTGAATGCAAAAAAGCACCAGAAGTACAGCGGCTTTCGGTTGAGGGTGTCTACCAGGAATCCGGCAAAAGGCCTGCAGGCGAGGGCGCCCACAGTGTACATGGAGATGACGATGCCTGCCGTGGCGCTATCGGTTTGGAATTTCTCAATGATGTATAAAGGCAGAATGGGCAGCAGCTGGTAGAAGCTGAAAAACAGCAAAAAGTTTGCGATGGCAATAGTGACAAAACTTCTGTTCCAAAGTTTCTCACGACTTTGTGTGGAAACATCCGTAACATTATTTTGTATGCAATCGCTCATTTTTAATTAGATCTCAAAATTATCAATTATGAATTTTGAATTATGAATTGTGAATTGTCGCCTATTTTCTCTCCAGCGCAATGAGGGTTTCCAAATGAGGTGTGCCCGGGAACAAGTCCATGGGCTGCACTTCCTTGACGCGGTACCCAAACCGCTCCCATTCCTTAATCGCATCGGGAATCTCGTCCGTGCCGCAGAAGATGTGCAGCACCCGCACCGGATGGCGGGCCGCCAAGCAGCGAATCACGCCCGGTTCCGTTCCCTTTCGCGGCGGGTCCAGCAGGATGCGCTCGGACTCTTCGGGAATTGGCCGCGGGAGCCGCATCTGCAAAAATTCCTCATCGATTTTTCCGGCGATGAAGCGGTAGTTCTTCTTCAAGAACTTCGCGCTGTTCTTCGCGCTTTCAATGCTCGGGCCTTCCCATTCCACGCCAAGCACGGATTTAGCCGCTTCACCTAGGGCGAAACTGAATAGCCCGTAACCGCAGTACAAATCCAGGAACTTGTCCGTCTTCTCGAGCCCCATCATGCGGCTGGCCGCCTTGATGAGGTTGTGGATTTGGCTCTCGTTAATCTGGCTGAAACCGGTGGCCGGATATTTGAGGCTGAAGTGCCCCAGGTTGAGGGAAAGTTCCCGCGGGCCAAAGAGCTGCTTGAAGCCAAGGCCTTCGGTGGGGCGCTTGGATTCCAGATAGTAGTCGCTTTCCGTCTGGTCCAGGTAGGCGTGGGCCGCCGTCACATGGTAGGGGCATTGCTGCAAAACTTCTGCGATGGTTTTCAGTTTGCGGACGATGCTTGCGTCCAACTTCTTCACGTTGAAAATCACCACGCGATACTGGTAGGTGCCGCGGATGATAATCCAGTTCAGGGCGTAGGCCAGCGGCTTGTAGGCCGGCATGATGAGTTTATCGAACAGCAGGCGGTAAATCGCATTGTGTTCTTCCGGCTCTAGGATGCTATCGTATTCGTTGAACCGCAAATCTCCGGGCTGCATGTCCACGCGGCGCTTGCTGGTGGTGCGGTAGTTCCTCGGCATGGGGCTCGCTATCACGGGCTGTGGACCGCGGGGCAAGCGGTTCTTTTCCCAGAACTCCTTGATGGCCGCGTTCTTGATTTTCAGTTCGTCTTTGTAGTCTAGCGGGGCGAGGGTCTCGCCGTAGGCGCTGTCGGATTCCTTGGTGTAACCGGGGAGGTTATTTGCGATGGCTTGTTCAAAGAACATGGGTGCCTCCTGAGACGGCAAAAAATTAACAGGCACAAATTTAGAAATAAATAGGATGATGTTCATAGACGCGGTACTTTTTGTTTTATTATTTATCTTAATAATCTTTTAGAGCAAATCATGAATTTTTCATTAGTCAAGACATTTATTTTTGTTGTGTTCGTTTGTAATGTTTTTGCCGTAACAGTGGAAACAATGGACGAACAGGTTAATTCCGATAATTTGACGGTTCTACGCCTTAGGATAAATAACGAAACAGGCGAACCCATTTACAATACGAGGGTAAAATATTTTGTAAGTGGTGAGTCTGGTAGGCCAATTGTTGATGCTTATGATTTGGGAGGCGCAAGTCTTGATGTAGATTCTTTAAACGAAAGCCTCTGGGAAGTGACGGTAGTTGTGGACACCTTGCCTTTGGGAATTTTTCCCTATGAGTCGGGTATTTGCCTAGGTATACATAGCGCAAATTGGCAATCGAGAGACAAAAGCCGGGATCCTAGTTATATGGTATCTTCCAGTTTTGTTGTTAACGATAAAGTAGAATTAAATGTCAACGGGAACCATTTGCCAAATGCGGAACTTTTAGTGCTTTATTCAGGAATGAGAATATTTCTTGAAGAGGGCGATTCCGTGCTGGTTATCCAATCAGGAGACACTTGTTTTTTTAACGACAACGATCGATTTAGAATGCTGAAGGTTGAATTAGGCGGTGTTGTTTACTTTCCGGTAGGAAACGTTTATGTCGGGGACTTGCAGTTAGATGCAGGAAGTTTAATAAAATTTTCAAAGCCTCTTTATGAAACAAATCTCCATGTTAAAGGAGAGTTTATATGGCGCGGAAATTTTTCTCTTTATCATCAAATTGGTTTAGAGAGTTTGGCAAGAGGATTTAGACTTTTTTATTATGGGAATAAAAGAATATTTTTTGACGCTAATTGGGGTGGTACAATTATTGCGCCAAATGCCAAGATTATATTGGGTCAAACTAACGCAAAGGAATTATACGGTCAGTTCTATGCTAACGAAATTGTAATACATCAATACGCTCATCTGACAATTGTTCATTTTGACCCGAATAAAGATAAAATAGAATATGCTCTAACGAAAGAAAGCAAGAAGAAAGGTGATTGCTTGTGAAAAAAATCATAATTGTTTTTTTATTACTAACAATGTATGCCATGGCTGAAGAATGCGAACTTAGATATCCTAAGATTGAAATAAGGTTTCCAGATAGCACGTTTTGGTGGCACGATAGTTATTCTTTTTTTGGTGTGGGCCCCGTTGTTTTTCAAAATGATGAATGGACCTATGTTCTTGAGGATGGGTACAATTGTGAAAAAGAGATGGTGGAAAAGGCCTTTTTAGATTCTAATGTATTCCTTTCTAGGGAAATACCTCCTGGATACAATCTTCCGTCAGGAATGAATATTCTTCTTATTTATAGCCTTTCTCTAACAAAGCATGATATTGGTGAAGTTTTTAAAGATGAATTTTTGCATTGGCAGCAATGTGGTATGTTGAGCCTAACATACGAGGAAGCAGATAGTTTGGCAACATCGTTGGTTGAACCGTTAAACAATCTTGTTAAACGTAAAATAGACTTCGTTCATACAGATGCTTTTTTTGTTGCGGAATATCCAGGTGCTAACACTCGTCAAATCTCACAATTGATTCAAGAAACTTGTGCTGAAACTTCTGCATCCTTACGGAGAGTAAAGCGTGTTAATATTGGTGTCATCTTTGAAAACCGGGTGGCGCACATCCCAGAATATCTGCGTGGGGAGAAGTATTTTGTATTCGACGTGAACGGCAGGGTTGTGCAAAAAGGTGTTGCGGGGGAGGCAATCCGTATGCCCAGTATTCCGTCAATTCTAAAAATTGGGAATGTAAAGCCGTTTTTGCTGAAATAAAAAGCCCCGCGAATAAAAAAGACCCTTCCGTAGAAGGGTCTTAGAGCGGCGGACCGGGATCGAACCGGCAACCATTAGCTTGGAAGGCTAAGGCTCTACCATTGAGCTACCGCCGCGAGCTAGGCCAAATGTATAAAAAAAAGCCCTTTTTATAAAGGGGTCGTTGAAAAAGAAGTTGGAAACCCTTTTTTTTGTTGCTAAATTTACCGCCACTTAACGGTAACCCGACCGGGTGGTCGGGTCTACCTTTCAAACCATCAAATGAGGTAACTACTTGTTCCCGAACCCGCGCGATCGCCGCATGCCCAACCGTCCCAGCGATGGGACCCGTATCAACGAAGAGATTCATATCTCCCCGATTAGACTCATCAAGGAAGATGGCGAGGCTCTCGTCATCGAGACGAGCAAGGCACTGCAGATGGCAAAAGACGCCGGACTGGACCTGGTGGAAGTCTCCCCGAATGCCAAGCCCCCCGTCTGTAAGATCATCAACTACGGCAAGTACAAGTTCGAGCAGATCAAGAAGGCGAAGGCGGCCAAGGCCAAGCAGCACGTGGTGAAGCTGAAAGAAATCAAGATGCACCCGAAGACTGCGGAGAACGACTACCAGTACCGCATCAAGCAGGCATGCGAGTTCCTGCAAGATGGAATGAAGGTGAAACTGATTATGCAGTTCCGTGGGCGTGAAATGGCGCACATGGATTACGGCAAACGCCTTATGGAACGGGCCAAGGAAGACCTGTCCCAGTTTGGCGAGTTGGAAATGGATTCACGGGTGGAAGGCAACACAATGCTTTCCATCTATGGTCCGAAACGCGGTGCAGGCTCTGCAAAGAAGCAAGCTTCCCAGCAGGACCAGGCACCCAAGCCCGCAACCGAGCCCATGGCAGCAGGTGAGGCTTAACTACAAACCCACGAGGTAAAAATGCCAAAGATGAAAACACATAGCGGTTCCAAGAAGCGCTTCCGCCTGACTGGCTCTGGCCACGTCAAGTTCAAGCGCGCTGGTATGCGCCACATTCAAGCTAAGATGACCACTAAGCGTAAGCGTAACCTGCGTAAGGGCGCTCTCGTTAAGAAGGTTGATATGTTCCACGTCAAGCGTCTGCTTGTTGTTGCATAAGGAGAGTAAGAATGCCACGCGCAAAATCTAGAGTTCCTTCCCGCGAACGCCGCAAAAAAATCCTCAAGGCCGCTAAGGGCTTCTATGGCCGTCGCAAGAGCAATATCCGCCTTGCCATCGCCGCTGTTGCCCATGCTGGTCAGTATGCTTTCGCTCACCGCCGTGACAGAAAAGGCGCCTTCCGCTCTCTGTGGATTACCCGCCTCAATGCCGCTGTTCGTGAACATGGCATCAGCTACAGCCAGTTCATTTACAAGCTTGCAAAGGCTAACATCAACCTGAACCGCAAGGTTCTCGCTGACATGGCCGTTGCCGACCCTGAAGCATTCGCCAAGGTGGTCGAGATTGTAAAGGCTGCTTAATAGACTCTGTTTATTAAGTTGTTCGTACTGTCTTAGCACAACGCGAGAAATTGCACCCTGCCTTCAAGGCGGGGTGTTTTTTTTACAAATAAATTACATAACGACCCTTTACAAGAAATATCCTTATTCTATATTCCTGCCCGATGGTTCTATAACCTCCGCGAGCACCTGAATTTTCAGGTGCTTTTCTGTTGCATTCAAAACGCTCAACTCTAGAAAGGCAAGGTATGCCCTGGCCGGAATCGGCTCTAAAGTTGATAACAAACAACAATGGAGGTTCTTAATGAACAGAAGTCAATATGCAGAAATGCTCAAGGATATTCACGAAACCCGTACAAGTGGTGGCGATGTGGCCGCCTGTATCAATAAATACAGGGAGAAATACCGCTACGTGTATGTCTATAATGACGCGTGCTTCAAAAAGATTTTTGGTGCGCTAGGGAACAAACCCATGGCGGCCAGCTTTTTGAATGCAGTGCTTAAGTTGGAAGGGGGCGATTGTATTCGCAGTCTTGATTTTGTGGACCCAGAGGTTCCGGGAGGGCCTTACGTGAAATCGGTAACATCGGATCTTGTGGCGGAGAATCAGGATAAAAACCGCATTGTCATTGAGGTGCAACACAGGGGGGATAGCGAGTTCAAGGACCGCCTGGTATTCTACACTGCTTGTCACACTCTGCAAAACAAGGTCCCTGGAGAAGCTTACGAACTTCGGCAGATGGACTTTATTGCCCTCCAGATGTTTGACACCTATCAGGATTCCAAGAGTTACAGGCATTGCGTTCAACTGAAAAACCAGGACAATGAACTGTTTTTTGGCAAGCATCGTTTGACGATAGTGGAGGTGGACAAGTTCCTGAAAGGGAAATATGACGCCGACGAGAGTAGGCTCGCCAATTGGTTGCGGGCGATTGACCGCATCAATAACGAGGAACTGGTTGAGGAAGTGGACGATCCATACCTAAAAGTCTTGCAAAACGCAGCAAAGTTGTGTAACTTTGATATGGGTTACCTGCTAACGGAGGCTAGAAACATGACTGATCGCGCATACGAACGTTCCATGGATCGTAAGGAGGCCCGTGCCGAAGGTTTGGCTGAGGGTCGTGCTGAGGGGCGTTCGGAAGGTCGCTCCGAGGGTCGGCAGGCGACGCTCGATGTTATGCGCAAGTTGGGCGTCCCGGAGGAGAAAATCCGTGAAGCCGAAGCCATGCTGAAGGCGGACGTTTAACATCCACTCTTGCGTGTCTTTGCATTTAGCCACCTTTCGGGGTGGCTTTTTGTATGTGGGAATTGGCGTATTCGGCACGGGGTAATTAACGCACTAGCATACAATTGTAAAGATAAGTTTACCAATGTGCGGAGTACAGGGACGTTTTGTCCCAAATATTTGCGCTTTGTCACATAATTGTATGAAACGGAACCCGTTTTCTTGGAAAATTTGGGCATTTTTCTAAATTTGGGGCGTAAAAAAAGTATGCGAGGCATGCTGTATTTTGTAATTGGTACAAAATGGTTTGGTGTGCCTTGCAAGGAGAAAGAAATATGAAACGTAACATATTCTCTATCAAGAAGTTAGCGATTGTTTTCCTGTGCCTGTTCGCCTTTGTGGGCGAGGCGTTTGGTGCGTGGAGTAGCGCGAACAATCAATTCGAGATAACATCGTGCGCAGATTTAAAAAATTTCGCTAGTTATGTGAATGGTGGCAAGCGAGTCAATGGAGGAACTTCCCCAACAAATAACACTACGAACCCTTACGCTGCCGCAGCTACCGTGGTGCTTACCACGGACATCGACTGTTCCAAAACAACTGGCCTGACCCCTATAGGAACGAGTACAGATAACAACAAGTATTTCAGAGGCACCTTCGATGGTGACGGGTATTCTATTACCGGGTTTACGTTGAACACGAACTCCACTTATGCGGGTCTGTTTGGCTATGTCAGTGGAGCGACGATAAAAAATGTTTCTGTGGATGTGGCGATAACTCAAACGAACACAGGCACTACAGATAAAATTTATGCGGGTGGATTGGTCGCCTATTTGAATACAGGGACGATTTCTAACTGTCTCGTTTCGGGAACCGTTAAGTCGACGCAAAGTAACGCTAAACTCAGAACTGATGCTGGAGGTGTTGCTGGGTATATGGGAGGAGGAACGATTTCTGATTGCCTGAGCCTCGTTGCTGTTGAAGGTATAGATAGTGACCGTTCAAATTTGGGTGGCATTGTAGGCTTTTTGCAAGGTGCTAGTTCGAAAAGCTCAACAAGTAAGCCGAAGATTGAAAGATGTGTGTACGACGGTACCGGTGTTGTTGTGGATGGTAAGATTGATGGTGGTGCGATAGTTGGTTGTTCTTATAATTATGTGATTGTTGAAAGTTGTTATTTCGATTCGGATAAACTTAGTAATGCTTCGGTTATGGGTAATAACCAAGGAACAAATTCTGGTTCTAGTGATAAGCCCAATTCTGGGAAAACTACTGATGAATTGATTTCTACTCTTGTTATGGACAAACTGGGAGATTCATGGGATATTGTGGATGGGGTCCCAATGCCCAATGGTTTTAGGCGGCATACAGTGACTGTTATCTATACGTATTCGGACGGATCTAAGACGGATACCACTACCACAAGCAAGAAGCCGGGTGAAACATATAGCATAACTACCCCTGAAGTAACGGGCTATACTCCCGACAAAACTGTTGTTTCTGGAATCATGGGCACGAGCGATATCAATGTAATTGTTACCTATTCGCCTTCGACATACATCATTACCTATAACAAGGGTGCAAATGGCACGGGTTCCATTCCTGCTGGCACCAAGACTTATGGCGATGCCTTCACTTTGAGTACAGACAAGTTCACTCGTTCGGGTTACGAACAGGTGGGCTGGGCAAGAACAGATGGCGGTGAGCAGGCATTTGCTCTCGGCGGCTCTTATACCGATGATGCCGATGTTACGTTGTATCCGGTGTGGATGCAACTTTTCACAGTGACTTTCAATGCCAATGGCCATGGAACCGCTCCGGCATCCCAGAATGTTCTCGATGGCGAAAAGGCTACGGCTCCTACAGCTCCTTCGGCAACGGGCTATTCCTTCAATGGCTGGAACACGAAGCAAGACGGAACCGGCACTACATGGGACTTCAGCACAAATACTGTTACGGCTGCCACGACGCTTTATGCCATGTGGACGGTGGAAACCTATACCATCACCTACGAAATGGATGGTGGTATCAACAATACCAACAACCCTGCCACTTACACTGTTGAAACGGCAGTGACG
The DNA here is from genome assembly GCA_024398835.1 of Fibrobacter sp. GTDB lineage: Bacteria > Fibrobacterota > Fibrobacteria > Fibrobacterales > Fibrobacteraceae > Fibrobacter. The sequence continues at coordinate 111,662 of JAKSIK010000001.1, forward strand.
TTCCAGGAACCTAACAAGGTCGGCTACGGATTTGATGGCTGGTATGAGGAAAGCGATTTTACGACAAAGGTGACCGGATTTACTGCTGGCTCCAAGACGGGCGCCTACACGGTCTATGCAAAGTGGGGCGACCCCATTGAGTACAGCATCACCTATAATTTGGATGGTGGTACCAATGCCGCTGTCAACCCTGCAAAATATACCATTGAAAGCGAAACATTCACCATTGCAGACCCGACAAAAACGGGTTACACGTTCGATGGCTGGTTCAGCGATGAGGAACTGGAAACTGCTGCAACCACAACGATTGCCCAGGGTAGCACCGGAGATGTGGTGCTCTATGCCAAGTGGACTGTCAATAGCTACACGGCCACGTTCGATGCCAATGGTGGTGAATTTGGCGAGGGCGCTGTGACGACCAAGTCTGTGGATTATGATGCCGCGATTACCGCTACGGACATTACGGAACCCACTCGCGAAGGCTACGCATTCAAGGGCTGGGCTCTTACGTCCGATGCTACTGCCGCTGCTGAAAATCTCGGCACCATGAATAGCACCGAGGGCGTGACGATTTACGCCGTATGGCTCGTGAAGAGCTTCACTATCACACTGGAACCCAATGGCGGTACGCTTGGAACAGGCGCAAGTCCGATTACTCAGGAATACGGCTCCGAAATTGCAACTCGCGCTAATCCCACAAAGACGGGCTACACGTTCGCCGGCTGGTTTGAAAACGAGGAACTTTCCGGTGACGCCGTGACGATTCCTGCCACCATGCCTGCCAAGACATACACTCTGTATGCTAAGTGGACTGCCAATAGCTACACGGCTACATTCAATGCCAATGGCGGTGAATTTGGCGAGGGCGTGACGACAGCGACGAAGCAGGTTGCCTATGATGCCACGATTACCGCTACGGACATTACGGAACCCACTCGCGAAGGCTACGCATTCAAGGGCTGGGCTCTTACGTCCGATGCTACTGCCGCTGCTGAAAATCTCGGCACCATGAATAGCACCGAGGGCGTGACGATTTACGCCGTATGGCTCGTGAAGAGCTTCACTATCACACTGGAACCCAATGGCGGTACGCTTGGAACAGGCGCAAGTCCGATTACTCAGGAATACGGCTCCGAAATTGCAACTCGCGCTAATCCCACAAAGACGGGCTACACGTTCGCCGGCTGGTTTGAAAACGAGGAACTTTCCGGTGACGCCGTGACGATTCCTGCCACCATGCCTGCCAAGACGTACACGCTGTATGCTAAGTGGAATATGGATGTACAGGCGACGGCCTTCACGGGAACTTACGATGGCGAGCCTCACGGCATTACTGTTACCGCTCCTGCGGGCGCAACGGTAACATACAGCACGGCTGCGGACGGCACTTATGGCGATGCAATCACCTATACGGAAGCCGGTGCTTATACGGTTTACTATAAGGCGAGCCAGACGGGCTACGCCGATGTGAAGGGCTCCTCTACGGTGACCATCAATCAGGCTGCAGATTTGGCTATTTCTAAGTTTGACGGTGCAACGTTCACTTACGATGCGGCTGCTCATGCGTTGTCGACTGCCGCGACGACGAATGCCGTGTCGGGAACGACCGTCGTCGAGTATTCTTTTGATAAGTCCGTTTGGGTGAGCGACCTCGCGAGCCTCACGAAGGTTGCCGCCGGCACCTACACTGTGAACGTGAAGGCGACGAACCCGAACTACAGCAATACGGCTGAAGGCTCTGCAACGCTTACCATCAACAAGGCTGCCATGACTGTGAAGGTCGTGGGCTCCTCTTCCACCGTCAAGTACGATGGCGAAGAACATAGCGTCAGCGGATATACTGCGACCAGCGAAAGTGGCTTGTACGATGCCAACAAGGTCACATTCAGCGGCACGGCGGAAGCCAAACAGACGACTGTTGGTACTGCAAACATGGGACTCACTGCCGCCATGTTCTCTTATGATGACACAAACATTGAGGCGACCTTTGACATTACGGATGGCTACCAGACCATTTCCGAAGCCGATGAAGTCGTCGTGACCATCACGGGCCACAAATCTACGGTGAACTACAATGGCGGAATTCAGGAAGTCACGGGCTACGACTTCTCTGCGGATAATGCGCTTTACACCACTAGCGACTTCGAGTTTACGGGTACTGCAAAGGCAAGCGGAATGGTGACCGGAACTTACGATATGGGTCTCGCTGTTGCCAACTTCTCCAACAAGAATGCAAACTTCAGCAAGGTGACCTTCAAGGTGACGGATGGCCAGTTGACCATCAACCCCATCGCCACACCCATTGTCATTACTGCTGCAAGCGACGAAAAAGTCTATAATGGAACGGCTCTCACGAATAGCACCTATACCTTCACGGATGGCGTTGTCCTGACTGGCGATGAACTGAGCGCCACTGTCGAGGGAACCATTACGAATGCTGGCTCTGCAGACAACGTTGTCAAATCTTACAAGGTGATGAACGGCATCACTGATGTGACTAGCTGTTACACCTTCGGCGAAAGCGTGAAGGGTACCTTGACGGTGAACAAGGCTACGTTGAATGTAAAGACGGAGTCCGCCTCCCGTGCGTATAACGGTGAAGCATTGACTGCTGGTGCCTCCATTGTTTCTGGCCTCGTGGGTAGTGAAACGGCGACCATTGCGGCTACCGGCTCCCAGACGATTGTGGGATCCACTGACAATACCTATGAAATCACCTGGGGTACCGCCAAGGAGTCCAACTACACGGTCTCTGCTACTGTGGGTACCCTTGAAGTGACTGCTGCTGCGTTCACCGTGACCCTGAGCGATAATGTTACATACAACGGCACGAAACAGACCCCGACCGTCACCGTGAAGGACGCAAACGACGACACGAAGACTCTGGAGCTCAATACGGACTACACTGTGGCTTGGGATAATGACGGTTTCACCAATGCTGGCGACTACAAGGTCACCGTGACTGGCAAGGACAACTATACTGGAAGTGTCGAAAAAACTTATAAAATAGGCAAGCCCACAGCGCACTTTACTGGTGAATCTGCTACGAAAACCTATACTGGCTCTGAAATTGAACTGACGGATTTGATTGTGGAAGGTCTTGTCACAGGTCATAAGCATAACGTCAGTTATTCTAATAAAGCCACAGAGGTTAAATCTTCTGCATACATCGCCATGCCGACAGCTGCTGGGGAGGGACTTCAGATAACAGATGCTGAGGGTAATGATGTAACAGACAACTATTATCAGCACTTCACAGCAGGTTATTTGACCATTAAACCTGCCACGGACCTCACTGTTGCTTTAAGTAATGCTGCCTATGACTATGATGGAAACAGCAAAGCTTTGACTGCTGCCGCTACGGTTAGCGCAACTTCCACCACTGTGACGGGCACCTCTACTATTGAGTACCAGTTTGAAGGCGATGGTGAGACCTGGGTGAGCGATATCTCTAGTCTCACGAAGGTTGACGCCGGCGTCTACACTGTGAATGTGCGTGCCACGAACCCGAACTACAGCAATACTGCTACAAATTCTGCAACGCTTACCATCACTCCCGCGACACTCACTGTCGCCGGCGAGGACTACGAGAATGTTTATGATGGCGCAAGCCATGGAGCCGCCGCCGTGGTGAAGTACGGCGAGACTGTCGTGACCGATGCAACCGTCGAATACAGCACTGACAATGGCACGACCTGGTCCGCGACCGTCCCGACCATCAAGGATGTGGGCAGCAAGACCATCAAGGTCCGCGCGAACAAGACGAACTACGCCCAGGCCGAGGATGACTACTCGCTCGTCGTTACCGCCCGCGAAGTGACCTTGAGCTGGGATCCGACCACATTCGTGTATGACGGAAACTCCCATATCCCGACTGCGACCGCGGGCAACGTGGTCGACGGCGAAACCGTGACTGTGACAGTTGACGCTTCTGGCGCCAAGACCGATGTCGGCACGGACTACGTTGCTACTGCCACGGCTCTCAGCAGCACGAACTACAAGCTTCCTGAAGCCAATACGACGACGTTCAGCATCACTCCCGCGACCATCACTATCACCGCAATCGACCAGTGGTACACCTACACGGGTTCAGCCCAGCAGGCAACCGCCGCGAAGACGGACGTCGCTGGCGCAACCATCACGTACAGCGTTGACGATGGCACGACCTGGTCCGCGACCGTCCCGAGCCTCACTGACGCTGATACCGTGACCGTTACCGTCAAGGCCGAAAAGGCGAACTACGCCACCGCGACGAATACGTTCAAGTTCGGCATGGCCCAGGCGAACATCAACGACGTGACTGTTGCAATCGAAGACTGGACCTACGGAGAAACCGCCAAGGTCCCGACGACTTCTGCAACTTTCAAGGCTGAAGGCGAACCCTCCATCACATACAGCGTGAAGGACGCCAACAGCTGGAGCGCAACTGTTCCGACGGATGCTGGCGAATACACCGTGAAGGCTACTGTCGCAGAGACCGCGAACTATGTTGGCGGCGAAGCCACGCAGGACTTCGAGATCCTGCCTGCCACCATCACTATCACCGCAATCGACCAGTGGTACACCTACACGGGTTCAGCCCAGCAGGCAACCGCCGCGAAGACGGACGTCGCTGGCGCAACCATCACGTACAGCGTTGACGATGGCACGACCTGGTCCGCGACCGTCCCGAGCCTCACTGACGCTGATACCGTGACCGTTACCGTCAAGGCCGAAAAGGCGAACTACGCCACCGCGACGAATACGTTCAAGTTCGGCATGGCCCAGGCGAACATCAACGACGTGACTGTTGCAATCGAAGACTGGACCTACGGAGAAACCGCCAAGGTCCCGACGACTTCTGCAACTTTCAAGGCTGAAGGCGAACCCTCCATCACATACAGCGTGAAGGACGCCAACAGCTGGAGCGCAACTGTTCCGACGGATGCTGGCGAATACACCGTGAAGGCCGCTGTCGCGGAGACCGCGAACTATGTTGGCGGCGAGGCCACCAAGGACTTTACCATCGCGAGGGCTACGGCTACAGTTATCGCCGTTGCTAACGGAAAGACTTATGGCGCTGAAGAGCCTACATTGACGGCCGAAGTAACTGGTCTTAAAAATGGCGATGCAGCTAGTGTCATCAGTTATAGCGTTTCCCGTGCCCCTGGTGCGGATGTGGGCAAGTACACGATTACTCCGAGCGGTGATGCCGAACAGGGTAACTACAATGTCGAATATATGACTGCGGATTTCACCATCACGAAGGCTATGACCAACAACGTGACGGTATCCATCAATAACTGGGGTTATGGTACGACTCCGGCTATTCCTAGCTTTACGGCTGACTTTGGTGAGGAAGCTGCCTACACTTACAGCGTGAAGGGTGCTGATGTTTGGAACGAAACTAAACCATCAGCTGCCGGCGAATATACCATTAAGGCTACTGTTGCCGGAACCGACAACTATGTTGGCGGCGAAGCCACTAAGGACTTCACTATTGGTGAAGCGGTTATCAATATCACCGCTCCTGATCAGTTGTATGATTACGATGGTTCTGCCCATGGCGTTGCAGTTACTGCAGACGTAGATGGTGTGACCATCATTTATAGCTATGCAACATCGACTGGAACGATTCCTCCACAACTTACGGATGCTGATACCATAGTTGTTGAGGTGAATGCCACTAAGGAAAATTATACTCCAGTTAACAAGACCTATCGTCTCGGAGTTGCCAAGGCAAAGACCAACAACGTAACTGTGGGCATTACGGGCTGGACTTACGGCGAAACCGCCAAGGCTCCGATGACCTCCGCCACCTTCAAGGCTGAGGGCGAACCCTCCGTCACGTACAGCGTGAAGGGTGCCGACAGCTGGAGCACGGAAGTCCCGACGGATGCCGGCGAATACACCGTGAAGGCCACTGTCGCCGAGACCGCGAACTACGTTGGCGGCGAAGCCACCCAGGATTTTACGATTGCCCCGGCTACGATGACGCTCGTTGTTGCTGGCTATGCCGGCACCTATGACGGCGTTGCTCATAGTGGTACGGTGACTCCGAGCGCTACGACTGGTACGACAGTTAGTTACAAGGTTGGCGAAGGCGACTGGAGTACGACTGTCCCGACATTCACTGACGCTGATACTGTTGAAGTGAAGGTGAAGGCCGTGAATAGCAACTATCAGCCGGTCGAGGACAGCTATACTGTGGCTATTGCAAAGAAGGCGATTGAAGTCGCAGTCAGCGGCAATAGTGGCTCTACGACTTACGACGGCAAAGACCATGCAGTTGAAGGTTTCACCGCGATGACCGAGGAAACCCTCTACGACGTCAAGAGCGTCGCACTTGTTGATGGTAAGTTTGCCTCCGCCACGACGAAGAACGTCGACAAGGTGATGATGGGCCTGACCAAGGATTCGTTCGTGAACAACGACAACAACTTCACTGCGACCTTTACCGTTACGGACGGCTACAGCGAGGTGACTGCCCGCGAAGTGACCTTGAGCTGGGATTCAACCACGTTCGTGTACAATGGCGACGCCCATCTCCCCGCAGCGACCGCGGGCAACGTGGTCGACGGCGAGACTGTGACAGTGACAGTTGATGCTTCTGGCGCCAAGACCGATGTCGGCACGGACTACGTTGCTACTGCCACGGCTCTCAGCAGCACGAACTACAAGCTTCCTGAAGCCAATACGACGACGTTCAGCATCACTCCCGCGACCATCACTATCACCGCAATCGACCAGTGGTACACCTACACGGGTTCAGCCCAGCAGGCAACCGCCGCGAAGACGGACGTCGCTGGCGCAACCATCACGTACAGCGTTGACGATGGCACGACCTGGTCCGCGACCGTCCCGAGCCTCACTGACGCTGATACCGTGACCGTTACCGTCAAGGCCGAAAAGGCGAACTACGCCACCGCGACGAATACGTTCAAGTTCGGCATGGCCCAGGCGAACATCAACGACGTGACTGTTGCAATCGAAGACTGGACCTACGGAGAAACCGCCAAGGTCCCGACGACTTCTGCAACTTTCAAGGCTGAAGGCGAACCCTCCATCACATACAGCGTGAAGGACGCCAACAGCTGGAGCGCAACTGTTCCGACGGATGCTGGCGAATACACCGTGAAGGCTACTGTCGCAGAGACCGCGAACTATGTTGGCGGCGAAGCCACGCAGGACTTCGAGATCCTGCCTGCCACCATCACTATCACCGCAATCGACCAGTGGTACACCTACACGGGTTCAGCCCAGCAGGCAACCGCCGCGAAGACGGACGTCGCTGGCGCAACCATCACGTACAGCGTTGACGATGGCACGACCTGGTCCGCGACCGTCCCGAGCCTCACTGACGCTGATACCGTGACCGTTACCGTCAAGGCCGAAAAGGCGAACTACGCCACCGCGACGAATACGTTCAAGTTCGGCATGGCCCAGGCGAACATCAACGACGTGACTGTTGCAATCGAAGACTGGACCTACGGAGAAACCGCCAAGGTCCCGACGACTTCTGCAACTTTCAAGGCTGAAGGCGAACCCTCCATCACATACAGCGTGAAGGACGCCAACAGCTGGAGCGCAACTGTTCCGACGGATGCTGGCGAATACACCGTGAAGGCCGCTGTCGCGGAGACCGCGAACTATGTTGGCGGCGAGGCCACCCAGGACTTCACCATCGCGAAGAAGGCTGCCAAGATTACCGTCACCGCTGCAAGCAAGACCTACGGCGATGTCGATCCTACCTTCACTGGCAAGGTGGAAGGTCTCGTGAATGACGCCGACCTCGGCACTATCGCCTATGTCCGCGTCGGCACGGATGAGAGAGCCGCAGTTCATCAGGATGAACTCACTGCGACTTACACCAAAAACAACAACTATGACGTGTCTGTCGTTCCGGCCAATTTCACTATCAAGAAGCGCGAAGTCTCCTTCACCGGCGAAACCGCCACGGAGGACTACACAGGTTCTGAAATTGAGTTGACGGAAGTGACCGCGGACGGTCTCGTCGATGGCCATACCCACAATGTGACGTATTCTGCCAAGGGTACTGAAGTTGGCGATTATGACGGCGAAATCACCGCTGTCTCCGCTGTGAAGATTATGTCTGGCGCAGATGATGTGACCAAGAACTACACTATTACTACGATGGCAGGTAAACTTACCATCCAGGCTGCTGGCGAGTTCTTCATCGCCCTTGCGGACACGGCCATCACCTATGATGGAACTGCCCATTACAACGGCTATACCGCCACATCTACGGCAAAGTCTGGCACCACCACGTTCCAGTACCAGTTTGCTGGCGACGCTGAATGGACTGCGGACCTCACAAGTCTCACAAAGACTGCCGCAGGCGAGTACATCATCAACGTGAAGGGCACGAACCCGAACTACACGGAAGCCGCTACCACGACTGCCAAGCTCATTATCAATAGAGCCGCCGTGGTCGTCGTTGCCAACGACAACCAGAAGGTGTTTGGCATGGCTGATCCGACTCTCACTGCAACGGTGACGGGAACTATCGGTGACGACAAGGTCGAATACACGCTCGCCCGTGCCACTGGCGAAACTGCTGGCAAGTACGTGATTACTGCTAGCGGTGACGCAATTCAGGGCAACTACGCTGTAAGCTTCACGAATGGTGTATTCACCATCAGTCCTGTTGTTACCGTTGTTCTGGCTGATTCTGTACAGCTGGTTTGCACCGAAGGCGCAACTGGCGCTGAAAACTGCACTGAAGATGGCAAGTCCATCGATCACACCTATGGCGAAGAAACCTCTCCGCTGCCGGGTGCTGTGATTGTGGATGTGACTACCGGTGCAGTTGACACAACATGGCATTTCCAGGGCTGGTTTGAAAATGAGGACGGCATTGAACCTAAGGTGACGAAGATTGATGCTGACGAAACAGATCCTGTAGTCATCTATCCGTTCTTCGAAAAGACTATTGAAGTCGTGATTGGCGATTCTACCACAATTCCTGTGGTCATCGACAACAACGACACGAAGGATAGCATCGAGGCTAAGGTGAAGGAAGCTGCTGAAAACAGCGAGCCTCCTATCAAGCCGAATCCGGAAACCTACGTGAAGGAACCGTATGAATACACCTATAGTGGTGAATACGAATGCGAACTGAAGGAAGACAAGTACCTCTGCGAAGCAATCTTCGATTCTACCGCCATCACCTACGATGTTGTCATCAATCTGCCGGATAGCATCAAGCTGGATTGCACGAACTCCAACGGTTGCACAGTTGACCCGAAGACTGGCGACACCACCGTTGCACACAAGTATGGCGAGGAAACCATCCTGCCGACGGCCAACGTTGTTGACTCCAAGACGGGCAAGGTTGACTCCACTTGGGAATTCCAGGGCTGGTTCGATAACGAAGACGGCCGCGGCGATACCATCAAGACCATCGGCGCTGACGTCTACGGCGACACCACCATCTATCCGTTCTTCACGAAGGAACTGGATGTCGAAATTGCCGACACCACCATTACAGTGGTTATCGACAACAACGATTCCAAAGATAGCGTGGACAACAAGGTGACAGACGCCATCCGTGAGGCTGGCATTAAGGATCCTACAAAGCCTGCCGATTCCAAGTATTCTTATGAGTTCGAGAAGTATGAATACGATATGGAAACAGGCAAGGTGACGCCGGTATTCAAGCCCACAGGTCGCGAATACAAGATTGTTTACGTGATGCCTAAGGCCGCTCAACTGTCCAAGGAAATCAAGACTTACACTTATGGTGTCGGCACCGTGCTTCCCACGGCAAGCATCAAGGGTGGCAAGGATTGGATGTTCATGGGCTGGTATGCAGACGAAGGCTTTATCGGTGAACGCACAAAGGAAATCACGAAGAAGGATGTTGGTAAGAAGGTTCTCTATCCGATGTTCCAGAAGGATTTGCGTTACATCACTCGTGACGAATCTGGTGTGATTTCTGTGCTCTACGATGAAGACGTGGTGAATGCCATCGAGAGAACGCTTGCTGGCGTACGTCCTGCAGATTATGATGAATCTGGCGTGGCCTACACCTTCAGCAAGTGGGTCGAAAAGAACGGCGTTTACACGGCTGAATATACCGAGAAGACCGGCATCAACCATCGCGCTATCGCAAACTTCCAGGTGATGGTCTCTGGCCGCACACTTGAAATCAGCGGTGCCAAGATGGGCGCAAAGATTGCCGTGTTCGATATGAGTGGCCGCATGGTTGCTCAGGGCATTGTTGAAAACGGCACCACACGTGTTGACCTTGCAAAGGCCGGCAGCTATGTGGTCCGCGTGAACAATCAGGTGAACCGCGTCAACGTGCGCTAATCAGCGCCAGTCAACAAAGCGCGTTATTGAAATTTAAAGCTCGTGGGCAAAACGCCTGCGGGCTTTTCTATATTTGGCCCCGTGGTTTATTTGAAAGGCTTAAGAGATGGTCTCCCTATAGGAATCGGTTACTTCGCCGTCTCCTTCTCTTTTGGTATTGCAGGTTCCAAATTCCTCTCCTGGATTTGGGTGACGCTCATCTCCGCCACAAACATCACTTCTGCTGGTCAGTTCGCCGGGCTCCAAATCATGAATGATGCCGCGGGCACTCTTATCGAGATGGCCATCGCCACCTTCTTCATCAATCTTCGTTATTCCCTCATGGCCATTTCCCTTTCGCAAAAGGTGAAGCCTTCTTTCGGGATGGCCAAACGCCTCCTTCTTGCCATGGGCATCACGGATGAAATCTACGCCGTTTCCATGAGCCGCAAGGGTCGCATTCGCCCGCTCTATTTCCTCGGCCTCTGTACGCTTCCCTACATCGGCTGGACAGGCGGCACCATGACCGGCGCCATCTGCGGCGAAATCCTCCCGGCCTTTGTGACCAATGCATTGGGCGTCGCTCTCTACGGCATGTTCATCGCTATCTTCGTGCCGCCCATGAAGGAACATCGTCCCACGCTCATCGCGGTCCTTATTGCTGTGGCCCTCAGTTTTGCCTTCAAGTACGCACCGGTCTTGAATAAAGTTACCTTCGGCTTTGCCATCATCATCTGTTCTGTGGTGGCGTCACTCATTGCGGCCTACTTCTTCCCCGTGAAAGTGGAGGATGACGAATGAACTTGAGAGACTATTTCTGCTTTTTATTGGTGATGACCGGCGTGACTTACGTGCTTCGCGCAGTGCCTTTTGTGCTCATGAAGAAGCAACTGCAAAGCCCATTCCTCAAATCTTTTTTGGCGTACATTCCCTACACGGTTTTGGCGGCCATGACGGTGCCCTCCATTTTCTATGCCACGGAATCCAGACTTTCGGGAATTCTCGCCCTCGTCACAACGGTGATTGCCGCCTGTTTTGGTGGCGGTCTCGTGATTGCGGCAATTGTCTCTTGCTGCACCGTGCTTTGCATCGATGGGTTCATTCCCATGCTCTTTTAATTTGCTAAGGTTTGATTATGAATTTCGGTCGTTTTGAGGCTTTGATTGAAAAGTTCCCTCAGGTCCAGATTTTTAGTGCGGAAGGGGAGGACCTGGACAGGGTCATATCCCATTTTCTAGTCCAGCGTGAAAATGTCTCCACCATGAGCGAAGCCATGCAGCGGAAAATCCAGCAGGCGCTGGCTCCCTTCTGGCAACAGCGATTCATCAGCCTGCACGATGCCGAAGCCCCGCTGGTGCGGAATCTCCTTTTGAACAAGAAGTTCTTCCTCCAGACGGACCGCTATGTGGACGACGTGCCCTTCCCGCAGACCAATCCCGATAAACTGGAGGAAGCCCTCCGCATCGCGGATTTGAGCGAAGGCATTCTGGACCGGAAACTGCTGAGCCTCTCCAACGGCGAACTCCGCCGCGTTCTTCTCGCGAGACTCTGGATGGAAACGCCTGAATGGATTTACTTCAACGATTTGTTTGGCGGCCTTGATCCGGAATACCGCAATCATCTGGCCAACTGCGTGCTGGACCTCACGAAAAAATCCAGCGTGAACATCGTGGTGCGCCTCGCCCGCGAAGACGAACTCATTCCGGAAATCCCCGCATTCGTCTACGCCAACAAAACCTTCTCCACCTACGAAGGCGCTCTCCCCGCAACCACCGCCAAACCCAAATTCACCAAGGCAGAGCTGAAGGATTACGAAATCGTGCCTTTGAAAGGTGCCCGCGAAGTAACATCTTGCGATAAAACTGCCCGCGACGCTTCTGCAGAAATCCTCTTTGACCTCAAAAACGTGAATGTTCGTTTCGGCGACACCGACGTCCTCAAAAATCTCAGCTGGACCGTGCGCAAGGGCGAACATTGGGCGGTCATGGGGGAGAATGGTGCCGGCAAAAGCACGCTTCTCGGGCTTCTCACTGCCGACCATCCGCAAATCTACGGCAACGACATCACCCTCTTGGGCGAACGTCCGGGTCATGGCCTCAATGTGTGGGACCATAAGGCAAAATTGGGATTCTTCTCTCCGGAACTAGCCCTCCAGTACCGCGAAGATTTGGACCTCTGCGAGGTCCTCTGCACGGGCTTCACTACGGGCCTCTGCAAGGCGGAAAACACCACTTGGGAAGAGAAAGCCAAGGCGCGGGAATGGCTCCGCTATCTCGGTTTTGACGACCCGGCGGCGCGGTTCCGCAAACTTTCTCCCATCGACAAACGCCTCATCCTTATGGCCCGCGCCGCCATCCGCCCGCCAAAAGTGCTTCTGCTGGATGAGCCCACCCAGGGACTCAAAGGTGAATATCGGGAAAAGATTTTCCACCTGCTGGAACTCTTGGCCGGCGAAACAACTATTATTCTCGTGAGCCACTACGAAGAGGAATGGCCCCCTTGTATGACCCATCTTCTTCGCATGCCCAAGTTCTCTTTAACTTCGAGTGAGGCCTGATGAGTGTCTTGTTTGTTGCGTTAGGCGGTGCGGTGGGTAGCCTTCTTCGCTACCTTCTTTCCCTCGTGATTCCAAAGGCGGCGGGTTTTCCGTGGCCTACGCTCGTTGCAAATGTTTGCGGCTGCCTTCTCATTGGAATTTTCTCCGGCCTCTTTATGAAGTGCGGCGGACTTTCTCCGAATCTGAAGCTCTTCTTGATTACGGGATTTTGCGGCGGCTTCACCACCTTTAGCACTTTTGCAAATGAGAACATCGCGCTCCTTCAGAGTGGCAAGGTGGGAATGTTTGTGGTTTATGCGCTGGCCAGTTTTGTAGTGGGCCTTGCTGCCTGTGCTGCCGGCTTATATTTGGTGCGTCCTACGGCGGTGTAAACGCTAAGCATCTATAGATTGTTATCTATCCATTGGTATCGCTGCTTTGCCCAGGATTTCAAGGAATCTACAGCTTCGTCGTATGTACTATAGCTTTCTTTGTATGACCAAAATTCGTCGTTACCTAGAGTAGACCATTTCCTTTGTTCGTTTTTTTCTGGTGCACGCAGTACATTTGCTATGGAATCTAATTGCTCGATTTCGTTGTAGAATACATTTTTATTGTTTTGCCAGTATTTTTTTGCTCCTTCCCAAATTTTTTTGTCACTAAATAATCGCCAGTACATGTTGGCATTTTTTATAAACCACTCGCTTGGATTTTTTTTAGGCTGTCCCTCAATACTTGACCCAAATGTTAAGTCAAAATCCCAAACAGGAGTCATTTTTATAGGGTTGTTCATTTGCCATGTCATATATGTACTTCTATTGAATCTTCCGTCTGCATTTTTTGAAAATTCAGTAAGCCAATAATAGCGGTAAAAGCAGTCTGTATCAATCCATTTTGAAAAAGGCTCTTTTTCGGAAAATTCACTATGATAGATAATAGCCTCAAGAGAATCTAAATGTTGTAAAAGTATGTTGTTTATAGAGTCGATGTTTTCTTTGGGATGCTTTATTTCAAATTGGTTCCCTTCTTTTGTTATAATGTGAGGCTTTTGCTTTTTGACATGTGTTGTTTTTTCAAAAAAGAAGGCTGAATCCTCAGAAATATCTATTCGATTCTTTGAAATTTTAAGTGTCTCACAAAAACCATAAATACCCATGTAGACTCGGTTTAAGTAAACTTCTACAAAATGTATTCTGGGTGAATAATCGCTGCCTAAGGCGCTGTCAAGTTTAGTGATGAAATAATTTCTAATCAAGGTTTTGTCGGCAAAATAAGAAATCAAGGCCCACTTTTTATCCTTGGGCATATGAAAGAATTTTTCTTTTTCGGGGAAGGAAAGCTTGAGACTATATTTGGGCATTGCGTGGAAACTAGAGTTTCCTCTTCCTCGAATGGTTAAATTGTATACTCGACTTTCAGGCTTCTTTTCTCCCCATATTTGCATTTTTGCAGGAATCTCGGTTTCCTTGTTTCGAATCTCTTTGAAATTTTCGGTTTCAATAACCACTCGAGGAATTCCTGCATAGGGATATTCGGAATCATCTATGGGGAGGTATTGAATTTCTGATCCATTTTCTAGCGTTGCTGAAAGTGAGTCTCCATCGTTTTCGCTCCATACACAGGATTCAAATAAAAAGCACGATAGGAGAGAAATGATGATGGGAAAAAGATGAATGTTGTAAAATCTCATACTCTTTAGCTGAATTCTAAGTTGACAAAATGTAGTTAAAATTTAGTGGGAAGAGAGCAAAAGTGATTATTTATAAAAAGGAGAATGCACGACCATAGCTTTCCCTTCTTGCGGACTTCTTTTGTGGGGTTGTTTCTTCTATGAGGTTGCCATGGGGGAGCGCTGACAATAGTTATATTAGATTTTGCATTTAAAGTGAATGGAATTTTATACATTTATGTTGGCATAAGGTTTAGGTAATTATGCAATTGAATGAAGAAAATATTTTGCGTGCCCTGCAGGCGGTTCAAGACCCGGATCTCCACAAGAACATTGTGGAACTTGGTTTTGTGCAGAACCTGAAAATCGAAGATACTCATGTGTCTTTCGATTTGAAACTCACGACCCCTGCATGCCCCATTCGCGACAAGTTCAAGGACCAATGCATCGCTATCGTGAAGAGCCTGGGCGCAACTCAGGTGGATGTGACGCTTACATCCAGCCAGGGCCGCGTAGGTGACGCTCCTGCTGCAGAAGCGCAGCCCAACTTCTTGAGCGAAGTCTCCCACATTGTGGGTGTGGCCAGCGGTAAGGGCGGTGTAGGCAAGTCTACGGTCACTGCAAATCTCGCAATGGCCTTGAGTCTCTCTGGCGCCCGCGTTGGTATTCTGGATGCAGATATTTATGGCCCCAGCATGGGCCTCATGTTTGGCATTGACAGAGATCCTGAAGTTTTTGAAGACAACTCCATCGCTCCTGTAGAAGCCAAGGGCGGTGTGAGCATCGTCAGCATGTGCATGTTTGCGGGCTCCGAGAAGGCCACCATCTGGCGCGGCCCTATGGCAAGTCAGATGATACAGCACTTCCTCAATCGCGTGCGCTGGGGAAAGCTGGACTACCTTCTGGTGGACTTCCCTCCAGGAACGGGCGATATTCAGCTGACGCTCACCCAGAACTGCCCTATGGCGGGCGCTGTGGTGGTCACTACACCGCAAGAGGTTGCCTTGGCAGATTGCCGCAAGGGCCTTGCCATGTTTGATGCGGTAAGCGTCCCTGTCATTGGCATTGTGGAGAACATGAGTTACTTTGTCTGTGATGAGTGCGGCAAGGCCCATCACATCTTCCGTGAAGGTGGCGGTAAACGCATTGCTGATAGTCTTGGCGTTCCTCTCATTGCAAAAGTTCCTTTGGAACCGGCTGTGGCAGATTGTGGAGACTTGGGGACGCCGGCAGTACTTCGCTATCCCAACTCGGAATCGGCAAAGGCCTTTATGCAGGCCGCTGACGAAATGGTCCGCACCCTCAGTGTTTTTGCAAAAGAGGGCGATGGCGTCTTGAAAAACTTCAATTTCGATTTCTCGGAATTGCCGGTGGAGGTGGTATGATCCAGCCGAAGAAAGTATTTCGAACAACCGATGGCCGTGTGGGCTTTGATTGGAACGATGGCACCCGCAGTATCTACACCATTCGCGCTCTCCGCTGTGCCTGCCCTTGCGCTCTATGTGTGGATGAACAGACCGGGAAAAAACTGCTTGACGATTCCACGGTTTCTGACGATATAAAGTTGGAACGGGTACAATCCATCGGTCGCTATGCGGTTGGATTGTCATTCAGCGATGGGCACCGTTCGGGAATTTACCCCTACGAAAAACTGAAGGAATTGACGGGAACGGTATAAAAAGCCATATTTGGGCAAAATGGGCATCTTGTATGAGTGATTTCAACGAAGCTCTATACTTTCGGGACTTGAATCGTTTCCCCACGCTGTCTCCTCAAGAGGAGTCCGCGCTTTTGACGATTATCCGGAAGGGAGATACGGAAGAAATCCGCAATTCTGCCCTTCAGCGCCTCATTCGCGGAAACCTCCGCTTTGTGGTGAGCGTTGCCCGCAAGTATCAGGGCCGAGGCCTTTCCCTTCTGGACCTTATCAATGAGGGCAATTTAGGGCTTTTCAAGGCTGCCAAGCGCTTTGATATGGAGAAGGACGTGAAGTTCATCTCCTACGCCGTATGGTGGATTCGCCAATCCATTCAGAAGGCTCTTTTTGAACAAGTGGGCTCCGTCCGCATTCCGCCCAACAAACTGGCTCTGGTGAACCGCTTCAAGCGGCAGCTTATGCTGAATGGTGGCGATTACGACAAGACCATTTCCATGAGTGAATTTGCTCCTTTCGAAAAGGACATCGTGGAAGTGATGGAAAAGATTGTGGACATCTCTCTGGACGCTCCCATTGGCGATGATGTGGGCGGTAGCAGCGCTGATTCCGTAAGTACGTTGATGGATGTGCTGGGAACTGATGGCCGTCAGAACGATGATCTGGAGAAGGAGGAGCGGAAGAAGCTGATTCAAGAGACGCTTGCCTCCCTTCCGCGCCGTGAGGAAGAAATCCTCCGTATGTTCTATGGTCTGGATACTTCCGAGGATACCACGCTCAATGACATCGGTGAGGAATTGCGTTTGAGTCGTGAACGCGTTCGTCAAATCAAGAACAAAACCCTCCGTCGTCTACAAAAGAGCAAGGAACACAAAGATAAACTTGCCGACTTCCTGGAATTGTAGGGGAGGTTGCGATGGCCGTTTCTAAAATTGCAGCTCGTAAAGCCGCCTACACTTTCTTAGCAATTTGTTGTGGTGCGGTAATTGCTTTTGCAGGTTTCAGCATTTATCAAGAGCTTGGGCCTTCTAAAATTACAGTGACAAGTGTTCCCTTTGGCGCGCCTGCGGGCACTTCCATAATGGCCGGGGATGCTCCGGATATGAAGTCGGAACTATCTCAACTGCCGGCTCAGACTCAGGCAGATATGCGTCGTGCGATGGATTTGTTCCGCAGTGGTTCTTACCAGGCGGCATACGAACTTTATGAAGCGGTGACACTTCTCTATCCCGATTTAGCGTATGCCCAGTGGAACGAGGTGAATACTTTGTTTGCAATGGATTCCCTGACGGAATTGGAACAGGACCGCTTGAATCTGCTGGTGGGGAAGCTCCAGGGAAAGTTCCCGGGTTCCGGTATCGCACTTTATTTGGATAGCCGTCGTGCTTACAAGGCCAAAAATTCTGCAGCCGCTTTGGAATTGGCTCAAAAGGCGAGCGAGCAGGCTGCCACATTGTATGAAACTCGTTTGTGGTACTCCAAACTCTTGGCGGAAAATGCGCGCATTTCTCAGGCGGTGGCCGAAGCCAAAATGGCGATTAGTTTGTCTGCAGGGAACTCTGCTGCAGCATACGATGCCCTTGCCAAACTTTATCATGACCAGGGACTTCTGGATAGCTGTTCTGCGGTAGTGGATTACGCTCTTTCTCAATATCCGGTGGATGCGGATCTTCTCTTGTTGCAGGGATTCCTTTCGGAATACAAGGGCCATTTTGATGCAGCAGAAAAAATCTATCAGCGCATTCTGGCATTCTTACCAGACAATGCTGCAGCTTTAGAAGCGCTTGCCACATTGGGCGAAAAGTCTCCTCCTGGTGCAGGTGCGGGCGTTGCCCTTACACCAAAGGACCGCTCCCAGGTAGCTTGCGATATCCTGCTGCCTCTGGTGGAAAAGTATCCCGAGAATCTTCCCTTGCGGGAGGCCTTGGGCCTTGCTTATTTGAAGGGACGCGAATTTGATCTTGCCCGGGCGCAGTTCCGCGAAATCCAGACTCGGGATCCGGAGTATCCCGACATCCAGCAGCGCATTCAGGAATCCATTGCTACGAAGCCAGCTGTGGTAAGGTCTGAGGGCCTGGCGGATGATCTCAACCGTGCCGTAGATAGCCTGCGTGAAGCGATGGAACCCGCCACAAAGCATGACTTCACGACGATGCTGGGACATTACCTGGTCCGCTATGGCGCAACGCCTGGCGAATTCTTCAAAAAATATGCTGTGGGCAATTTCCGGCCCATCAAGACCAATGTGTGGCAGGAATCCTTCTATGAGCCTCCCTACAAGCACACTTATACGGTAGTGTTCGATTCGCTGAATCACTTTAGGGAAGTTCACGTGGTCGTGTTCGATTCTTCTGCAAAATCCAACCACTTGGGCGTTGCACCCGAAATCTTCTCCCGCCTTTTGAAGCAGAATTCCAGAATTTCTGGCATTGGCAATAATACGGGTGAAACTGATTGCGGTGATGGCCTCATTATGGATGCCGCCGTATGGGAAACTCAGGACAATTTTGAAATCCTGGCCCGCATTGTTGGCCAGTCCGCAGAAGTCCGCATGGTCCGTTTTGACAAGAACGCCCTCCCGCCAGGCCTTAAACTCTGCGATTACGCTCAGTATTTGAATGAGTTCTAGACGGGTTTTTGTCCCTCTACATTGCTATATTGTTCCCGTATGTTCAAGAGCCGTTTAGCAGCGCTGTTTTTGCTTGTTTGCGGAGCCTTCCTTTTGGAGGGTTGCACCTGTTGCGCTTACTTGAACCACATGTTCAATGCGGAGCGGCTTTATGATGAAGCTGGCGAAATGCGTGAGGCTCGCCTGGATAGTGTTCCCGATGAAACGGCTTCGATACCCTCTGGCGATGAAACAAAAAAATATGACAAGATTATAGAGAAAGGTTCCCATGTTTTGGAGCGTTTCCCCAAGAATCGCAAGCGCACGGCGGAGGCCGTTTTCCTCATTGCTGAATCCTATCGTCATAAGGGCGAGTGGAGCAAGGCCATTACCAAGTACGATGAATATGAACGCTATTTTTCGGACTTTGATTCTATCGTGGCGGTGGAATATGAACGCGCCTATTGCCTCTATCGCAATCACGAATACAACATTAGTCGCTTTGCCTTGGAACCTGTCATCGAGAACAAAGATCATCCCTACTATTTTCAGGGTTTGAATCTCCTTTCTTTGCTGGACGAACAGTCGGAAGCTCCGGATCAGGCCATTGCAGCCTTGGAGGCCGTGTTAGCCGATACTTCGGGTTCCCCTTACATGCGAGGGAAGGCGCATTTCCGCTTGGCGGGGCTTTATTACAAAAAGGAAAACTGGGATAAATCTCGCGAGCATTACAAGGCAAAAGAGATTGAGCTTTTGAATGTGCGTGACAGGGAGACTGCAGGAGAACAGGCTGCGGAATGCCTGGTGAACAAGAAAATATACTTGCCCGCGGCCGATGAATATAAGGAACTTTTCAAGAACAAGGAATATGAGTTAAAGCATCCGGAGTACCTTGTGCGCATAGGCGAAATTATGCTTCTTGGTGAACGTTATCCTGATGCCATCATTGTGCTTCAGAAAGTGAATTCCGATTATCCGAAAACAGAGTTCTCCTCTCGCAGTTACTTCGCATTAGGAGATTACGAGCAGGAAAAAACATTGAAGTATGAGCAGGCGGTAGTCTATTATGATAGCAGCTATTTTGCCAAGTTTGGTTGTGAATGGAGTAAGAAAAGTCAGGAACGTGCAGATGCTTTAAGAAAGCTGCTCGCTATGCGGGGAAAGAATGATAGCTTGGCTCGGGATTCCATTCCCAATGCAAAGAATTTCTTTGGCACAGAGTTCCAGATAGCAGAACTGTTCCTCTTCAAATTGTCAGAAGTAGATAGCGCCGTGGCTAGACTTTCTGGCATTATTGAAAGTTCTCAGGATAGTGCCATTGTTCTTCGGGCCACTTATGCGCAGGCTTTCATCTATGACGAATACATGGGGGATGAAGATAAGGCAGAAGAAATCTATAAGCAGATTATCGAGAAGTATCCTAATACGGAATATGCCAAACAAGCTCAAGTAAACTTGGGAATGAAAGTGACGGTAAAGACTGAGGAGGACTTGGCTCGAGAAAAGTATATGCTGGCAGAGAGTTTGTGGACTGTTGCTTCGGAAATGCCGCCGGAACAGATGGACTTGGTGGATTCCGCTTTCGCGACGGCATTTGCTGCCTTTGATAGCGTTTATCAGCAGTATCCCAATACTAATTCGGGGGCTCAAGCCCTTTATATGAAGGCCATCTATTTCCAGATGGATCCAGAGCGTGGCGATAGTACAGCGACAATATATGGCACTTTGATGAAGAAGTATCCCAATACACCTTGGGGTGAACAGGCTCGAAAACTTTTGAATCGCCGCCTCAGCATTAGCGATGATGAATTGGAACGGTTGCGTAAGCGTGTAAAGCAGAGCGTGGAGCATATCGATAAACTTTCTAGCCAGTACCATGAGGAAGTCCAGAAGAAGCCGGAAGAGAAGAAGGCGGAAGTGAAGAGTAAAGAAGATGAAATTCTGGAAAATACCTACAACAGCATGTATGATTTTGAGTAGCGACCATTATTCCCTCGAACGTCATTGCGAGGGTGTAGCCCGTGGCAATCTAAGGCGTTGTATTCTTGCGGTTGCGCTATTTGTCCTGTTGCTTTGCATGTCGGGTTGTGCTGGCAAAGCCAGCATTTCTGCTCGCAAGGGATTTGTCCGGAATCCGGAGAAGGTTTATGCCAGTAATGAAAAGGCGGAAATTGGCATGAAGCTCACGGGAGAAGCCAGTTATTACGGTCCCGGCTATCATGGAAAGCAGACCGCCAGCGGAGAAACTTTCAATCAGAATGATTACACCTGCGCCCATAAAAGCCTTCCCTTTGGCACAAAACTCAAAGTCACTCGTGTAGACAATGGCAAGAGTGTGGTGGTCCGCGTGAATGACCGTGGTCCCTATGTGGATGGTCGCATTATCGATTTGAGCGTTGCCGCAGGTAAAGACATCGGTCTAGATAAAGTAGGCCATGCTCAGGTTACGGCGATAGTTATAGAGTAGGGGAAATTTGAATTGTCTTATCGTGCTTATTTCTCCAAGAAACAATTTCACTCGTTACTTTTAGCGGGAAGCTTTACTTCTGTAATCACCTTTTTGGTTCTTCTTTCGGACACGTTGATTGTTGGGAATATTGTAGGAGTCAACGGAATTTCAGGAATTGCGTTGGTGACCCCCTTGTATGCTGTGGTAGCTTTCTTTTCGGGTATTATTGGAATGGGAGCGGTTTATTCCTACCAGAATGCCATGGGGAAAATGGACAAAGACCATGCGGATAGAATTTGGGGAATGTCTTTGATTCTGGCTATAGCTTTTGGCGTAGTTGCGTGCATCTTGATGCTTTTGTTGAGGGACTTTTATTTGGATATTATGGATGTTTCTCAGGAGGTGCGGATAGAGGCGGCCAATTATTGGAAGTATGAACAGTTTGTGGTTTTACTTGGTCCCGTTTTTTTTCTGCTTTCCGAAATGGTTTTCGCTGATGGAGATGAATGGGTTTGTACTTTATCCAACATCTGCCAGGTGGTGGGAAATATTGCTTTCTCCATCATTGCGTGTAATTTGTTGGGAACTGAGGGGGCTAGCCTTGGATCATTGATTGGCTCTGTTTTGTCAATTTCCATTTTATGCGTTCATTTTTCGCGGAAAATCAATTCCCTTCATTTTGTAAAATACTTTTCTTTTAAGGATTTAAAACGCTTTGTCAAATTTGCTCTGAATGATTCCATTATCTATTTATGCCTGGGTGTGGCCTTTTTGATTATGACGAAATTTTCCATCTCCCGTTTTGGAGATGGAGTACTCCCTGTTGTGACCATTGTGCAGAATATCATTGAAATGATTTTGGTGTTTGATGGTGTTGGAGCCGCCTTCATGCCACTAGCAAACGTGTATGTAGGTGAGAACAATTTTAGCCGTGAGAGTGGACTCGCAAATTATGCGCAGAAGTGGGCTTTGTTGGAAGGAATTCTGGCATCTGCATTGTGCTTTATCTTTGCCAGTCATATTCCAGGGCTGTACGATGTGAATGACCCTGAACTCGTTTCCATGAGTGCTAAGGCCATTCGCATTCTTTCGCCTTCATTACTGTTTTCTTCCATATTGTTTTTTTGGACAAGTCACTATGTAGCTACTGGCAGAGAGAACTTTGCGTCTTTCATAACTTTTTTGCAGAACCTTGTGCTTATGACAATTCTCCCTATTCTTCTATGTCTGTGGCTGGGTATGGAAGGACTTTGGTGGGGTTGCGCTGTTACGCCTTTGGTGGCTTTAGTTGTCATGCATTTTTATGGATTTGCTCATCGAAAGTGTGGAAAATTCCCTTGGCTGGTAAAGGACTCTTACGAAATCCATAATTTTGATATTGACGTCTCGCCGGAGTCGGTAGTAAATCTGCGTGAAGAGATTGGAACTCTTTTGGAGAAAAAACGCGTGTGTTCCAAAAGCCTGTTCCAGGCGAAACTTCTGATAGAAGATACAATTCTTTTGACGTTGGAAAAAAATCCTGAAAAGAAGTTGATTGCGGAGGTGAGCCTTACTTTTAGGGAGAAGGACTTTATCCTTGTTTTTAGAAATAACGGCCCCATTTTTGACGTGACGGACGCTGATGGACAAATTACATCGTTCCGTAGCAATGTTGTCTATGCCATGATGTCTAAAATCAACTCTAGACAGTATCTGATGACCTCTGGCTTTAATCGCCAGATGTTTATATTGCCAATTTAAAATAATGCAGCGTTTTTTAGAAAAAATTCAAGAATGGATAAAGATAATTCCTGAGGCGTTGGCCGTTTATGATGAAAAACATTCATATAACTGGCGTGAATATGATGAATTGGCGGGGAAGATTTATGCCTATCTTAAAGATAAACATCTTGGAGCCGATGATTTTGTAGGCATACAGTTGCCGCGTTGTGCCGAGGCTTTGATTTGTCAGGAGGGCATTCTCCGGAATGGTAGCGCCTTTGTTTCCCTGGATACGGATTCTGTTCCTCTTGAGCGTGTGGAATTCATCAAGAAGGATTGCTGCTGCAAGTTCGTAATAGATGAATCCGTCTTGAAGAAGATACAATTTTACCGTACTGAATCGGGATTTGATCAATCTGTTTCAGCACATAATTTGGCCTTTGCGGTTTATACAAGTGGATCCTCTGGAAAGCCTAAGGGCGTGCTTCACGAAAGAGGGGGCATTGATTTTTGTGTAGACAATGCGGAATCAAAAAGCTATCCGGTGACGAACGGGAAAAATTCTGCGCTTGTAGCGCCTTTGAATATGGCCATGAGCGTAATTTCTTTTTTTGAACGCTTTTCTGCAGGCGGCTCTTTGGGAATAGTTCCTTTGTCTGTAGTGAAAAATCCAAAACAGCTGCGGCAGTTTATGGAGCGTTATGATATTCGTGAAATTCCCTTGCCATTGAGCCTTGTTCCTTACGTTATAGATTTGCCGTTTGTTGAGCTTGTAGCTATTGTTGGAGAGAGATGGGATAATGTCTATAATAGTGAAAAAATCTACAATGCTTACGCTTGTTCTGAATGTACGTTTCTCTTGAATATCTTCCCTATTGGAAAGGGAGAGAAAGCCACCATCGGTATACCAAGAGATGTGTACAAAGTTCAGATTCTGGATGAGTTGGGACGCCCTGTTCCGAAAGGGAATATCGGAGAACTTTGTTTTTATAACCCCTATTTCCGTGGGTACATTCACGATGATAACCTAACGCAGAAAAGTTTCTGGCCGGGAAAAATATACAGATCTCGTGATGCTGCCCGCTGGACAAACGAAGGTAATCTTGAAATAGTTGGTCGCCTAGACGATATGGTGAAGATCCGGGGCAATCGTGTGGAGCCTAGTGAAATCGAGTACGTCTTTAAACGGTTTTTTGGAATTGAGAAGGCTGTGGTAAAGGCTTTCCAGATAGGCTTGTCTCAGACACTGGTGTTGTACTATGAAAAGGGAACGGCTTCTCTTCCATCTTCGCTGGAAATGAAGAAGCATCTTTTGGAAGAACTCCCGGATTATATGGTTCCCCGTTTTTTTGTGGAGCAGGAATCCTTGCCAACTTTTCCGAATGGAAAATTGAACCGCCGTGCTTTGAAATTGCCAGATTTTCACGCTTTTCGCCCTGTTTACGTGGAACCAGAAACAGAAATTCAGCGGGATGTCTGTGAAGCATTCGAGAAAGCTTTGAATGTGGAAAATGTGGGCTTGGAAGATAGTTTTGAATTACTAGGGGGCGATTCTATTTCGGTGGCGGAATTGCTGGTGTGTCTAGACAAATATTCACCGTCTCTCCAGGATATGCCGGGCGGTTTTACGGCAGGCTCTCTTGCGGAATCGCTTGCCAAGAAAAGTGGCGCAATTTCGGCACTGGTGGAAATGCCGGCAGCTCAAGCGAACGAACCTCTGGATTTGTTCGCCATGCAGCAGGATATGCTGGAAGCGGAGCAGGATAATTATCAAATCGGATACATTTTGTTCCCTGTTGCCGTTGAACTTCCGCAGGATGTTGATTTGAACCGACTGGCAAAAGCCTTGGATTCGGCGATTCAGGCGCATCCAGCACTCCTTTTCGTGTACACAAAATCTGGTGGGGAATACAAGCAATGTTTTCGCCCGGATTTGTTTCAATCAACCAAAATTCGCTTCTGCAGGGAATCTGATTTCCCCGAATATGAGAAAAATTTCTTCAGGCCCTTTGAACTTTTTGAATCGATTCAGTATCGTGTCGAAATTGTACAGACAGAGAATACGTCCCACATGATGTTCTGCGCCAATCATGCGAATATGGATGGTACTTCGGCTGCTCTTTTCTTAAAGGATGTGGAGCGGATTTATTTTGGGGAGAAAATAGCCCGGGATTATTATCGGGAGATTGTCAAGGATTTCAGTAGTGAGGGAAAACGAGAACTCATTACTCAAATACGGAAGAAGCATAAAGAAAAAACGGCTTGTTTCTTCAAGAATTTCTGCACAGATCCAAAACCAGATTTTGATGGTTTTTTGGGCTTGTCGCGTATTGTTCCCGAAAGAGAGATTGTGCAGGTAGTGGAACATCCTACAGAATTTTATGCGCTGTCTTACTTGTTGGCTCTTGCGGAATACAATGGTTGTGAAAAAGTTGCACTTGTTGTGACGTTGAACGGGAAAAATGATGTGCGAAGTAAGACCTCTTGCGGAAACTTTCTCATGGATTCCATGTATGCTCTTGATATTCATGGTAAGACCGAGCGTGAGTTGTTTGAGGAATTGGTTGCCTCTATGCAAAAGGATGAGAGGGGCCCTTATTGCTCGGTGGTGGAGTACGGATGTGCCTTGATTTACCAATCTAATTTGGGTAGTGCCCTGTTTTTTGGACAGAATGCATTTAAGACATATTCCCAGTTTGGGTATGAAAAGGCGGAGAACACGCTGGATATCAACGTAGTAAAGGTTGGAAACCGGAGTATGTTATTTGCTGAATATGATTCTGCCATATACGGGCAAGAATCCATGGAAAATTTCTGCAACCTTATAGTAGCGAAGGCAGCGTATTTGAAAAAAATCCTCTTTTAGCGCTTAGAGGTGACCTACAGTAGTTCCTCAATAGTGAGAAACGACACCACAGAAAAAATGATGGCAATGATAAGAGTTGTCTCTTTTCGTCCAAATTTCTCCTTCAGCAATATTCTGGAAAGAATCAGGGTCATGATGCAGTAGGTGCTTATGATGATGTTTGTGTAAATCTGATTCAGTGCTACGGCAAGCATCCATGTGACGGTGGCGACGGTGTCTAGGCCTGCTCCCAGAATTCGCGAGCGTTCATGCTTTTGGAAGGGATTGTAGGGTTTCTTCTCTAGGAACCATAAGAAAAAATAGAGGACGACTGAAATGCAGAAGTAGACCATGCTTTGGGCGTAGAGATAGTCCATCGACTCTATGACGACGTCGTTTCCCAATTCTCCAAGAAAGTAGATGTCCACAAGGGAACTGGCTGCATCAAAAATGGCGAATAGGAATGCAGAGCAGACGCCTATGATTGCAAAGTGCCCGTTCTTGATGAGAAAGCGCCCGCGGGCGAGAGCGCGACTGTTTTCCTGGTTTTCGTTTTTGTTTCTGATGGAGGTGAGGATGATGGTTAGAAGAAGAATGAGAACGATGAGGATGAACTTCCATCCAGACAATGATTCTTCGAGTTCGCCGGATTTCCCGAGAATGAAAAATAAGACGATGACTCCGATAAACTCAAAAACGCCTTCTGTATTGCAGATGGGCGATGCGATGGAAAGCGGGATGAGCTTAAAGGCGAAGAAGTTAAATAAAAGTGCTAGGGCGAAGAATATAGGGGAGGCAAGGATTGCCGGAGTCTCTGCCACCATTTCTACCATGAGTGAGGAGGTTTCCCTCAAACCGAGAATTGTGAGCCCGAGGGCAACTAGCCCCCAGAAGAACCCAATCCAGATAACCATTTTGATGGAAGTGTGGTCTTCATGAATGCTGGCTCCCTTCTTTTCAAAAATAGAAGAGAAGGAGTAGGCCAGAAATGACAATAAGACCAAAAAAATCCACATAATTTCAATATAGTAATATTCGAAAAAAACATATAAATGGGGTGGGGGCGCTTTGTGAACGAAATTTTTTTGCTAGGAAAGTTTTTTAGATGTTGTGAATTGTCAAATTTTGACATTTTGCGTTTCTATATTGTAGTGCACGCAAGGACACTAGTTGTGTTCCTTTTAAAAGAAGAGGTAAATATGAATCGTCAAAACATCGAATTTCCCGAACAGTCTCCCTGGGACTCCGGTTTTTCCATTTTCAAGCGCCGCATTGGTGAACAACTGCAACTGAATGGCTTTGATTACGATAGCATTGACGATACGGATTTATTGAAATATTATCGTAGCGGCGAAAGTGAGACTTTCGTGCTTAGTGCTGCAGGTTGTTTTTAGAGCGTTCTGGCAAAATGGTGGGAATTTTTTGACTTTGACCGTTCAAATGCGGTTGTAGTCCACTGCCCGCACGTCATTGCGAGGCCACAAAGTTGCCGAAGCAATCTAAGAAATGGCTTTGTATTCCACAAAGCGGATATTGCCGCAGTAATCCTTATGGCTGGCGATGAACTTTAGCCAGGGATAGTTTGCAGACTCTGCTTCCAGCATAGTGGCTTGCTCGGACCCGATTTCCAAAAGGATTGGGGCGCCTGAGGCAAGGCGGTTTTCCGTCTGGGTCAGAAGCTTGCGGACTAAATCAAGTCCGTCAGCACCGCCAAAAAGGGCGAGGGCCGGGTCGAAGTTTCCTACTTCCGGCTGGAGTTTCTCCTTCTCGCCATCGGGGATGTAGGGAAGGTTTGCAATCAAGCAGTTGATTTTGGCGTCCGCAGCGATGCCTGTGCGGGCTAGAACATCCGCCGTGGCTGCCTCCAGCAAATCCCCTTGGGCGAATTGCAGCGGGCTTGCAGTTCCGCGTGATTCTGCGTCGGCGGTGTTGTCTTGCGTGTTTGCTGCACTTGCCAACTGGTTGATTTCTGCATTCTCTTTCGCGAGGCTGAGGGCCTCGGCGGATATGTCAGTTGCAAGGACGCGGGCGCCTGCGATTTCCTTTGCGCAAGAAATGGCGATGGCGCCTGTGCCTGTCCCAACTTCAACAATGAATGGATTCTCGATTCCCTCAAGGCGAGACTTTGCGAGGTCCACCAGTTCCTCAGTTTCTGGGCGAGGAATCAATGCCCGAGGGTCGCACTTGATGCGGAAACCTCTAAAACTCGTGTCGCCCACAATGTGCTGCAGGGGCTCGCGGTTTGCGCGGCGTGCCACCAACGGGCGCAAAACATCCAGTTCTGCCGCAGTCAAGGGTTTCTCGAAATTCAGGTAGAGGTCCATGCGGTTCTTCATGCCGAGACCGTGGGCCAGAATGTACTGCGCATCCAGACGCGGGTCAGGAACGCCCTTCTTCTGGAAGAAGGCGGTAGTCTTGTTCAGAATCTCAAGAACTGTCTGCGGTCTGTTTGCCATGGATTAGAGTTTCCCCAACTTTTCTTGGGCGTTAGCCATCTGGAGGCCGGCAATGATTTCTTCCAAATCGCCGGTAACCACCTTGTCCAGGTTGTAAACCGTGAGGCCGATGCGGTGATCGGTGACGCGGTTCTGCGGATAGTTGTAAGTACGGATTTTTGCGGAGCGGTCGCCAGTGCCCACCAAGGCCTTACGGCTGGCGGCTTCTTCCTGTTCCTTCTTTGCAATCACGGCATCCAAAATCTTGGAGCGGAGCATTTCCATAGCGTGCAGGCGGTTCTGCAGCTGGGAACGTTCTGTTTGGCAGCTCACCACCACGCCAGTGGGAATGTGGGTGAGGCGCACGGCGGAGTCCGTCTTGTTGATGTACTGGCCACCAGCGCCACTACTGCGGTAGGTGTCCATGTGGATGTCCGCTTCACGAATTTCCACGTCCACTTCTTCAGCTTCCGGCAGGATTGCAACTGTTGCTGCAGAGGTATGCACGCGACCCTGAGTTTCCGTTTCGGGTACGCGCTGCACGCGGTGAACGCCACTTTCAAACTTCATCGTTCCATAAACGCTATCGCCTTCAATGAAGACGCGGATTTCCTTATAGCCGCCCACGGTTCCTTCGCTTGCATCCTGGATGGTCATCTTCCAACCCATCTTGTCGCAATAGCCACGGTACATGCGGAACAAGTCGCCCGCAAAGAGGGCGGATTCGTCGCCGCCGGTGCCACCGCGGATTTCCAGCGTGGCGTTGCGGTAATCCCACGGGTCCTTGGGAACCATGAGAATTTGCAGTTCTTCCGTGAGGGCGGGGAGGGCGTGCTCGATGGTGGAGATTTCTTCCTTCGCCATGGCCACGATTTCTGCATCGCTATCGCCCAGGGCGGCTTTGCATTCTTCCAGGTCGGCGTTCATCTTCAGGAATTCCTTCGCTTTGATGACGGCCTTCTCAATGCCCTTGTACTGCTTGTGAATCTTGTTATAGCGGGCCTGGTCTGCAAGGACATCAGGATTCCCCAGTTCAGATTCCAATTCTTCGTACTTTTCAATCAGTTTGCGCGCTTTATCTTTCATCGCGGTGTAATTTAGCAAAAAACGGAGGTTGGACGATTTCTTTTGATATGGTTTTGCGGGCATGAGGCCATGCAATCGCAAATGTGTTTCGGGAAAAATCTACCTTTTGGGTCATGGAAGTGAAACCCATAGGCACATTTTTTGGCGATGCGGTGTACAAGTACGAAGCACCGCGGCAGGGAAGGCTCTTTGCCGGGCATCCCGGAAAAATCGTTCTTGCATCGGGTCAGAATTTTGAAACCGCCCTTCGGGATTTGGAAGGCTTCGACCGCATTTGGGTGCTGTTCCATTTTCACGAGAATGAGGGCTGGCGGCCTACGACACGGCCTCCGGTACCGCCCGCAGGCAGGGACCGCGTGGGCACTTTCGCTAGCCGAAGCCCTTACCGCCCGAACCCCATCGGCCTCAGTTGCGTACGACTCCTGAAAGTTGAAGGGCTTACTTTGTATGTAGACGAGGCAGACCTGCTGAATGGAACGCCTGTGTTGGATATAAAACCTTACATCCCGATGGCGGATGCGTTTCCGGATGCCAAAGCGGGCTGGGTGGAAGCGCAGGAGGGCGAACTTTGGGAAGTAAAAACGGCTCCATTGTTTGATGCGCAAGCAACCTGGATTCGGGAACATTCGGAATTTGACTTGATGAGTTTTGCCCAGGTGCAACTTTCCCGAGGCGGTTTCAGCAACGGAACTTTTGACGAAACCCGCCGGCGGCTTACGCTTGATGAATCCGCAAAAACGGGCGTGCTTTCTTATCGCACTTTCCGCATCGAATTTAGTTATGACGAAGTTGCGCGGCGTGTCACTCTGAACCGCATTTTCTCCGGCTACACCGCCGAGGAATTGGCAGAGGGCTCTTCCGACAAGTACGGCGATAAGGAACTACACAGAGAGTTTCTCGCCCAGTATCAGTAATTTATAGATGGCTTCCTCGGAACCCATCTTGGATTTGTCTGCAATGTCGCGGCCAAAGGTCTTGTGCCAATCGGGTCCAGTGGGGACAATTCTGTCATCGTTTGGCCAGGGCCGTATAAATCCAGGCGGCAGCAGCTTGTAGAGCTTGCTGCTATCAATGCTCAGGTCTCCAACGCGGGGTGGCATGGGTCCTGCTTCTATTCGCGGGCAACCGTGGAGAAGTTCCGCGGGATAGCCTCCGATGGCATTCACCAGTTGGCCCGCATTGTAGAGGGTCACGCGCCTCGTGCCACCGCAGTTGTAGATTCCTGCAGGGAATTCATGTGTCAGGATGTATTCCACCACGCGGCACATGTCAATGCCATGAACGGGGTTGCGGTATTCATCGGTATAGAGGGTAGCGGGCCATCCCGGGCGGAACCGGTAGGATATCCAGTCGATGGCGCCTGCGCATCCGCCTGGGGCATAGTCCATGGGGAGGGGCACTCGTAGCATCACCGCTTCCGGCAGAATTTTTTCAATCTCGATTTCTGCTTCCAGCTGGTGTTTGCCGTAATTGTGAATGGGATCCTTGGGATCGTCTTCTACATAGGGGCGTGGCGGCTTTGTCTTTTCGCTACCGCTCCACACCATGTCTGTGGAGATGCGCACGAATCGGCACCCGTACTGCCTTGCCAAATGTGCGGCATCCACGCCCTGGCTGTAATTCAGCAGGCGGCTTCGGGGTGTATCACATTCGCAGGCTTTTAGCGCACAGTTTCCGCTGGCATCGATGACAGTCTGAAATTGATGTTGTTCAAAAAGTGCGGCGAGACCTGCGGTATCTTCTGCATCCAGCGCTACAACGTTTTCGCCAAACACGCAGGGATGTTTTATGGGCCGGATGCCGATGAGCGGCGGAGATGTCTTATCTTGAGATGAAGACTGCGGTGCCGGGAAGATTTCCGCCCGCTCGCCACTGAAGGTATCTGTGCCGCCGAAGAGGCGATTGAAGTAGCGGAACAGGGCGTAGCCGGGCACGCCATTTAGCCCGAGAACGAGAATGGGCAAATTTAACTCTCGCCGCGGTTGTTCCTTAAATGTGTTGCTTGAATCCGGCATTATTTTTGCGCCAGATTTTTTGCGCTCAGTTTCCACTTGTAGTAGCCTGCGATTTGCAGCGGGTGGTTGAATTCTCCGCTTGCAATTTTTTTCTGCAGTTCTTCGTCCGTCATGAGGAAGGTTTCGATTTCTTCGGTTTCGTCGAAGTTCGTGCTGCCGGAGCGCTCCACGTTATCGATAAATACCACATGGAATTTTCCGCGATGGCGGTCCGGATTCACAGGGAACTGCCCGAGGTAAGCGACTGCGGCGCTGTTCAAACCCGCGGTGCTATTCAGACCCGCGGCGCTGTTCAAATTCGCGGCGATGTCATTGCCAGATGTTGCGTCCGAGCCTGAAATCGCGCCTGAGGTATATCCGCATTCTTCCTGCAGTTCCCGCAAAGCGGCTTGTTCCGGAGATTCGCCCGCGTTTATAATGCCGGCGGGGAATTCCACTTCCAACCCACCCGTCCCATGGCGGTATTGTTCCGTCATGATCCACTTGCCGTCTTTCGTGCGTGCGAGAATCAGCACCCAATCGGGCTGCCACAGCGTGTAGAAATCGTCAATGACTTTTCCGTTGTGGAGTTCGCACTTCTCTTTCGCCACCTTGAGCCAGGGGGCGTCCACCAAGAATTCCGAATCAAGTGTCTTCCATTTTTTCATCAATTGTTAATATAGAAATCAAAAATATCTCAAATTCGCGGCGGTTTAATAAGGAGGGCCGCGGCGGTTTAATAAGAGCGGTTACGCTGGTTTAACAAGGATGTTCACGGCAGTTTGTATAAAATAAAAGCACCAGCCATAAAGACTGGTGAAAAAATAAGGCACTCTCCACGGTGGAACACTCGAAGCTACTCATTCAAAAATGATAGCAGTGCCTTGGAATTTCGTTTTTCGCGTCGGAGCGTGCCTAAACTGGATTTCAAGAGCGACGAGCTTTAAATATCTTGTTAGATCGGGCGTTAATCCGTGAGGTGCCTAAGAGTAATATACCCTCTTTTGCGGGCAAAAGCAAATATATCTACCTTATTTTATTTTTACGTAACTCCTTGATTGTCTTCACTTTCTAGCCCTTCGTCCAACATGGCGGAAATTTGCGTAATTCCGCTATTTAGCTGGTCCCTTTCCACCTTCATGGCATGGAGCTGCTTCCTTGTTTCAAAGAGCTGCTGTCCCAATTCCAGGGCGAGGAGGGCCAGTTTTTTGCTGGCTTCCAGGTTATACTTTGCGTAACTTTCGTGGCGTTGATTGATGTAGTCCAGAATTTCTTTCAGTTCGCTGTCTGCAAGGTCCGTCCGTATCTGGAGTTTCTCCCTTGCAACAGTGACGCCTACCGGTCGATGTGCTTCAAATTCTGCCATTATCGCATTCCTACGCCGAATGGATCGTCATCCATCAGCCACTTTAGCCGAAAAAACCGCTTTGCGAGCCTCCCTTGCTCGCAAACAGGTCTGGGGTTTCCTTTTCGTCGGCACCATGGATTTCGATGGGAGCCTCTTCCTCTTCGGGAACAGGTTCGTCGATGGGCACGATGGTGGGTTCGTTGACTTCTGCAGCAGGTTCTTCGCTTGCAAAGGAATTTTCGCTTGCTGCCACAACGGGCTCAATGGAGGCGCTTGGCATCTCCACGGGGAGTTCCGTGTCCAGTTCCTTTTCGATGGTGGAGACCACTTCCTTGAACTTTTCCTGGGCCATGAGGATTTCCTCGTCACGAGCCTGGATGGTGGCGTTCAGTTGTTCTTTTTCGTCATTCAGCTGGGCAATGGACTGATCCTTTTCTGCAACCACTCCATTCAAACGTCCGATTTCACCATTGGCGTTTTCCAGCTGCGCGGAGAAGTCTTGGATTTTCCCTTCCAGCTCCTGCACCTTGCCGTTCAGTTCGTCAATGTTTGCCTGCTTTTGCTGCAAGGCCTCGTCCTGGGCGGCCACCTGGTTTGCGCGAGCGTCCAAAGCGGCCTTGGTGTCGGCGATTTCAGCATTGGCGGCATTCAGGAGCATGTCTTTATCCTGCAGGCCTGCCTGTGCGTTAGAGAGTTGTTGTTTTAGGCTCGCTATCTCCTGCCGTAAACCGCGCATGGAGGCAAGAACCCCATCTACTTTCTGCGAAAGAAGGCTGATGTTTTCTAAGGTCATTGATTGCTCCGAAAAATGTGGTATATCCTGTTTATAAGATAATTAAAAATTGTTGATAAAGTCCAGAGAAATTCAATTTTTTTGGGAACAATGGGGGAACAGATAATGAAAAACGGCTCTTTTTCTCCCTTTTCTGCCGGGTAAACTTTTGTTATCATTGGGGCCGTTCAAAACAGTGAATTGAAAGAAGGAGAAAATCAATGTACTGTTTAATCGCGGCCCTCGTGATTATGAACCAGAAGAAGCGCTTCCGCAAAAGTCGCGCTTAATAACCACGAAAGGGCAGATTAACGACCTCTAGGATTCCTAGGGGTTGTTTTATTTTGTGGCGGGAAGCAGAAATTCGTCAATTCCACTGGCGTACAGGTTGTCGAACTTGGCGGAGTTATACACCGACACGTGGGAACCGATGGTGTTTTTTACGGCATGGAAATACAAGTCACTCATGTGCACGGTAGTCAGTTCAGAGTTGGGCTGAATTTTGTTGATTTCGGTCATCAGGTTTCGTGTAAAGCTATTAGTCATGTAGGTGCCCATGTATTCGTTGTACAAATCAGCCTTGGACTTCTCAAACTCGTTTGCTGCCGAAATACACATGGTTCCCCAGGCTTCCACTTTGTCGAATGCGGAACAGACGCTCCCGCTAAAGCAGGTTTCCACAAGCCAAAGCATTTTGCGATATTTCTTTTGTGTCGACATCTTTTGAAGCATTTCTTCCATTTCACTATAGGAGAATCCCTCGTCTAGGGAATCTGCCCCCCAGATAAATCTTCCGATTGAACCATGTCCGCTCCAGAAAACCAGGATGTTTGTGGTGCTGTCGGCTTCAACAACTTTGTCCAACCCTTCTCTCTTTTCTCCCATTAAAATGGACGTTATATCTTCGGGGTGAATCTTGCTGGTTTTGTAATCAATCTTGACGCTTTTGTAGAGAGATATTTCTTCGTAATCCAGGAGCTCCCCTTTGTAAGGATTGCTGGGGTTGTTTACCAAGTCGTCATCCATGATAAGAATAATGTGGTCGTCTTTCATTCCTAGCGATTTAAGTTTCTGGTAGAATTTTAAGACATCGGCCTGGTGTCTGTAGTTCTCCCATCCTGCGGAAGCCGCCACCAATAGGGCATAGTTGTCTTGAACATCGGGGTAATGGAAAACAGAGGTGGAATCGAATTGGCTACTGTAATTTTGGACAAGCCAGTTGATGGAGGATTTGGATTGGACAACGCGTTTAGACCCTTTGGATGAAATGTATTCCAAGGGGACGAATTTTTTGTTAGAGACAATCCAGTGGGTATAGGTAGATCGATTGATAATGGAACCATCGCTGATGGAAAAGTTCAAGTTCCCCGATGCACCGCTGAGATTGAGTTCTTTATGCGCTAGGATGCTTTCAAATGCGCGGGCCATGGCGGCGGGTTCCCATGCGTAATATTCCTGGATGGTGGTATCTCCCGCAGTCTCGTTGGAAAATGCATCGTAGAAATACATGGTGGGATTGTCCCATAGGTGCAGCTTCGCGAAAGCAGATAAAAGCAAGGCGTCGTAGAGTTGGGCTTCTCCCGCAATCGGGAAGTCGCTGAATTTGGCTTGATAGGTTTTGTCAAAACCGCTTTCAGGATTTGCCCCGATGGCGAAACCCTCCAGCCCATCAATGCCGTCTAATTTCAGGAGGTTCGCTTCGTGAGCAGAACTGCTGAAAAGTGTTTTGGCGGTAGACTTTGTCTTCTGGCGAGCTTTTATGTAGAGGGCGACATCCTCGTATTTGTCCGGCACACAAATGACAAAGTCTTTTTCTTGAGAAAAGGCGGACTCCGCTACAGCCTCTATTTCTGCATCGCCCTCATAGATGTAAACGCCACCTACTTTTAGCCCCATTTCAGTAGCCTGAAAGGCAAACCAGTCGATGAATGTGCTGGTATAGAGCGTGTTCCCTGTCAGCAGCGATACCTGCTTTGCGCCAGAGGCAAGCGCCTCTTGTAATAGCATTTCGCTCTGGGTGATATCCGTTTCTGCAAGGCTAAAAAACCAGCGGTTTTTTCGATACTTGCGGACGACTTCTGCCGTTGTCGCCATGGGTACAATCAAAGCCTTTTTGTATTGGGCGTTTGAACAATAAGAGGCAACAATGTCTACATCTTTGGAATAGTAGGGTCCGATGATTGCGGAGATTTCTTTTGTTCGGGAGGCCAGCGCTCGACCTAGGCTGTCCATGTCCGCTTTGTCTTCGTCAATCCATTCGATGTCGAAAACGAAAGCGGTATCTAGGGCAGAAAGTGCAATGGCTTTTTCCAAATTATCCTGAAATAGATTTACCGTTCTTTCCCAATGGGTAGCCATCTCCTTATTCATGGGGAGGATTACAGCGACTTTGAGGGTGTCTACATTTTGGAAATGCTCGCTGGAGCCTGAACTGCTGTCATCGAAGAATGAACATGCGGTAAAGGCGAAGGCGAAAAGAAGGAGGAACACTTTCTTCATTTTTCCTCCAGATACTTTTGTTCTGCCTTTATCGCTTGCTTGCGGAATTTCTCAAAATGAGGCGCCCATGAACTGTAATTTTCGGCAACTACAACATCTACGTATCTCGATTCCAATGTCTCTAATGTACGTTTAGGTTGACGCTTGTCTCGCACCCATTGGGACATGAAATCCCCTACTAGGACATCCATCCGCTTTACGATGGAAAAGGCGATGTTGTCGCTCAAATACTGCTGGTCTGCATCCATACCGCAGGTGAGAAATTTGACGTCGCTATCATCTTCCCGCAGATAGCGGAACATGTTGGTGTTGCTGCCACCGATAACGGGGAAGACAAACTCGATGCTGTCTGATACATAGGAATAGGAAAGAAAGTAGGAAGCGTCAAAATCAAAGCCCTCATTTTCCTCTTTCCCCAAGTAAATGACTTGAGAATCTGCTTCAAAAGGCGCCCCCGTAGACTTATAGCCGTCAATGAAGCCTGTGATGGCGCTATTTACGGCTTTGGATTTTGGATTCGCGCCGAGCACCTTGACATCACGCTTTTTCATATCCGCTACGACAGCCCCCGCCATGTAGCTTACGCCATAAAGGGAAATGTCGCGAATATAGACATCAAGGGAACCTGGGTATGTGTCCAGAAATAGGATTTCATTTTGTTCGTCCGGTTTCCATTGCGGATGCTTTTCAAACAAGTCTGCATATTCTCCTGCACCAAGCACCAACAGCCGGTGTTCATAGGGGCTGTTTTTGGATTCATTGAAAAATCGTTCAATGACTTCTCCTGCTGATTTGCTGTCGGGAGGGTTGAAATTCTCCAGCACATAGCCGAGACTATCTGCAGACGAGACGAAGCCTGAATAGATGTTGTCTTCAAAGCCGTCATCCCCAATTCCTGCTCCGGAGTAGACCACTAGCGCATAATGGTCTCCGCGGGTATAGCCCCCGATTTCGGGACTGTTGGAACTGCTATCTCCGCAAGCGCACAGAAATATTGAAAGCGCACAAACGAACCGCTTTATCAACCAATTTGCTGTGATTTTAGTCTCTTTTGGGGCTGTGGCTAGACGCATTGAAAAAATACCTACTCCCATTCAATATAAAATAATGCCCGCCATCTTGCCATGGATTTCTAGAAAACCTAGATTTTTTTTCAGCCAAATTAAAGAAGGTTAAATATGAAAAAACTTTTATTCTCCCTACCCATCCTGGCACTGGCCTTTTTTGCCGGTTGCTCGGATGACAGCTCCTCCTCCAATTCCGAGAATGAAAATGAACCTCTGATCACGCAGGCCACTCACGAAGATTCCATGAAGGTGGTGGTCTATCGCTATGACCAGTTCCTAGGGAAAAATGATGTGGAGATTACGGGTGAAGATACGACTCAGATTTCCGTAGACACGCTTTATGCGAAGGAAATTGATGAGGATTACCCCAGGACCGGAAACGTGGTTGTTGTTTGGGATGCCGTAAACAAGGCTCCGTATTACTTGCGTGTGCTTTCCACACAGAAGGATGGCGATCGCTTGCTCATCAATGTGGAATCGACGAACGTGTTCAGCGCCATCCCTGATGGAGATTTCAAGTTCTCTTCAGAAATTTTTTACGATCAGAGTAAGGCTGGTGACAACTCTGGAGAGTCTGGAGCAGTAGTGTTTTTTGATGAAGCCAACAGCACTTACCATCCCATAGTGATTATCAATAGCCCTGATGAAGTATCTGACAACAATGCAAGCATTGGCCTTGGATTTGTTCCCATTTGTATTATGTGCAATAACCCTATGGAAATCGTGGAGAAAAATGGGTTCCTGGATATACGTGAGGCGGTTGAGCAAAACGCGACGTTGCAGAAGACCCTCATCGACTATGATTACGAATTTCATCCAGGCACCATCGCCATGCCTTTCCTTGGGAAAATCAAAGGCGACCAGCAGGGAACTTGGGGAAATCTTCTCAAGAGTAACATTAAGGGAGCTTTCAAGGAAAGTTTCTCTGTTGTAAAAAACGAACTGATAAAGGGAAGTGCCCTCGATAACCAGGATGATGGAACCCTTGCAAATATTTATGTCAGGGTGGATACGCTCAAATTCAGAAACAAGGTGGACTTCAATCTGAACGTCTCTACTTCCTGGGGCATCCCCAATAAATTTGCCCTGTATACTACATCATCCGGTGGCTTAGAAATTTCGAATTTTGGCCTTGGTGTGGGCGTAAACCAGATGGGTGAATTCTATTTGACTCATTTCCAGGGAAAGACTTTTGTGTTTACCGTTGGCTTTGTCCCTATCGCCATTACTGTCAAGCCGAATCTTGTTTTCAAGTACAACATCAATGCCTTCGCTATGATGAACGATAATTGGCAGTATAAGTCCGAAAGTAAGTCCAGGTCGGGACTTTCTTGGGAAAAGGGCAAGGGCGTCAAGCCGATTTCTGAGAAGATGATAGACACTTCCTATTCGAACCATGACAAGTACGATAGCTTCGGTGAGTATTTCATGAGTAACAATATTGATGTGGCAATCGATGGCCAGGCATCTGCAGGGGTATACCTGCGCACGGCATTCCTGCTTTATGGCTTTGCAGGCCCCACATTTGGCCTAGGCTACCGCTTTGACATAGATGGTGAAATCAAGAGCGAAAAGCAGTTCAACAGCGATGGACAATGGACGGGATATATCCCAGATGAAGGTCATCTCAAAATAGATGGCGGCTTCACATTTGAGGCTGGTGCCGAAGTCAGTCTCTTTGGTCATAAGTTATTTAGCCGAGCCTACGATGTGGCTGATTTCTGGAAGGTCAACTTCCTTGATTTCAAGATTCCTGAGGACCTTCCCGAGGGTTGGCAGCAGAAAATCGAAGAAAATAAGAAATAAGCTTATTGTAAAAAAGAAAGAGCTGCCCATAAGGCGGCTCTTTTCGTATGAAATCCCGAAAGGATTAGTCTGCGTCGCTTACTAGCAAGTAGAGGTGCTCGTGCTTGGAAGGCGTACCATCGTTCCCGATGTCAAATTCAAGATTTTTATCCGCAGAAGGAGACAAGAGGTTTAGATGGATTCCTCCCTCGGGGCGAAGAGGATTGCCTATGTCTTCTTTGGCGGCAGATCCTGTAGGGGGCAGATTGGAGAATAATAAGTCGGCATCTCCATCGTCTGCGTTGTAATAGCCGTGCTCAAAAAAGTTAAAGGTGTTGATCCCATCTATGGATGACTTCTTTCCATTGAAAGAGACCTCCAATTTCCGGTTCATATTTTCTGCATAGATGGAACCTTTGGCTCCATAGGCTTCCATGAAGTGTTCCATCAAGTCTTTTTTCGTGACCTTTTCGCCTGTGACTTTCTCGATGGCCTTGATAATGGCATCCCAGCCATCGTAGGCGTTTGTGAGCATCTCGGAGAATAACTTCTGCCCGCCGTAGTTCTGGAGGAGGAATACGCCTACAGCTACGCCCATCGGGTACGAGTCTCTGTCGGGAGCGTATTCAAGCATGCCCACATTATCGTAGCCGAGAGCGAAATCCTGAAAACGGTAAGCGACGACGCCTTGATTGTTGGGCACGCCAATTTGCGGACCCATGAGGTGCTCGCAAATTTGGGCCAGCATTTCTTGAAATGCTGTATTCTCCGTATTAACGCCCTTCTCGATTTGCTGTCTTGAAAAATGGATGGAGTGCATGAATTCGTGAGCCATTGTAAGATAGAACTGGTAGCTCATGCCTGTTTCGGGGTCAATTTCTGATTCAAAGACATACATGGGGTCGCTGTAAATGGTCCTGTCAAGGATGTAAAGAAAACTGCCTTCGTTCGACTCTGCACCAATATCACTAGGAGAAGAATACCCGTAATGCTCATAACTGGGTAAGAAGTCAATGGGGTTTACATATCCAAGGGCTTCCTCTTCTGCTGAAACTGCGGCGAAGTCGTAGATGAGAATGTTGGTAAAATTAGTGAGGTTGTTGTACCTGGCAGCATCAACGGGGTCGGAAAGAATTTCGTTTTCTAAGTCTATCTTGGTAAGAATTTTCTTGGCTACGCCGCCAAACATTTCCGTTTCGCGGGCAAGAATGACTTCAAATTTTTGGCGAATGATGTCGTAGTCTTCAGACTTTATCTTGGAATTAGTTTCAGATATAAACTTGTCTCCATCTGCATTCGTAAATGTCCATGGTTTGCCTGTTTTGGGGTCGTTGTCGGAACTGATGGACCAGATAATGACATTTTTGCCTACAGAACGGGCCGTGAATTCCACCTCCAGCCATGGGTCATCCTTGTAATTTGCGTCGGGGTGTGCAATCTTGGAGCCTGATTCTCCGTAATAGCGCGTGTTGGAAATTTTGAATACTCGCGTGGTCTTCCCGGGAATGATGTCATCCGCTGTCAATTGCTTCTGCGGCTCAGTAGGTACCGTGTATTCGTGAGAGGAGGCGCTTTCTTTCTTGAGGGAATTTGGGTTGCTTTTGGTGGCAAACGGGTGCTTTAGACTTGCGCGGTCAGAATGATGACGGTCTTTTTTCTGGAGTGAGGCTTGCTTTTTAAGTCCCAAAAATTCCTCGGCGTCGCCTACAATGTAAGAGAGGTCCTTTTGGGCAATACGTCCTTCAGATGGATCATACTCGTCACCCTTGGCTACATTCCCTCTGGTAAAAAAGATTTTCTTTCCTTCAGCTCCCGTGAATTTCACATGAGTTACGCCGGAATCCAGCGCATAGATGCGAGAGGAACCGTCGTAGGCAATCTCTTGAAAGTTTTCTGCACCCTCGGAAGAAGTACCGTTAGAGGAACTGTCGTCAGAACAGCCCGCAAAGAGGGCCACGGAGCACAGGGTTGGGAGAATGAATTTGTGGAGAATGGAGGGGGTCATATTTAATGATTGATTTTGTGGTTATACGGGTAAATTTTAGTTATGGCTGCGGCATCTGGTTATAACTGCGCGGCGGAGGTGAGTGCGAAACGGCCTGTGGCAGTTTCGCATTCGGCTCGAAGGTAGGCGAAGCCCGCGGTAGGAATCCGGAGATCGGCGGTTTCAGGAGCCGCCACCAGACTTTCTTTCAGGACTTCCTCGGCTTCGGCGAGTTTCCCGTTCATGAGGCGGCGACGGCCGTAGATGAGGATGTAGCGGAAGCCTCCGCCCATTTCCCTATTGCTGCGTGCATGGAAGGCGAGGGCTCCGTTTTCGCGTTCCCACCAGAGGGCTGGACCATCGGTGATAAAGCAGTTGTCGCCTAGGAAGGCCTTCTGGAGGCCTTCGCAAGAGAGCTCGGGCCCCACGTAGATGGCGGTGCGGACTTTCCCGAAGACATGCTCCCGAGAATGACGCAGACTTACAAGAGGCAAAGCGACAGATGTTGTGTCATTGAGATCGCCGTGGGCGTCATTACCGGCGATAGGCAGGAGGTAATGTCCTTTCCCTAATTCTTCAATCCACCAGTCTCTCCCGAGGGTAAATCCTTCATCGCGGATTCCATTCCAGAATTGGATGCCGCGAATGCTGTGAGGCTTGTCCATCTGAAGATCTTCGGAATGCCAGTAGCCTCTGCGGAAGATGAACCGCTCCAGGGCGCTCATTTGCTGCCATGGATGGGCAGCAAAGCAAGGCGCAGTCGTCATGTCGAGAATCTGGTCGATGCGCCTTGTTGGCTTGTTGTCAAGCCAATAGCGCCCGCAATCGCCGAGACCGGGCAGATATCCTTCTGGCCCCAAAACTGTCATGTGGACGTTTTCTCCCTTGCTGTTTCCGGCAGAGACTTCCTCTCCGGCCAAAAGCAGCGGGCTTTTCGGAAGGTTTGCAATCTCTTCCTTCAACCTTTGAAATTTCGTGACGGGCGTTTCTGCTTCTTTCGTGTAATCTTCGTCCGCAAACGCAAAATCGTAGGCGTGGTCCGTAAAGTTCACAAAGTCAAGTCCTACCGCTTTTGCCGCCTGCTGCATTACTTCGGGTGTTGCGCCGTATTCCACATGGTCGGAGGAGTAGTGCGTGTGGCAGTGCATTTCGCCGAAAGCGTAACCTTCGGGTTTTGGCAATTCTTCCGCCAAAACTTGAAAACGAAGTGGCGCTGGCTTTAATCCTGGGAGATTCCATCGGGCGAACCGCTTTTTCTTTCCATCACGACGGGCATAAATAATAGCTGTTGCTTTGTATGAACCCGCGGGAAGATCTCCCAATTCTACACGATAAAATCCAAACGCTTCCTTCGCCTCGATGTCCAGTGTTTGGAAGATGGTTGCGACACTCTCGGTATTGGCGGCCTCAGTATTCTCGTCTGTGGTACGAACCAATTCTACATCAATCTTTTCGAGGGTAATAGGAAAATGGTCTCCGTCGCGAACAACAATCCACAAAGCTGGTTTGGAACCTTTCACAAATTGGAAGGGAGCGTCTACAATGATTTCGGGCCATGGCCTGTATAGAAGTGACCATGGGAGTTTGAATTTGAAATGAGTCTCCGCGTAGTGGAGTTTTTCCCCTGGCAACCAACTCATGGAACTGACTCTTTCCTCGGTTCTTTGGGCGGGTCTTTCCGCACTGTTGCTTGGGGGCGCTCAGGTGCCTTTGGTGCCGCATCCGTATTCGCGGCGGTTGAAGTGCTGGGCTCTGCATTCGTTGTTGTAGAGGCCTCGGTAGTCTTTACTGAATCCACGGGTGCTACAGCTGTATCTGCGATGGAGGCTGTGGTATCTGCAACAGGCTTTGTTTGAGTAGAATCATTTGCAGGGGTGGTTGCGCTGCTGTCCGTAACAGTTGTCGCACTATCCGTGACAGTTTTTACTGTATCTGCAATAGGTTTTGCCATGGTGGAGTCAGAGACTGCGGAAACTTTTGTTGAATCTGTGGTGGATGAAACCAAGGTCGTATCTGCGGTAAGACTATCTTCGTCAACTGGCTTTGGCTTGTTCCATACGCCAAAACTGACACGAATCTGTAGCTGGATTCCGCCCACGTCCCATTTGGCTTTTTCATTGGGACCATCGGGTACAATGGACTCGTAGGTCTTTTTGGATTTTACGGAAATAGTGCTGAATCCAATGTCACCGAAGACATTCAGATTTTTCCAACTGAAAAGGAGATAACCGACGCTAAGCCCAAATCCAGAACCATACCAGGGTGTTTCTGCAGCGAGTTTTCCCCAGGTGGTGTAGATTTCCGTTCCAGGAAGCGCCCAGTACCAGCGGAGAGATATGCTGAAGAGACTCTCGCCAGAAAGACTCATGAGGTTGGTAGGAATAGCGAATCGGTATTCCAGAAAGAATGGTATGCCTTGGATGGTGTAGTCGTAATTGTGGGATTTGTTCTTCCGGTCCGTCAGCACAACGGATTCGTGATCGTAAATGAAGCTTACACCGGCACTGATGAAGTTGTCCTGGAAAATCTGGAATTGGAGACCGCCAGTAATGGGAAAGCAAAAATTCACCTTCTGAAAGTCCTGCTTTGCCACGCTGAGGGTTTCCTCTTCATCCAGGGCCTGGCTTCGAAATTCCTCATAGATGGTGTCTATTGCGTCTTGAAAGTATTCCCGCTGGTCAAAACTGAGGAAGGAAACTGCCGGCTGCAAGAAGATGGAAATGTGAGAATTGTCGTGAATGTCTGTATTTTCGCCTTCAAAACCGAAAACAGCGGCTGCTAGAATCAGCCACAAAATCAGACAATTTTTTTTTATCCCGCACCACATAGGGTCAGTTCAGCATTTCCTTTTCTTCTTTCTGAATGCGCTTGCTTTCTGAATCCTTCTTCATGCGTTTTTCAAAGGATTTCTCGGCCTTTGCAATCTTCTTCTCGGTCTTTTTCAAGAGTTTTTGAATGTCCTTGTTGTCTTCGCCCAATTCCTGCTTTGCCATTTCCAGGTAACTGCGGGCGGCTTCAAACTGGTCCAAATCGGTGTATGCCTGGGCGATAAGGAACATGGATTCCTTTCTGCGCTTGGAACTCTTGTAAGTTTCCAGAAATTCCTTGAAGTAGATGACTGCGGCCTGGGGCTTGTCCATGCGGAGGTAGAGTCGTGCTGTCTGGAATTCCTTTTCGGCCATTCGTTCCACCAGGAGCCCGTAATAGTAGTTCACGGAATCGCGCAGGGGAGATTCTGGGTAGTTGGAAAGGTAGCGTTCAAAGTCCTTCATGGCGATGGTGGTGTTGGATTCATCGCGGGCTACCTTGAATTCCATGTTGAAGGAGGAAATGGCTTTGCGGAATTCCGCTGTCTCAATGAAGGGGGAACCGGGAAAGTTCAGAACGAAACTTCCGTATTCACCACGGGCTTCAATCCATTCTTCCAAGTTGAAGTAGCTCTCTGCTAGGAGGAATTGGGCGTTTTCCATATAGCCAGTTCCAGCGCAAAGGGTGAGAATCTCTTCTAGCTTGTCTTGAACGCGACCGTATTTCCCGTCTTTGAACATGGCTTCGGCCTTTTCATATTTGGCTCGGCAAAATTCTGTATGGTTCATTTTGTCAGAACCATCTGAAGCACAGCCTGCTAAAAAAGTGGCAGAGAGAAAAAAGCTACAGAACAGGGTCTTCTTTAAGAGATCGGTCATTTTTTTTCTTCGGTTAATTCTAACTTTTCAGTATCAAATTAGAAAAAAGAATCCTGTTAGTACAATGATTTTAGTCCGTTATGTCTTGAAAGAGCTCATTGCCCCCTTTTTGGCGGCTCTGTTTGGCATTACGTTCCTTTTTGTGGTGGATTTTCTGGTGAAGATTCTGGACAATGTGTTGTCTAAGGGTTTGCCTGCCTCTACAGTCCTTGAAATTTTTGTTTTGAATTTGGCGTGGATGCTTGCTCTATCTATCCCCATGGCAGTCCTTGTTGCTTGTCTTATGGCTTTTGGACGCTTGTCTGGAGACCAGGAAATTACGGCGGTAAAGGCGGCGGGCGTTTCCCCGCTTTCTTTAATGCG
The DNA here is from genome assembly GCA_024398835.1 of Fibrobacter sp. Classification (GTDB taxonomy): domain Bacteria; phylum Fibrobacterota; class Fibrobacteria; order Fibrobacterales; family Fibrobacteraceae; genus Fibrobacter. The sequence goes on from JAKSIK010000001.1 coordinate 156,436, forward strand.
TCCAGTGCTTTTGGTGTCGGTGCTGCTTTCCGTTTTGATGGTGCTATTTAACAACTGGGTCTTGCCAGAGGCTAACCATCGCTCGGTGGAGCTGATGAATGCGGTTTCCCGAAAGAAACCTCATGCATTTATTGATGCTGGGCGCCTGATAACGCAGTTTCCCGATGTCCAGCTGTGGGTGAATAAGATTGATCCTGTGTCGGGAACTTTGTATGGTATTCAAGTTTTTGAACTGGAACGTAAAGGTGCGCCTCGTGTAGTCTATGCAGATAGTGCTACCATGGATTATGTGGATAATGGTGCAACCCTTATGTTCCGGCTTCGTAGCGGGGAAACGCACATTGTGGATCCCGACGATCCGGATAATTATTTCCGCATTCGTTTCTATGCTCAAGATCTTGCTTTACAGAATGTGAATGATAAATTGGAACGTCGCAGCCGTAGCTATAGAAGTGACCGTGAAATGCCGGTAGAAATGATGATGGATGTGGTAGAAGAGGCGAGAAACCGCTATGACACTATCCAGACGGAAGCCTTAACAAAACGTCTCGCCACTTTGGAGAATTCAATAAAGCATGTGGTGGCGGATAGCATTGTCCCGGCTGGTGTGGCAGGAGGAATCATCGATTCTGTTCAAACGCGTAGAGCTCTTCAACGCATTCGTCCCCAGGAACTATCAGCACTTCGCACGACGGAGCGTCTTAAGGGCCGTATGGAAGCGGAAGAAAAACGCCAGGCCCAGTATCTGGTAGAAATTCATAAAAAATTTAGCACCTCTTTCGCGTGCTTCATTTTTGTCCTCATCGGCGCTCCTCTTGGAATTATGGCCCGTAAAGGAGGCATCGGCACCGGTATTCTCTATAGCATTGCTTTCTTTGTCATCTATTGGATTTGCCTCATTGGTGGCGAAAACTTGGCGGACCGTCTTATCATCTCTCCGGAACTGGCGATGTGGGCTTCCAACGCTATTATTGGGGTGTTTGGAATTTTTATCACGATCGCCATGGTCCGTGACCGCTTCTCTGGAGATTCTAAGCTCTTCCGCGCTATACGCGCTATTAGTGGTGGTTTCAAAAAACTCCTAGGGAGGTTTGGATGAAGTTCTCCCGCTATATGATTTGGAATTTTTTGAAGATGTTCCTCATTGTGATTGTGGGAGCTATTCTGGTTTTCGTTGTCATCGATTTTGTAGGGAATATCAAAACATGGCTTGCCCGAGACATGAAGGATGTGGGAGATTACTATTTCAGCTACCTTCCATATATGCTTTACCTCATATCACCGGTGGCGTTGTTCATTGCGGTTCTCGCATCCATCGGGAATATGACTCGGCATCTGGAAATGTGTGCCATGCAAAGTTCCGGCCGGAGTCCTTTCCGAACGCTTATACCCATATTTCTATTTGGCGTTCTGGTTTCTGTTGGGGCTTATGAAATGAGCGAACGTTGGCTTCCTGATGCAAATCACAAGCGTTTGGAGGTGATGGAGACGAACGCTCAGAAGAAAAAGAATCCGCGCATCAAGGAAAAACAGGATTTCACTTTCATTGACAGTGAAAAGGCCAGTTGGTTTTTTAAATACTACTCCGGTAGGAACAAAATGGGCCGGGATGTGGTTCTTCTTCTTCGAGAGCAGGGGCGTCTGGTAGAACGCTACGATGCAAAAACGGTGCGTTGGGTGGAGGAAGACAGCCTTGCCTATTGGCAGTTTGAGCGTGGTTTCCGGAGGATTTTCAATGGGGATGGTTCTGTCACCGTTCTGAATTTGCAGAATGAAAAGATGATAGGCCGGGTGAATACTCGCCCCGATGATTTGATTAATGAACGTCAGACCTCTGATGAGATGGATTCCAAGATGGTTATGGCGCGGATTGAGGTGCTGAAACGCTCAGGTGAGGATACTCGTGTGATGGAGACTGCGCTTCACTTCAAAAGGTCTGCTCATTGGATGAATTTGATTGTTCTTTTGATGGGAGCTGCTTTGTGTCACCGATATACCCGTTCTGGAGGCCTTTCTCAGAAATTTGGAGTTGGCCTTTTGCTTGTTTTTAGTTATTATATCCTAGAGCGGATAGGACTCAAAATGGGTGAAAATGGTGCGCTGACGCCTTTCCTTGCGGCCTGGATTAGCCATTTCATCTATGCGGGTGTTGCGAGCATTATGCTTTATCGTTCTTTCCGTTTGTAGAGGGACTATGCTGGTTTCGAATATTTTGTTTGTGGTTGCGGGCCTCCTGTTGGGCATTGCCTTCAAGGGTGGTATGTTCTTGTTCCTAATCCCTTTTGCGGGAGTGGCTGCTGCTCTTGGCTATATGAATTTGCCTCGTGTCCCTGGTGGAAAAACGGCGTCTATCCCTGTTGTGACAAGGGCTATGCGTGCTACGGGCCTCTCTCCAGCGGTTGCTCCCGAAGTACGGAATATGATTAAGGATGATTCCGCAGAATACAACGAGCCTAATTCCACTTTGAAAGTGAATCAGGTGTGGGCCCGTGTGGATGCGGATATCGGAAAATCCACAGGAGATTTGCTGCAGGGTCTCAAACGAGTGATTCCCAATGCTCATTCTCTTATACTATTCATGCCTTCTAAAAATCCCAGGGAATGGGGTGTTCGTTCTCATAGCTGCGACCCGAATACTCAGATTGCTACGGATGTGAAGATCACGGAAAATTCCGGCATTTTGAGCCAACTTATGAAGCCGGATGTGGATCGCCTTTTGGAAGGAGATTTGATGGGTGGTCGTTCCCTCCAATATTACATCGATAATCCCATGATTAAATCACTGGTGGCAGTTCCTATTTTGGACCGTTCGAAAAATCGCGTGGGAGCACTTGTGGTGGACTCCCTTTTCCCTAATGCATTTAATCAGGCGACGGCTCAGGCGCTGACCTATATCTGCAGTAATATCTACACCCTTTGCTTTAAGAGCTATTCCTCTGCCAAGAATTATGTGGAACAACAGCAGTTTAGTGTGTTATACCATTATCAGCACCAGTTCTTCAAGACCATGTCGGTGAAGGATATTTATCGTCAGATTGAGGAGTATTTGAAGGAGAACTTCTATTTCGATCGTATGATGCTTTTGGCCATGGACCGTAAGGACGATTCTCAACTGCGAAAAGATCGTACGGGACGTGTGGTGCGTTGTATTGGTATAGATGCAGACCAGTTTATGGGCAAGACGTTTACCTTGTCTGATGTGGGTCTTGCAATTCTTCCTTTTGTGAATAATCGCTCCATAGAGCGTACCTTTGGCATGGGCATTAATCAGTACATTCCTCGCATCAACAGTCAGGAAAAGAAAAACATGGATTTCCGGCAGTTGTTTGCTATGCCCATTATTACGGATGCTAGTGGCGAGGTGACGGAACTGGTTATTTGTCTCGAAAGCCGTATGGCGGGCCGTTATATGGAACACGACATGGAGCTTTTGAAGGCATTCGCTGGTGTTGCTGGATTTGCCTATGCTCGAGCTTGTCAGTTTGAACAGGGTAAGGATTTGGCCACACGTGATGGTCTCACTGGTCTCATCAATCATCGTACACTTCACGAAAATCTTCGCACAGAAAAGATTCGTGCGGATCGCCAGAAGTACAATATTGGTGTTTTGATGATGGATATTGACCACTTCAAGAGCGTGAATGACACTTATGGTCATCAGATTGGTGATGTGGTTATCAAGGGAATTGCTAAGGCCATCAGTGGCGAAATCCGTAAAGAAATTGATACGGTGGCCCGCTATGGCGGTGAAGAGTTCGTGGTGGGTCTTGTGGATACCACTCCGGAGGGCATGATTGAAACCGCAGAACGCATTCGTAAGGCGGTAAGCCTTATGGAGGTGGATGTCCATCAGGCGGAACCTCTACGCGTGACTATCAGTATCGGCGCCTTCCTTGTAGAACCTTCTTTCCACGATATGAAGAAAGCTGTGAATTATGCGGACCAGGCGTTGTATAAGGCCAAGGAAGGCGGTCGCAATCAGGTGATTCAATACACCGAGTTGCCCATAGACACCTCAGAGAAAGAAGTTTAATGTTTACTGTCATAGATTGGATTGTTCTTGCGGCCTACTTGCTGTTCTCGCTTTTGGTGGGCTTGTTCGTCTCTCGCGGGAATAAGAACCTGAAGGAATACATGTTTGGCGGAGGCGCCATGCCCTGGGTGGCTGTGGGAATCAGCCTCATTGCAACTTCTGTCAGTGCCACGACATTTCTGGGCGCTCCTGCCGATGTTTACGGCGATGACATGACGTTCCTCATGTTCCAAATTGGCGCCCTCCTCAGTATTTTTGTAGTAGGTTTCATTTTCATCCCACGATTCCGCACGGCGGGTATCAATAGCGCCTACGAACTTTTTGAGCGCCGCTTTGATTCCAAGACGGTGCGCCGCTTGGCAGCTGTTTTCTATTGCTTGCATTTGCTGCTCCGCACGGGAATTTTGCTTTACGCCCCGTCGTTGGTGCTCGCGCAAATTCTCCATGTGGACCTCAAAGTTGCAATCATCGTTTCCGCTGCGGTGGCCATTTTCTACACCTGGTTTGGTGGCATCAAGGCTGTCATCTGGACGGACGTGCTCCAGTTCTGCGTGTTTTTTGGGGGTGGCCTATTGGTGCTCATCCTCATTGCTAATTCTGTGGGCGGATTTGGGGAGATGGCTGCCATGGCAGGGGAGGCGGGCAAAACCCGCTGGTGGAATCCTTCCATGGATATCTCTGACGCCCGAACTCTCATTTCTGCGGGATTTGCCTACGCCATTCTTGAAATCGCCATTCGCGGTTGCGATCAGCAGTTTGTGCAGCGCTATCTCAGTTGCAAGGATGTGAAAGCCGCAAACCGCTCCAGCGTTCTTTCTATGGTGCTTGGCTGCGTGGTTTCCGTTTTGTTCTACTGGGTGGGGGCGGCGCTTTTCGTTTACTACAAAGTAGCTAAGGCGGGCCTGCTTCCAGAAGGTATTGGCCAGAATGACGTGTTTCCTTACTTTATCGTAAATGGCCTCCCTCAAGGCGTGACGGGTTTGATTGTAGCTGCCATTTGTGCGGCTGCCATGAGCAGTCTTTCTGGAGCCATCAACTCTCTCAGTAATACTTCTGAGCACGATTTTTTGGGTTGGAAGGAAGAAGAGGGAATCGGTGGTCTAAAACGCGCAAAAATATGGACTGTCGTCTGGGGCGTTTTGGGCGTGTTCTTTGCTTTGTTTGCCGCCACACAGCAGGGAAGCCTTCTCAAAAATGCCCTCTTCTTTACGGGGCTTTTCACTGGGCCTCTTCTCGGCATGTTCATCCTAGCATTCTTTGTAAAGAATCTTCGCCCTTGGATGGTTATTGTTGCCGTACTCTGTGGCATGGCAAGTCTTGTCCTCATTCAGGGAATACCCGCTTTTGGCGTGCCGGCTCTGCTCGGTGGCATATTCAGCTGGCCCTGGATGCCGTTCATCAGCATGACGACCACCATTCTGGTGGCGGTTCTCCTGAAACTGATTTTTTCTCTTGTCCCTCAAACGGCACATAAGTAAATTGTTCCTAAAAGGAGCGTTTTATGAATGCAAAGAAAATTTCCCGTTTTTTCCGCGTTTCTGAAGTTGCGGTGCGTGCGACCAGCATTTCCTTGTTCCTCACGGGCATTGCAGTTCTGTTGGTGGCTTGCGATTGCAACCATACCCCCGCTATGGGAAGTACTGCAGCGGGCTTTGTTGTGCCCAAGGTGGAATTGACTGCCCACAAGTCTCAAAAGTTTGAGGCAAACCAGTTCATCGCTAATTTCTCGGTGGAACTTCGCGATACCGATAAGGATGGGGCCTACAAGAAACTGGCGGCTCGTCGCGCAAAAATTTTCGAGACCGTCAAAAGTCTTGAGGTTGCGGAGTCCAATATCGAGCAGAACAGCGTTTCCTTGACGAAGGAATGGTCCTATCGAGATGGAGGTCGCAAATTGACGGGTTACCGCGCCACTCAACATTTTCAGGTAAAGCTGGATTCTCGGAGAGATGCTGCGGCCTTGTCGGAATTGCTTGCGTCCCAGCCGGATGTGGAAATTTACCCTACGCAGACAACACTTGCCGCTCAGGATTCTTTGCAGGGCGTAATGATTGAGGCTGCTGTGCGTGAGGGCCTTGCTAAAGCTTCCCATTATGCAGCTGGCGCCGGTTTGAAAGTAGGCCGTGTGCTCTATATGAATGACATGGGCTCAAATGTAATGCCCATGGGAATGCATCGCTATAAGGCCATGGCCTTTGCTTCCAACGGAATGGACGGCTCCGCTCCCGACGAATCCGCTATTGCGGACTCCGTAGAAATCAGCGTGAACGTGCAGTTGGGCGTGGAATTAAAGTAGTTCCTGCAGTGTTTTTTCGTAGGTCCTTGCCATTTGTGCAAGGTCTTTCTCGTCGGGTGTTCCGCTGCAGCCGTAAAAACCGAGGGGCTTTTTCCAGACCATGCCGCTGGCGTTTGCGGTCATTTCCATCGGACGAAGCATTTCCTCTGCAGTATAGCGGTTTAGGCCCGTGGGTCCGTATTCTTTTTCTGCGGCGCCCGCGGTAAATACGGCTTGGACGGGCTTTCCTTTCAAGAAGTTGTCTGCACTGTAGACGATGGGGCTGAGTATCTGGTCTTGCCAATTTCGGAGGCTGGCGGGACAGTTGTACCAGTAAATCGGGAATTGCCACACTAGGGCGTTGCAATCCCGCAAAAGAGTTTTTTCAGCTTCCAAATCGAAGTAACCATTTTCCATGTTTTTGTCAAGGAGCCGTACCTGAAAATCACCCGATTTTTGAACAGTGTTTGCTAAGTATTTGCTGAATAAAGAGTTATCAAAATTAGGGTGAGAGAGGAGAATCAGAACATTTTTTGCCATAAAAAACTCCGTGGGATGTTTTTTGAATTTCCAGCTACAAATTACAATTTTCCCACCCCGGACTGGCACCCCTAGTTCGTCCTTTTTATTATCTTATTTCCTACATCTTGTGGTGGTGGTCCGCCCTCATACACAAGATGTTGTGTTGTCCTAGAATTATCTATTATCTTTTGAAACATTGGTGAAAATGCCGAAAGATTAAGGGTTGTGTGATGATTTTTACAGTGAAAAAGCGTGACGGCCGCGAAATGCCGTTCAACATTGAGAAGATTTCTGACGCCATTACCAAGGCGTTCCGCGCTTCTGGCGAACTTAACGAACAAATTAAGGCCTCCCAGGATCAGATGGACCTCCTCGGCCACGAGGATATCCTGAGCAGCACCGCTCTCAAGGTCTCCGCCTATGCAGTGGGCCGCTTGGAAGCTGAAGGCAAGAATAAGCCGGACATTGAAGAAATTCAGGATGCTGTTGAAAAGGCTCTCACAGAAAATGGTTATGGCGTTACCGCCAAGAGCTACATCTTGTATCGTGCAGAGCGCACCCGCGTTCGCGAAGTCAACACTCGCTTGATGCACACCCTCAAGGATATCACATACAGTTCTGCCAAGGAATCCGACCTGAAGCGTGAAAACGCCAATATCGATGGCGATACCGCTATGGGCACCATGCTGAAGTATGGTTCGGAATCTGCCAAGCATTTCTATACCATGATGATGCTGAAGCCGGAACACAGCCGCGCTCACATGGAAGGCGACATCCATATTCATGATTTGGATTTCTATTCCCTCACCATGACTTGCTGCCAGATTGACCTTATTAAGTTGTTCAAAAACGGTTTCAATACGGGGCACGGTCATCTTCGCGCACCTCGCGACATCCGCAGTTATGCCGCCCTCGCTGCCATCGCCATTCAGAGTAACCAGAACGATCAGCATGGTGGCCAGTCCATTCCTAACTTCGATTATGCCATGGCCGATGGCGTTCGCATCACTTACCGCAAGGCTTATCTTTCCAACATGGTGAAGGCCTTGATGCTCTTTACCGGTAAGGATGAAGAAGAGATTCGCCCAGTGTTGAAGAAGCTTCATTCCGAAATGGAAGAGATGGGAATGGTGGCAACGCTTGTTCCTAACGAAGCATTTGCCCAGGCAGAAGCTCGCGAACTTGCCAAGTCCTTTGACATGGAAGTGGTGATGAAGTCTCAGAAGTTTGCGGAAAAGCAGGCTTATGAAGAAACGGACAAGACCACTTTCCAGGCTATGGAAGCTTTTGTTCACAACTTGAACTCCATGCACAGCCGCGCTGGTGCCCAGACACCGTTCTCCAGCATCAACTATGGTATGTGCACCGAGCCGGAAGCCCGCATGGTGATGCGTAACCTCCTCCTCACTACGGAAGAGGGCTTGGGTGGCGGCGAAACGGCCATCTTCCCCATTCAGATTTTCCGCGTGAAGAAGGGTATCAACTTGGATCAGGGCGATCCGAACTATGATTTGTTCAAGTTGGCTTGTCGCGTGAGTGCCAAGCGCTTGTTCCCCAACTTCAGCTTCCAGGATGCACCTTATAACCTGCAGTATTATAAGGAAGGTCATCCGGAAACGGAAATCGCTTACATGGGTTGCCGTACCCGCGTGATTGGTAACGTCTATGACCCCAGTCGCGAGGTCTCTTTCGGCCGCGGTAACCTGAGCTTCACTTCCATCAACCTTCCGCGCATCGCCATCAAGATGAAGTCTGTGGATCTGTTCTTCAAGGAACTGGATCGCATGCTTCAGTTGGTCAGCGACCAGCTCATGGAACGCTTCCATGTCCAGAGCAAGCGCAAAGTGAAGAACTTCCCCTTCCTCATGGGTCAGGGCGTCTGGATGGACTCTGACAAGTTGGGCTGGGAAGATACCGTTGAAGAAGTCATCAAGCACGGTACGCTCTCTATCGGTTTCATCGGCCTAGCAGAAACTCTCGTCATGCTCACGGGCAAGCACCACGGCGAATCCGAGGAATCCCAGCAGCTGGGTCTCAAGATTATCGGCCACATGCGCGAATTCTGCGATAATGAATCCAAGCGCACGGGCCTCAACTTCGGCTTGATTGCTACGCCTGCAGAAGGTCTTTCGGGTCGTTTCGTCCGCATCGACAAGAAGAAGTTCGGCATCATTCCGGGCGTTACCGACCGCGATTACTACACCAACTCCTTCCACGTGCCGGTGTACTACAAGATTTCTGCCTTCAAGAAGCTTGCTCTTGAGGCTCCGTACCACGCACTCACCAACGCTGGCCATATCAGCTACATCGAACTGGATGGCGATCCGACTCAGAACTTGGACGCCTTCGAAAAGATTGTGCGCTACATGGATGAAGTGGGCATTGGCTACGGCTCCATCAACCACCCTGTAGACCGCGACCCCGTTTGCGGATTTGTGGGTGTGATTGGAGACTGCTGCCCCCGTTGCGGCCGCAGTGAAGGACACGCCATTTCAAACGAAAAGATAGAAGAACTCCGGAAAAAGTTCCCGGGAATGCCTGCTTTCCGTGGCATTCGTTAAAATGTTAAAAAGGAGACAAAATGTCAGAACAAGAAAAGTCCAAATTTGGTGAAGGTATTGGTTTTGAACGCATTCGTCGTATCACTGGTTACTTGGTAGGTACAATCGATCGCTTCAATAACGCCAAGCGCGCCGAAGTGAATGACCGCGTGAAGCACGGAGTGTAATGCGTTTTTAACTCTCATAGCGCAGAATTCCTATGGAATATCCTCCTCTTCGCATTGCAGGCATCGAGCCCGAATCGTATGTTGACGGTCCGGGTATCCGCCTTACGGTTTTCACTCAAGGCTGCCACCATCACTGCCCGGGTTGTCATAACCCTCAGACCCATGATTTCGCCGGCGGTCACTTCATCGATCGTGAAGAAATCCTCCAGATGATCGAGGAAAATCCTCTGCTGGATGGCGTTACCTTCAGCGGTGGAGATCCTATGGAGCAATCCATGGCTCTCATTCCTCTGGCCCGCGAAATCAAGGAGCGGGGCATGAATCTGGTCATCTTTACGGGCTATACCTACGAGCGCCTCATGGAGCTCATTCCCGAGAAGCCGGAAATACTGGAACTTCTCAGCTTTGCGGATATCCTCATCGATGGCCCATTCATTATGGCTAAGCGGTCTCTGGAAATCAAGTTCCGCGGCTCCACCAACCAGCGCATCATTGATGTCCAGCAGAGCCTCACCATGGGGCATGTGGTTCTTCATCAGATTCAGCTGGATGAGATGGAAGCACAGAAGGCTTTAGCCTCTGCGGTGGACTGGTAATAGGTGATATTGCACGATAAGGCGGCCTTCGGGTCGCCTTTTCTATTTAGAATCACAATCCAGACAAATCCATTCCACGATGCCGGATCCCTGGTTTCCAAAACGGGCCTTGGTGTTGGACTCCATATCGATAAGGAACCCGATGTCTCCTGCGTTCTTGGTGCAGCATCCATCGCAGTCCGCATCCGAGCACATGTCGTACACGATGGCGTCTATCTCGTAATCTCCTTTGCGGAGTCGGAAGGTTTTCAGCCTGTAGGTATTCCAGTCCTTCTCGTGAACGGCGATGATGTTATTCTGGGCAACCCATTCTGGGGTTTGTTGATTGTCAAGTCCTGCAAACCAGCCGGCCCATTCGCAGCCGTTGTACTCAATGCATTCCTCGCTTCCTTCATCCGGATAGGACTCGTACCAGGTAAGTACTGCCTGGTTCCATTTTACGTCTGGGGTGGAATCAGCGGGAGCCTCAATAGAAGATGAACTTTGCGCAGCAGAGCTGATATCGTCAAAATCATCCATATTGTTTCCGTTGCTGGAAGAACTGTCTGCTGAGCAGGCCGCTATCATCAGGGCCGGGAAAACTTTTGCCATCTTCATGATACCCATAACAAACTCCTTTGAGATAAAAAAAGCCATCCTTCGGGATGGCTTTCTCGTGGACGGTACAGAACTCGAATCTGTGACCTCCACCATGTCAAGGTGGCGCTCTAACCAACTGAGCTAATCGTCCATTAAAGTAGCCCAATAGTAGAAAATTGGGCTTTTTTTGTCAAGGGAACTGGCTGTTTATGGCGTTTTTGACGTTTTTAACGGTCTTCTTCGGGAATCCAGTAGCGAAAACGGCCTGTAATGTGGATTCTTGGGAGTGTGTCGGAGCAATTGTCGCTTCTGCAATCTCTCGCATACAGGTCCAGGTTGGCGGTCCAGGTGGAATCGTCCTTCTGGTCCAAATGGACAATGCTACTGTCCACGTCAAGGAATCCCCGTTCAGAGAACTCTTTCACGAACCAGGAATAGCCCTCTACGGGGTGGTTTTCCCCCAGGACGGGACGGTTGACCATGATGTTGAATTGGTCCCCGAAATCGCTTTCTTTCGCTTGCGTCGTGATGAGAAGGTAGTGGTGGTGATTACGGATGTAGGGAATCTCCACATCATCGTCTTCTAGCTCAATGGTTCTGTCGTCTCCGCCATTGAGGCTGTACTTGATAAAACCGCCTCCCTTGACCTCCCAACTGTCATTAATCTCGCTGCAACCGCAAAGCAGTGCAAAACACGCGCCGAGTATTCCCAGGGAGCGAAGTATGACAATTTTGGAAGTCATGGCGAAAAACCGCCCTTTTTAGTTGGGCAGTTCGTTTTCTGCAGCAGGAGGCTTTGGCTGGTTGCTCAAGCGAGGATCCTCCAGAACGTACAACGGCAGTGCGATGTATTCCTCATCGTCAATAATCAACCGCACCATATATTTGTCGGGGCGATCAATCTTCAACCGCTGCATATTCAGTACTAGGTTCAAAGCCGCAGTATCAAATCCGGTTGCCACCTGCTCAAAGGGAATCTGGGATTCCATAGCAGGGACGATATTGTGCCCGCAAACGTCCTCGATGGAGAGAACCAGTTTGTGTACACCCACCTCGGCCCGCTGGTAGCGGATTCTAAAGGCGGCGGAGCATTGGGGAATTACGAAGGGAAACTTCGCAAAAACGCGGTCAAATGCTCCGAGAATGTTAAGCCTTCCGCCCATGCCATTGGCTGTGGCGGCATCACAAATTGCGGCGATTTCAATATTCATACTTAATTCCTAAAATCTTTGACAGTCCAGTTGTCTGCCACATACTTCATCACAATAGGTCCGTAGTTTTTGCCGGAGCCGCCCGCATTTTCCCAAGCGAGCATGGAAAGGTAAACTTTTCCATCGGAGGAAATGCTTAATGTAGGGTCGTAGCCGCGGAGATAATAACCATGGGTGTTGATGAATTGGCTGTAGAAGTAGGGAAGGTCTGTTTCTCCATAGGGACTCCAACCGGTGCCATCATGGTAGTATACGTGAGATTGCGCATACATGTACCATTGGTCATCAAACGCGACAAGAACCTTTCCATTGTTGGTAGCGACATGGATGTTGTAGGACAGTGTTCCTGGGATAATATTGACGTTGAACCCGGGCCCGTCAGTCCAGCTGATGCTGGTTTCAGAAACGGTTCCTTTTCGCATGTAGGGCCCGGTCTTCATGTTTTCCACATCTTGGTTGAGGTATGCCATGTAGAGTGTGGAACCATTTGCGGCGAGGCTTATTCCTTTAATGTTGTTGCCAATGTTTTTGTCGGTAGCTTTCTTCGCGTAGGTACTACTATATATGGCATAATAAGCCGTGTAATCAAAGTTGTTTTTGACGTAGATGAATACTATGTAGTTGCCGACCAAAACGGCTTTTACTTCTTGTGACGCTGTTGCGCTAATTTCTATAGGGCTTGCCCAAGCATTTGATTCGTTGAGGTAACTAAATTTAGGCTTGTTATTGTTTATGTATGTGATGATGGGTTTGCCAGAAGATTTGCACGCAATGTCCATAGCGGTTACATTCGTAATTGTACTTCCGTAAGTTGCCCATGCGGATGTTCCGCCATTTGATTGATAAATTGTCAAGTTGTTTTCGGCGGTAAGCACAGCGAGGTATGCAACTGATCCATTGGAAACAGCCTTTATTTCTTTAATCGTTCCTGTAATCGTGGGAACTGTTAAGTTGGTCCATTTGCTTCCATCATAGGATTTACTGTGCAGCACACTATTCCCGGTGGCATATACGGAAACGACTTTTGTACCTACGGTTGCTATTGCTGGTGGAATCGCTGTCTTATTATTATACTCGAGAACCGTATCGCTAGTGGAGGCAAGGTTGCGCCAAGCCTTTCTCACATAGATTGTTTTACAGACCTCGTCTGCTTGGTGCCTAGAAAGGAAAGCTTGAGTAGCACCTTCTTTAGTACTATCACGGAAATCAAGACAGACATTAAATTGAGTTTCTTCTGTTGGACGAATGAATGCCGTGTTGAATTGAGCAATGTTTGTATCTAGTTTGCCAGAAGCAAGCCCTTGGTAATAATCGCTGCCAAGAGTTCCAAAGTGCCACCAGAAATCACGTGCGTTATTGTTTCCGATAGCGCCATTAACAGAATTGTATCCTCCCCAGTCATTGGTATAGAAGTAGAGGGCTTCTCCAGTTTGAGCGATGTTTCCGCTGCGGGGATAAATTGTATCCGCTACAGAAATGACGCCGACAGGTTTCTGAGCTTGCCCGAGTACATTAATGAAGGTTGTATCAGAAAAAGTCACCTTTGTACTGGATTCTTCGGCTTGAACAACGCAGTACATGCTTGTCGCGTCGTCGCTCAGGTCTCTAATTTCATAGAAATAGGGTAGCTTGTCGGTATGGGTCTTATTGTAGTTTGTGACTTGAGTGTAATTGTTTTTGTAATCAAGTTTTTTAAATGCATCAAGTGCTTTCTTTGTCGCCTTATCAAAGCATTGCCAGTTGTACCAGTTAATGCCCTGCCACACGGAGTTTGTGTCTGCGCCTAGAACGATTACATCTCCTGGAACCGCATAAATGGAGTCTGTTTTAACGGTGATGACGGGAACATCTGTAGAATAAGAACAAGTCATGGTGTCCATGGCGATATTGCCGTCATCGTCTGTTGCTCTTGCCACACAGTATAGCTTTGCAACGGCAGCGGGGGCTTTCCACACCGTATCGTAAGACGAAACTGTTTTCCAGTTAGCCTCGATTAAGTTTGACGTAGCTCCGCAACTCCATTCCCTCTTTACGATTTCACCGGGATAATTGGGATAATCGTGGGCATCGGCATTTAGAACAATGTTGTATCCCTGACGGATGATTGCTGATTCGTTGGCTACAACTACGGTAGGTGGTGCCAGGAGAACATTAATGGATACGGTGTCAGAAGCTGCATTTCCGTCATCGTCTGTAACGCGGATAACACAACGGTAATCGTTCTGTGCAATAGACGGCATTGTTGCCGTGTATTGCGGAGAACTAGTGGATGTATAAGTGAATCCGATGCTCCCGGCAGATTTGGGACCACAGCCCCACTCATACTTGACGATTCTTCCGTATTGATCATTGGCGATGGCATCTAGATTAAGTTCGTCTTTGATAGTGACGGAGTATGGTCCCTGGGTGCGCACTGTTGGTGGGTCTAGCAATACGTTGTATGTTGCGGTATCTCCTGCTGTATTGTTGTCGTCATCTGTAACGAGAATCGCGCAGTAGTAGGCGCCAGCGGTGTTTGGCATTGTTAAAGTAGGTGTAGAACCATCAAACTGCTTTAATGTGATGCTTTTCTTGTTGCTGCTGCAACCATATTCATACATTACAATTTCGCCAATGGAATCCTCGGCAAAGAAATTCATCGGCACCCGGTCAAGAATGGTGAGGGTCTGGCTCTTAATGTTAAGGGATACTGTTGGCTTGCCGGAAAGAACCTGGAATGTTAAAGTGTCTTTTGCAATTTCGCCATCATCGTCAGTTGCCTGAACGACACATTTGTAATTGCGGTTTTCAGTATTAGGGAGGGTTACGGGAATAGTTGTAGTAACTTCCTTCGCTTCAGCGAATGTCGCAGTGAATGAATTAGAACCACAAGTAGCCTTAATATCTTTGATTATGCCGAATTTATCTTTTGCCGTTATGGGAATTTCAAAACTGGAATTGATTTTTGCGCGAATGGTGTCCTCGTCAGTTGTGATGCGAATGGTAGGTGGATCACTGATGACATGAACATTTAGAACATCACTAGCAATTTTTCCATCATTGTTGGTGATGGTGGCGGTTAGAGTGTAATTGCCTGTTTTGCTCCAAGAAGCGTTTCCTGCGGTTTCCTTATCGCTGGGACATCTCGTAGCATTTGCTCCGCAGTTCCATTGAAGCAGCTCGTAATCGGAGGTTTTGTCTTCATTATTTCCTATGGCCCTTACGGACACTTCGATTACATCATTGATTGTAATAGTGGTGTCGTTACTAGGCTTTTCAAAGTAGACGACGGGATTGTCGTCAAAATAACCAAAGCGAACTTTGTTGGATGGCGTCCCTTGTGAAGAAATGACATACATTTCATAGATGGTGTCTTTTTTAAGTTCTACGCCGAAGGTGGAATTGAATGCTGCTTCAGTAAGTGTTAGCGTTGCTGTTTCTGCGGAAATCTTTGACTTGACTTTTTTTGCGTTCTTGACATTGGGCTTCCACTCAATGGAGTCTATGGGGGGATTTGCTCCCGCCACAGAGACTTTAAACTCCAATTTGTCATTGGTCATGGAAGAAGATTGGCCATCAACTGTCAACTTGATGTTTGTTGCCGCAACGTAGAATTTTACTTTGAGAGTGTCGGAAACATTTCCGGCACTGTCTTGGGCAACAAGCTTGAACAAGTGCTCTCCATCCAACATGTCGTTTAGGTCCACGCTCCAACTGGATATTGTAAAGTTGGAAAATTCCTGAGCTGTTCCATCAAACCACGCAGAGGCTGATTTTACCTGGGATCCCTTATCTGTGAACTTGCCTGCAAATATGACGCTTCTGCCTGTGAGGGTATCTAAATCATCAACAAAGCGGATGACGGGTTTGATGGTGTCTTTCAATATGATTTTTCCAAGATCTCGAGTGTCGTCTACTTCGATGAATAAGTCTTGTTCTTGGTAGGTTGAAAAGCCTCGTCCCAGAGTATCCATGGCGATCATTTCGTAGACGCCTTCAGGAACATCGACGTAGAAATAGCCATTGTCTTTCATGTCGTGCCCATAGTACCGATTCCCTTCAGTATCCTGAAAAACGATGCGGATGCCAGTATGGCTATTGGCACTCATTCCTTGAAGATTCGCAAAGCCGATGAACCTTCCAGTAGTGGCATCCGGATTACCTAAGAAGAAACTGCGGGGTCTGGTTACTCCGTTATCGGTAATCTTGTCGGCATAGACGGTGTCATAACCGTCAGTAACCCAAACGTCCCAATAGATGCGTCCTTCTAACCCGATAAGGTTTGTGCCATCGGGTGTTACTGCTTCAAAACTTTTGTCCTGAAGATTTTTGGCGATAAGGTCCCCGTCATTGAGAACGGGGGCGTCGTTCCCGTTATCACGGGTCTTGGCGGCTCGTATGAAGTACCGGAGTGCTCCGGGATTATCCACATCCTTTGCTTGGTAATAGAAGGCAAAACGGGCATTCTTATTCACCCGCATTTTGTCTTCTGGGTATTGAAGCTCAAGCTTCGGAAGCTGGTTAAAGTGAATATAGACGCTGTCTATAGCTTCGTTGCCGTCATCATCTGTGACGATGACATAGATGGTTTGATTTCCTATAGAATCCACATAACTAGTGTCAAGGGGTATGGTGATAAACAACGAATCATTGTTTTCTTTGGTCTTGAAATCCCATTGTTTTGGGGAACTTTTTTTCTTTCCAGCATCTAGGTCGACTTTGACACTAGCGATGGTTCCGAAGGAGTCTTTTGCAAATATAGGGAAGGTTATGGGAATTTTGTGCTTGGTCCATAAGGTATCTTTAGGAACCGCCAATGTCGGAGGGGTATTGATAACTCTGATAAATTGGTCAGCACCCGCGGTGTCTGTTGCGTTATTGCCATCAATGGCTACAAAAAGTGGCGAATAAAGTCCGGTGTCGGGATACACCCAGGTGATCGGAGTTGCATTGTTGCTGATTCTAATGGCTTGCTTTTTGCTGAACTTGCCGGAGCTGTCTTTGGCGAGGCTATCCAAAATCCAATAATAACGACCAATCTTATCAGCATTGTGCTTTAGAAATCCCATCATGTAGATGGTATCGTTGATGGTTACGGTAAGGGTGTCGGGGACAATGACGGAATCGGGATTGGATAGGTTGGTGACGGAATCGGCAAAGGCTTCAGGTTTTTCAAAGGGGTGGGTGGAGGCAAAGACAACGGAATGGTTGTTCCGCAAAGTGACGTTTTCACGGATGGAGGATTCTCGAGAGCATCCGTTCAGGAGAATTGCTGCTACCAGCATAACAAAAAAACATGTGCTTCTAAAACCCATAGCGCATTCCTTTTTTTTCACCAATTCGTAGATATAAATTTATCTTTTTATTTTGGAAACGGACAAAAGGGTTCTATTGTCGTAGGTGTAATAAAGCAGAAGTTTCGAGGTTTTTATGGAAGAAATCCCCTTATGGTATGCTCTCATACTTTTTTTCATTCTAGGCGCCTGTGTGGGCAGCTTTTATAACGTAATTGTATACCGGATGCCAAGGGGAATTTCCCTTATCAACCCGCCTTCTCATTGTCCGTTGTGCAAAAAGCGAATCCCCATCTATTATAATCTTCCGATTGTGGGTTGGCTTTGGCTTAGGGGTAAAAGTGCCTGTTGTAAACAGCCCATAAGCGTCATTTATCCTATTGGTGAATCGCTATGCGGGCTTTTGGGCGCGCTCGCGTTGTTTGCCGCTGTTGTTGTCAATTATGGCTCAGTTGTTCCCGAACTTTTTACGGCGTCCGTTCAGAGTCCCGTGGTGTGGGCCGATGCCTTCGCTATGTTCTGGCTTCTTCTGGGGGCTTATCCGGTTTGTGCTGTGGATTTTAAGTACAAATTAATTCCTGATTCCATTTCCATAGGCGGAATCGTAGTGGGTCTTCTCCTCTCCATGGTTCCGGGTGGAATTACGCCTTTCGAAAGTTTGATTGGCGCAGTGGCTGCAGGTGGTGGGCTTTATTTGTTGGGATTTGTTGCTTCTAAGGTGCTGAAGAAGGATGCCATGGGTTTTGGTGATGTGAAACTTTTGGCTGGTTATGGCGCCTTAATGGGTATAACGGGTGCTGTGGAAACCTTGATTTTGGCTGCAATCCTAGGAATAATCGTGATGGTCCCCTGGGCAAAAATTGCGGAAAAGAAAGGCGATACTGATGGCTCCGGTCAAATTCCCTTTGGCCCCTTTCTGGCTGTTGCGGCTCCAGTGATGTATTTGTGGGGACAATGGCTGTTTAACATTTATGTAGGTACCGTGCTGGTGCAATAGAAAACCTCGCTATCGCCTGCTCAACCCCCAAAACGTCATTGCGAACCCTTAGGGGGTGAAGCAATCTCAGAAAAAAATGCTGCCCCAGTTGGGGCAGCATTAAATGTTTTAGCTAGACCTTCTGATTAGAAGGCGTACCAAGTGGCCTTGATGCCCGGCGCAAATCCGAAGTCAAGACGAGAAGTGTCGGTATCGCTTTCCTTACCCATGATGTAATTGATGCCAAGACCAATCTGGGCAGACACAACGAAATTCTTCACCACTTCGGCATGTGCGCCAAAGAGAATGTTGAACTCGAGGGCGCTGTTGTCTTCATCAAAACTATCGTAGATAACCTGTCCGCCAATGGAGGTGGGGAGGATGGGGGTTCCCAAATAGTAGTCAAAACCGACACCAATGGAGAGAGCGGTATAGTTGTCTTCTGCGCCAACTTCAGTTCCGTTCACATCAGCTGTGGTTTCACCATGATGGTACATACCGAAAATGGCAGAAAGTTCCATATTGGAATTCAGCTTGTAAATTACGCTGAAACGAGCCACAGAGCCATCAATGCCACCAATAATAGCGTCACTCATGTCAATGCCAAAACCAAGAATGGCTTCGCCAGGCTTTCTAGAAGACTTCTTTTCCTTCTTCTTTGCGGGGGCTTCTTCTTCGGCCTCTTCTTCTTCTTCTTCTTCTTCGACGGCGGCCTTCTTCACCACTTTGGCAGGGGCTTCGTCTTCTTCGTATTCTTCTTCGTCATCTTGTGCAAAGCCATAGCTGCAGAGAGCCAGGGAGGTGAGCACAGCGAGGAACATCTTCTTCATAGTGTATAACTCCTTAATGAGGTTAAATTACCTATCAAATATATTATCCTTTTGCATCTTCGTCTATTCTAGACGCGAATACAAAAGAAAATTTTACCATTCTATGGCGATTTTTGCCACTAAAAAGCGTCTGGAGACTTCGTCCAGTTTTCCCGGGTCGATTTTTATGCCTAGTAGACCTGCATAAATCACGAAAGGACTGGCGGTGGTACCTTGATTGTTGCACTTTACCTTGATAAATAGGGTGCCGTTTTGAACCTCAATGCCCAAAACGTGGTCGTTAAGGTTGATTTCCTGGCCTCTGTGGTTTGTTACAATGGGAAGATTTTTGGTGTTGAACTTCGTCATTAGGTCCGTGGGAATGCTTTCGGGCACATAGCGGTAGACCATCGCCTTAGGAAAGTTCTTGCTGAGTTTCTCCCTTAGGGGCTCGATATTTACGATTTCCATGCCGCGGGGGAAGGGTGCGCTTAATGTCGCGATGAGTTTGGGTAGGTTTTCTTTGCTCAAATCCAGCTCTTGGAGTAAATCTACGCTGATAATCTCGCAGTAGGTTTCCATTCCTAGAGGAAGGGCTCCCATGTTGGAAATTCGTGGCTTGGGACTGAACCCTTCGCTGAATTTTACAGGGATGCCTGCACAGAGGAAGGTTCGCTCAAAGAAGCTCAGCATGTTTTGGTGTGGTAAGAATCTGCTGAGACCCGTTTTTTTGAAGGTAATCTTATAACTATAGCTCACCTTTTGGCTTGGACGGCGCTCGGCCACCAACTTCTTGATTTCCTCTGGAGTCCGGCTGGGAGCCTTGTGTTTGATAGGTCCGTCCGCTAGGCGGATTTCTTTCCCAAATCCAGGAATGCCACACTTTTGGCAGTTGCCCCACTTGCAGTTTGGTACGGCTACAGTGTTCGGGTCAAAAGCCTTTTCCCATTCGCGCCGCAGGTATTGCTTGGCGGTGCCGCAGTGGATAAAATCCCAAGGGAATACTTCGTCTGCTTCTCGGGTGCGGTATACCCAGGAGATGTCGTAATTGCATTCATCCCAGACTTGCTGCCACTTCTCAAAATTGAAGCGGTAGGAGTCGCTTTCAAAAATAATGCCCTTCTTGTAGGCAGCGTAGATGACGGAGGCAAGGTTTCTATCTCCGCGGCTATAGATGGCTTCTAGAAGGCTTGTTTCCCATCCAGCCCAATTGATTTTCACGTTGGGGTGCTTGAAGAATTTCTCGCGCACATAGCGTATATGGCCGAGGGCGGTTTCCTTGTCCATAAAGGGCGCCCACTGGAGTCCCGTAAAAGCTTTTGGGATGAGAATTCCGATGCTCACCGCAATCTGGATGCCGCGGTTGTGCTTGCGACCAATCTTCACCAGGTTCTGGATGAGGTTGCAGAAGGCTTCCATATCCTCTTCGTTTTCAGTAGGGAAACCTACCATAGTGTAGAGCTTAATTTTGTTGAACCCATTGGCAAAGGCGTGTTCCGCCGCATCATACATGTCCTGGTCGCTGATGGTCTTGTTAATCATCTTTCGAATGCGCTCAGAACCTGTTTCTGGGGCGAATGTGGCGCTGCGGCCACCCTTCAATGCGGCAACTTTTTCTGCAAGACTTTGGCCAAAGCTGTTGACGCGGATGCTGGGGAGGCTTACATCTACATTATCATAAAATCCGTCATCAATGATGGCGTCCGTTAAGGCTTCTACGGGCTTGTAATCGGCAGTGGAGAGGGAGAGTAGCCCTAGTTCTCTTTCACCGGTAGCTTTCAATCCGGCTTTCGCAATATCTAATACGTCATCTGCAGGCAGTTCGCGGCATGGGCGGTACCAGATTCCCGCTTGGCAGAAGCGGCACCCTTGGGTGCAACCGCGCATGACTTCCACGCTGAAGCGGTTGTGAATCAACTGCATGTTGGCAATCAAATTCTTGATGGGGTAGTCTTTAGGATCCATTTCGGGAATGAACAGCCGTCGTACACCGTTGGTGCTTTCGTAGCTTCCTTTGGCGGGTTCTGTAGGAACTAAAACTCCAAACTCGTTTTCACTGACTTCGCACAGACTAGGAATGTAAACCCCGTTGATTTTAGACAAATTAACAAGAATTTCGCTGCGTTTCAGTCCAGCTTTTCGCCCTTCGCCAACACACCGCATTACCTCAACAAGGACTTTTTCGCCATCGCCAATCATAAAGGCGTCAAAAAAATCGGCGACAGGCTCGGGATTTGCCATGGCTGGTCCTCCAGCCACTATAATGGGGTCGGCCTCTTTACGTTCTTTGCTCCAAACCGGGATTCGGGCCAATTCTAGTACATAGGGCACATTGGTAAAATTCAATTCCGTTTGGAGGGACATTCCCACCAGTTCAAAATCTTTGACTGCGCTATAGCTGGCGTGGGTATACAGAGGAATGTCATATTTGGCCATTTCTCGCGCCATGTCATCCCAGGGGGCAAAAGCTACTTCGCACAGCAAATCGGGTTCCCGGTTCACAATGTGGTACAAGATTCGCATGCCGTTGTTGCTCATGCCAATTTCGTAGGTGTCGGGGAACACGAATGCAAGTCTGGCGAGGCAATCTGCTGGATTTTTTACAACACTATTTGCTTCGCCACCCATATAGCGGGCGGGGCTTTCAACGGCAGGTAACGCAAGGGCAATTTTTTCGAGAATGGTCATGGGCCAAATTTAGCCCCATTTCGTCATAAGATATTGTTCTCAATTCAAAAAAATGTGTATTTTTAGAACATGAGTATCTTTTCCTATGTCATCTGGTTGCTAGCCTTTGTTGCTGGCGTTGTTTTTTCCTTCTTTATCCCCGAGGCAACCCTTTCTGCAGGTTTGAAGTTCCTCTTTGTGGGCGCCTGGGGTGCGGTTCTTGGTCTTGTATACCATGTTCTTTGCAAAAGGACTTTGGATGCAAAAGAATTGGAGTTTACCCAGAGTTTGAATGAAATGAACCGTAAATTGGAGGAAATGCCCAAGCCGGAATTTGAACCCATCGTTCCCTCTGTAGCCGAGGAATCGGAAATTGCTCCTGCGGCCACGGAATCGGTGATTCCCGAAACTGAGCGGGCCGGTTTCCCCATGGGTGCTATTTCTGCTAGCGAGGCGCTGGACCAGATGGCCGCTGTGGAATCCCAGATGGCCGAGGCGGAATCCCCTGTCCATGCCATTGAACTTGCAAAACCCGTATTTCCGCTGGAAGATTGGGAGTCCTTCTGCAAGGATATTTTGCGGAATCGCCCCTTTGCTGAAGTGGTGGAATCGTTGAAGGCGACTCTTCCAAAGCTTTTCCCCAATGGTGCTGGCGTGCTTTACATGTACGGGGATGCCCAGTCCGAATTGCAGAAAATTTTTGAGTTTGGTGAATATCCTGTGGGCGGAGATGTTCTGGCTCCGGCAGATTGTGCCAGTTTCAATCTCGGTGAAATTGTTGTTACGGATTTCACTTCTGAGGGCGCAAGCGCAGAAACCAAGTGCACGCATTTGCATATGCATCCTCAGGGCATTCACATTTGCGCTCCCATTGAGGGCTTGGAAGAACACTTTGGCATTTTGACGATTCAGACGGACGCCTTGCCCGAGGGCGAGGATCTCGCCTTCTGGAAGGGAAAAGTCAGCATCGTTGCCGCCACCTTTGGCCTCTATGTGGCAAACCAGAATTTGAATGTGCGCTTCCGCCAGCATAGCATTCGTGACAATCTTACAGGGCTCTTCAACAAGCGCTACATGGAGGAAACCCTCTATCGCGAAATCTTTGCTGCCAACCGCCATAAGACGCCAATCGGCATCATCATGCTCTATCCGGATATGATTAATGCTATTCGCGAAGAGAAGGGTAAACATGGTGTAGAGCAGTTGTTGTGGGAGTTGGGTCAGCGCCTTCCGGGCTATATCCGCAACGAAGACATTCCCTGCCGCTATGAGGGAGATGTGTTCTGCGTGATTCTTCCTGGTGCCGACTACAAGATTACTCGCGAACGTGCAGAAAAGATTTGCAATGAAATTTTGCAGTTGCAGATTGCGTATGGCGATGGAGTGCTCGCAACGACCCTCAGTTTGGGCGTTTCCGTGCTTCCCGTTCATGCCGGCGATGTGCAGACTTTGGTTGCTACGGCAAGTGCAGCTATGCAGATGGCTGCCGAAAATGGCGGAAACCAGGTGGTGATGGCGGAAGCCCTGCAAGAAAAACTATAAGTTTTTGTGAAGGTCTAATTTTCTAGTTTTTGGGTATATGAAGAAGCTTATTGCGCCAATAGTTTTGTTTGTTCTCGCCTTGGGCGTAGTCCTTTATTTGACTCTCGACTTCTCTGGAAAGTCATCGTCTTTTGATGTTGAGTCGTATCTGCAACTGCGCTCTAAAATTGATTCATTGCAAATAGCTTTGTTTGAGGCTCAAGGTAAGCCTGATGCTCAACTTGCCATTCGGGGTGAGCTGGAGGCTTCGTGGGAAACGTTGAATGCGTTGCGTGATATCCCGGCTCCCCAGAAAAGCGAGACTGCAATTGCGGGGTTGTCCAAGGGAACTTGGGCCTGGATTGCGGGTGGTGCGGCTGCGGTGTTCTTCTGCATCATTCTTTTGCTTCTTGCTTTGAAACAGCGTGAAATTGCCCTGACGCAAAAGATGGAAGCTGTGAAAGACGAAGGATCTCGTTTTAAGGAACTCAAGAATGGTTTTGATGGCGATTCTACTCTTGCTCCTCATCCCCGCAAGCATTCCATCATCGATGAGGCTATGGAGTTTGCGGAAAAGGATAAGGCCACTCCTACGACTGGGGAAGCTCCCAAGGTGGCTTTTGAAGATGAAAATGGCGTGCCAGAGAATAAAATTCTCACCACAGATTTGGATCGTCGCCCGCAGCTTCGTCCTACGGCTCGGGAACGGATTACCTCTGCTATTCAGTCTCTTTCCGATGTACTTCGCACGCCCAAGGGCCTTACCCGTGATAGAACTATGAAGCTTCGGGCGCAGAGCCACAATGCCACGGGAGACCCTACCTTGGGTGCAAGTCATCCGTTGGAAACCAGCCGCTTTGATCGGGAATTTACAGAGAAAACGAAAATTCTTCAAATGTCTCGCCGCGGCTTTCCGGCCTCGGCCATTGCTTCGCAGTTGAAAGTTCCTCAAGAAAAAGTGGAAGAAATCATCCAGAACGCTCTGGATTCGGGGAACTGATGCGCTACCGCTTTCGCTGCGAATATCTTGGCAGCGCTTTCTATGGTTGGCAGGTCCAGAATGAAGCTGGTCAAACTAAGTTTGTGACAGTTCAATCTGCTTTAGAAGAAGCTTTTTCAATTGCTCTTCGTACTCCTATTCATATTACTGGTTCTGGCCGTACTGACACTGGTGTTCATGCTCGCGGGCAATGCGTTCATTTTGATTATGATGGCGAGTTGGATCCGGTAAAGACGGTCCATTCCATCAATGGTTTGACGAAACGTCTGATTCGTATTCGGGATTTGGAACCCTGTGCCGCGGATTTCAATGCCCGCTATGATGCTGTGCTGCGTTATTACCAGTATATGATTTTTACACGGCCTGTGGCACTTCTCCGTGATTTTGGCTGGGAATGTGGTTCTCTGAATCTGGACTTGGCTGCCATGGAACGCGAGGCTCAGTCGTTTTTAGGGGAGCATGATTTTGTCGATTTCTGCATACCTCGCAATGACGGAAAATCTACTCTTTGTACTTTGTATGAATTCCGTTTGGAACGATTGAATGATTGGAGTGTTGTATTTCACATAAAGGGAAATCGTTTCTTGCATCGACAAGTTCGCGCTATGGTGGGGACTCTTTTTGATGTGGGTCGTGGCCGTTATCCCGAGGGAACAGTAAACCAGATTTTTGCTAAAAATTTTAAAGGCGAACGCACATGGGCGCCGCCTCAAGGTCTAGTCCTTCACAATGTGGAGTACAAGGATTATTAGAATCAATTAGCGATTTTTAGCGGATAGCTTCAATCATTTCACGCACGGCGCGGTCCATGCCAACCATTACGGCGCGACCCACAATGCTGTGGCCCACATAGATTTCCTCAATGCCATCAATGGCCGCAATGGCTGCTATGTTTCGATAGTTGAGTCCGTGGCCGGCATTAACGCGAAGCCCGTACTTACGGGCGAGAACAGCCATGTCTTGAATGGCGGAAATTTCACGATTGACTTCCTGGATGCTTCCCAGGTCGCAGGCCATGGCGTATTTTCCGGTATTGAATTCCACAAAATCTGCTCCCACTTTCTTGGCGGCCTTCACCTGCTCCGTTTCGGGATCGATGAATAAGCAAACAGCGATGTCATTGCTTTTCAAAGTCATGACAATTTTCGCTATTTCATCCACTTTTGCTGCCACATTGAGGCCGCCTTCCGTGGTGATTTCCTGATGGTTCTCAGGGACAATCGTCACCATGTCCGGCTGTACATTGGTGGCGAACTGCACCATTTCTTGAGTGGCAGCCATTTTCAAATTCAACTTGGTGGTGATGGTGCCGCGGAGTAAGCGCACATCTCTATCCTGAATGTGACGCTTGTCTTCACGAAGATGGACAGCGATGCTGTTGCAACCGGCGAGTTCAGCAATGAGGGCCGCGGTCACCGGATCCGGTTCGCGGATTTTGCGAGCTTCACGAATGGTGGCGATATGGTCAACGCTAATGCCGAGTTGAACTGTCATAACATCTCCTTGATTAGAACGTCATAAATCTAGATAAATTGATGATGGTTGTTCCCTGCGCCGCAGCCTTTTCTTTCATGGATTTAACCTTGGCAAGGCTCTCCTCGTTAAGGGGGAGAATCATGGCTGCCATGCCATTTCGGGCTGCCCCACGCAGTTGCCGTTTGATGTAATCATCCAGTGCACTGTTGGAGGGGTTGTAGGGAGAAATCATCTTGCAGGTCATTCCCGTTTCGCTACATACATCGGGAACTTTGGACTTTTGGTTGGCAGAAAGGTCCACAAACCAGAGGTTGTTTTCTTTTGCTGGCCCAAAGACTGCTTGCAGCAATTGCTTGTGTTCTACGCCTTGTTCCGCAAATCGTGTGGCGATGCCTTTTGCAGACGGAACCAGCTGCTTTGCATCATTGATAATGGATTCAATCTGTTCGTCTGTATGGTGTGTACGGAGGGGGCGCATTTTTCTATGCCTAGAATCCAGGTTGGAGGATTCCATCAAAAGCCAAAGCACAAGTTCTTTGTCCTTTACACGATCCAAATCAGGGAAGAAACTTTCCGCCATTCCAAAGGGCGTTACCAACAGGTCATAGGGGAAATCCAGGTTGTTTAGTGTTACAATCAGTTCGGGTGAAAGTTTGGTGACTTGGAAGGCGATGGTCAAGTAACTTGCGTTATCGCGAAATACGTTATCACTAATTTGGAATAGGAGCTGTAGTGTGTCGCCTTGTGGGGAAAGAGCGTCTACTTTTGCAGACTGATTCTCGTCATGGAGTTCCTCCATATAGAGAATTTGTCCACCATTTTTATTGACGAATCGTTGGGCCTGCAGCAGGTAGTAGATGATGGTGCGCCCTTTGCCCAAAGTCCACGCATCTCTTTTGGCTCTCTTCGAGAATTTGGTTTGGACTACTTTCAAGTCCATTTTCATTTTTTCAATGAAGGGTGTGGTATCTTGCACCGCGGTCGTGTCTTCTGCAGCAGGAGAATCTCCTCCAAATTTTTGGGAGAGTGTGTCCACAAATCCCGTCTTCGGCAGAAAATAGCCAAGCAGAGCCACTACGCTCAGAACAATAAAGATGGCCAGGATGTGTTTCACTTTATTCATCGTTGTAAAATATAACTACATTGTCGCTATGCCAATCCTTTTTGCACTTGCAGGAGCCACTGGAATCGGGAAAACGGAACTTTCCCTTTCTCTCGCAGAGCGTCATAACGCAGAAATCATCAGCGTTGATTCTAGGCAAATCTATCAGGGCTTCTCTATCGGAACGGCACAGCCTGCTGCAAGTGAACTTGCTCGGGTAAAACATCATCTCGTGAATTTCTTGGAGCCAACGAAAACTTATTCCGCAGGTGCGTTCTGCAAGGATGTTAAAAAACTTCTTGCAGAAAATCCAGAGCAAAACTACATCCTCGTCGGTGGCACGGGGCTTTATCTGCAGGCTTTGACTTTGGGCCTTCCCGAAATGCCTGCTATCGATAGTTCCATTCGTGAGGCTCTTGAAAAGCAGTATGCCGAAGAGGGGTACGAACATCTTCATCAAGAGGCCATGCTTGTCGACCCGGAAGCGACAACTCCCATTCCCGAAAATAACGTCCATCGCATCATGCGGGTTCTTGAAGTGTGGAAGGCTACGGGTAAAAAGTTTTCAGAACTCCAGAAGCAGCGCATGGGCGGCATTGGGACGATCAAAGCCTACCATCTGCAACGATCTCGTGAAATTTTGTACAAACGAATAAACGAGCGCGTAGATCAAATGATGAAAAATGGCTGGTTGGATGAGAGCGCTCATTTGTCTAAAATAGTGCCTATGGACGCGCCGGCATGGCAAAGTCTGGGCTACCGTGAACTTCTTGATTCGCAAAATAATGGCGAAAATATTTTGTCTGTAATTGATACGGTGAAGCAGAAAACACGCAACTATGCAAAGCGGCAATTGACTTGGTTCCGTTGGCAAATGGAATCTGAACCCGTAAATTTGGACGATCCTACGGATATCGCTGCTCATTTTCCCGAATTAAACTGAAAAGAATGCGATTAATGGCGATTCCTAAAAAGCGAACGAAAAATTCGTGTTCATAGAATGTTGATAAACTGGAATGTAGCTGAAAACAAGCGGTTTTTATCCAGTTTTTAGCAAAAAACAGCAAAAAAAATGAAAAAAGTTTGCCAATAGGCCTTGCAAAGTTTCCC
>JAKSIK010000010.1 GCA_024398835.1 Fibrobacter sp.
AAATCTATGTTTCGTTCCTGTTTCAAAAAAACTTCTTTATCAAAATTCCACTTGAACATAAAATATACACTATGTTTTACATAATGTCAATACATTTTATCAAAACAACCGGCATATCATGGGATTTTTGCAATATGTCTCGATTATTTAAATTGAAAAGACGAAACAAAGCCATATTCTACTCCTTCCCTGTAGACAAGCCGATAACGACAGGGCATTTTTTGTTTTTCACATTAGGAATCTTTTTTCCTGCGGACCAAATATAAACTAGCGAAATGTCAAAACATGACATTTTGAACATTTTTTGCGAATTGCGCTTCTTGAAGAACAATTTTCCTGCGAAAAAAGTTATATTCCTTAGGTAAAACAACTCAAAAAGGATTTTTTATCGAGTAACGCACATTGACATATTGAGAGCTTTGCTCTTGGCTTTCATTCAAAATCGGCAAAATTTTGTATTCACGGAAGACTAAGCGGCATTGACTCACGCCCTATGGCGTGGGTTTCTGCATTTATTCCGTGATGGTTTTGCCGAACCTTGAATGAGTAGATTGCATTAACTCCACGCTTTTTTTGTGGAGATTCTACAACCGCCAGGAGCGAACGACACGTATTGTCGCTCGCCCTTCTTATATTGGATAAGATCGGCAAAATCAACGGATAAATGCGAGGAACTATATATGAGTTACTATTGCAAAAAATGCGGACAGAAATTTGACGGCCCGAATGCCATGTGGACGCTCGTCCATATGACATGCCCTAAAGGTGGCAGGTGCGAACCGTTTTAATGGTTTTGCAAGGATAGAAACCATAGGACTTTATAACTAACAACTAACAAAAGAGGTAAAAAAATGGCAGAAGAAAATATTGGGAATAAAGAAAATCTTAAATTCTTGAAGGAAGCCGAGATAAAGGTTAAAGATTCTGTTCTGAAGACAGCTTCTGATGTAAGGGAAGCTTTTAAAATCGATTTTAAGAAATATAGTACCCCTGAAATAGCAGATAATATTGCAAATGTTTTAGCGCCACAGACAGGGATGGTGCGAATAGTTAAATGGGGTGGAGTATTTATTGTCTTAGGAATAATTACTGATGTGATTCTTTGTAACGTTTCAAATCAGCAAGCTTTTGTTACAATTTTGGCCGCAATATTTGTTTTCTTCATGGTGACATTTTCAGGTTTGCTATTTGGAACCAATTCGTTCTTTAAATTGATGAATAGATCTATTCAGGGAATATTAGATTTCTCAAATGATACAATCCATCAAATCATAGAAGATATTCAGCATTTTTTTGAGACTTTAAAATTGGCGGTAGATGGATGTCGAATAAAATTGCCTGGGGGTCATGAAATTGTCAGTGGAGTTTTAATAGAAATTGTGAATCCTGCGGCAAAAACCTGTTTTGAAAATAAACTTCCTTTTAAAGTAGTTGGCAAACTTTTTTTTAAGGTGTATTTGATTGCTATAAAGGGTCTTTTAAAAATTTCGTCTGTTTTCTTTGCAAAAATTGATAAGCAGATTGATAAAATGGTCAATGATCAATTGGCGAAAGTAAAAAATGTTGCTAAAAGCCCGCTTGATGTGGTGGAAAATACCATCGGTGTTTGGAAACCCAAAATTATTGATGGTACGAATACATATATTGGTAAAGCGAAAAATTATATTCATAGAACGTTTTTCCTTGCCTCTTTGCCAATGCTCTTTTTTGCAATTACATTCATTGTGGCTACGATTACATTGGTGTATTTTTCTTTATAGGAATCATGAATCTTATAACGTATCTGTAATTTATGTTCTTTAAAAAATAAATTCACATCATTTCCTTTTTACCGCAACCATCCTTACATGCTTCCGTTTGTGGGGGCGAACTACATTTCGCCAAGGCACAAAAAGGTGTTGCTTGTCGGTGAAAGTCACTACATGCCGATGGGCTCTATAGTCCATCACGATGCAGATGCATGGTACAATGGGGTCCCAGCGCTCAATTCTGAGGAGCAGGGCTATTGCAACACTAGCGGGACGCGCGAATACAAAAGCGGACAGTTCGGCAAGGAAATTGAGCGTTGTCTTAATTTGTCCGTCAAATGGCAATGCATGGGAAGAGGTTGCGTCCATCAACTATTTCTTGCGGCCTGCTGATTACACGGAGAACATAACCGACTTGTGGAATAAATCCTCAACACAGGCGAAAGAGATGGATTGCAAATTTTCACTCAAGAACTTCCTTGACGTGACTGAAGCCTTGACGCCGGACTTAATCATCTTTTTGAGTCATTTCGTGTGTGTGCATGCCGAAGGCGATTTTCCAAAATTCTTCCCGAAGAAAGAACTTTGGGACTGGACATTTTGTCCGTTGACATCGTGCGACACTAATTGTCGTGCATTGAAATTACATTCTATAAGACAAGTAATGAATTCCTTTCAGCAAGGGGCTAAATATGAATGACGAAAAGAAAGAAACCTACGAACTCATCGAGGTGGCCAAGACGGCGGCAAACAGCACCGAGGTGAAAATTATCGGCGGGACGACTGTGACCGGGGCAACCATCGGTACGCTTATATGCCCTGGGGTGGGCACAGGGATCGGCGCCGCCATCGGAGGCATCTGCGGAAGTGTCGCGACTCTCGTCAACTGCATAAAGAAAAAGAAGCAAAAATAAGTAAAACAGACTATATTCAATAAAAGGAGACTCGCCAATGTCCTCAATTTTCTCCTCCCTCTTTTCCTCATCGCAGTTCATCAACTTCTACCCCTATGTCGGTAAAAGTTATGCTGCGTGCCCGTTCAAGATTCTCGTGCTGGGTGAATCGCATTATGGCCCACAATCAAAAAACTCATACCACGAATGGACGCAAGATGTAGTAGAAAATGATTTCCTCAAAAATCTTGACAATGGTGCGACTCTTCCCGACTGGGTACACTGCCACCGCAATACTGCGAACGTTTTGGCGGCCAATCGTGATTCCAATCCTCACGAAGTTTACGACAAGATTGCCTTCTATAACTTTTTCCAGAAGAGCGTAGGAGAAGGCGATCACGCAGACAAACGCTACCTAACAGACGAATTGAAGGCAATTTCAGCAAACGCTCTTCGCGAGGTGATGCAAATTCTGAAACCGAATTTGATTGTCGGCTGGGGCTGGGACAACTTGGAATGGAAATACCTACCAGCGCCACGCCATCAAATCGACATAAATAGGGACTGCGCTGGAATTCATCTTCATTTGTTCACATTAGATGGTTTTCCTCGAATTCCCATCTGGTGCATGCATCATCCGTCAATGGGGATAAATATTAATGCACATCGAGAATGTTTTGCAAAAATCAAAGACTTCCTGAATATCAGTTTCTGATTCGCGGCAATCAGCAATCTCTTGTATTCCGGCACCATTTCTTCGGGAACGACGATGATGCTGTAGCCGTTGGAAATCAGGATGTGGTTGGCAAATAGGGTCGCCGTTGTGTGAAACAAAATGTTGTCAATTGCGGCAAAATGTTTCACATTTTAAATGCGGATAGCTTGTTTTCACCATTTTCCTCCATTGAGTTGGTACCTTTCTTCTACACTGTACGACACTAATTGTCGTGCACTAAATCTAAATTAAAGTATGTTCAAACGAACAACTTAACCTGAACTGGATAAGGCAGGCGCAGATGCTTTCGGACAATCAAGGTCTTCTGTTTGACGACCGGGACGGAGAAGTCTACGGCACGGTGCAGATTGGCGGTCAGGAATGGATGGCGGAAAATCTTCGCTTTCGGTGTATGGAAAGCGCTCCATACGATAGTGATGAATCTCTAGTGCCTATGTATGGCTGTCTTTATTCCTGGACAGCCATTGCTGAGGCGATTCCCTCTGGGTGGCATTTGCCGTCGCTTCTGGAGTGGGAGGAACTACTGTGGAGCGCGGGTGCCTTCGAATTGGAACGGACGGCGAAGATTGTCGAATACAAGCGCATTGCGCCTAGTCTAAAAACGTCCCGCTTTTGGCAGGTTGATAAAGATTTTTCTACGACATCTGGAGACGATTTGCGTTTTTCCGTGCTTCCGGCAGGGATTTACCGTCGGGGTTTATTTTCAGAGTTCGGGAAAAGCTGCGAATTTTGGAGTGCTACTCGTTTCTATGACAAGGCTTGCACATTCAGCTTCCATAATTTTAGCAGTTCCGTGTATCGCTCTGTGTCGCCTATTGACGATTCCACGGCTCTGTCCATCCGCTGCGTCCGAGATTAAACGCCGTGAGACGTTTTGGAATTTCTTACTTCACGGCTTTGCGGAATGCTTTTGCGACTGCGTCCGGGTTGTCGCTCTTGAGCCAGCTTAGAGTTTCCGTGCCGCGGTAACTCCAGGCGAAGATGTTCTCAATGCCTGCAGCGCGACTTTCAGCAACGGCAATGGCGAGGTCGTTTTCGCGGCCCGCCTCAATCTGGTAGGCCTTGACCCACATCTGCACGGCCTTGTCGTATTTTGTGGCTACATCTACAAGACGACGTGCCGTTTCAGCGTACTTCTCCCGAACCCATTCCTCGGTGGCGCCTTTTTCCCAATAAGGGTCGCTGGCAATTTCATCTACGCTGTCGAGGCAGGCTACACGGCTCCAGTCGTCAAGGCCTGCGGGGAACCAGGGCGGCAGCATGCACACGCAGTTCCGTTTCCCGCGGGCGTGCACATCTTCCGTCATCTCTTTCAAGAAGTCGATGAGGCTATCTTCCCGGAATAGCTTCACATCCCGAGCCTCGTCTGGCGTCATTTTGTCAAAGGTGGCGGCAGGCATTTCGTAGCCGAAGCGGGCCTTGAATGCGGCTTGACATTTTTCGCAGCGGCAGCTCCAGTTGTCGAGTCCGCCCTTCTCGAAATAAAAATGGGGCTCGTCCCAGAAAATGGTGTCTACCTTTGTGCAGCAAACGGTTTCTATCCAGCGGTGCATATAGGCCCGGAATTCTGGATGGTTGGGGCAGGCAGCCACTTTGGGTTTCCCGTCCAACCCAATCTGGCAAAGATCGTGATTTCTGGCGGTGAGTTCCGAGTAGGCTTCTCCGCCGAACACGCGGCCAACGCCCCAGGGGTTCACGTAGACTTTCAAACCCATGGCGGCAGAACCATCCACAATCTCCTTCATGGAGTCAAAATAATACTGCAGGTCCTCTTCACTCCAGGTGTGGAGAACACCGTTAAAACCAGCAGCTTTGATGTCTGCCATGTCGCTCAGTGCATGCTTTGGAGTGCGGACGCCAAAATAACTAACACCGGCAATCATAAAACTTATATATCGGTATTGGCCCACTGCGGTGTGGGTGTACGGCGCATTACCTGGTCCAGAGTCTCGCGCCATTCGTCTTCGTCGAGAGGACGGCGAATCCAGTAAAGGCTGTTGTCGCTTTGTGGGAGAGGCATGCTGTCGGGCACGATTTCCACCACCCAGGATTCGGGAATGGCGTTGTGGAGCTTCTTCGTGAAGGCCATGTTCACGCCCTTGGGCCGGTCAGCGTGATCGAAGATGATGAGGGCCGGAGATTCACCCTGAATGAGGGCGGATTCCAGAATGTTGGAAGCATCTTCGATGGAATTGCAGGTGTACATGGTGTTGTCTTCGGCCATGTCGTTTTCCAGAAGCCAACGAAGAGTCCACTGACTCAACTTGTCGAGGCTTCCGGGGGAAGATGGCGCTATGAAGAAAATATGACCCACGGCTTAAAAATAGGTTATTTGTGTTACTTTGTGGATAGATAAAAGGGCCTTTTTGAAATTTTATTTCCAGTCCCAAGCATTTGCCCGACTTATCAACAGGAAATCTTCAATTTGTGCGGGCGGAGCTTCGTCGTTTTCCTCAATTTGCTCAAAAGCGATTTTTTTACTCATAAATTTATTTGTAAATCAAATCTCTGACGACTTCCCTCCTGAGGTAATTTTGAATTTTGAATCAATTTAGAGACGTCATTGCGAGCCCTTTAGGACGCGGCAATCTATTATGAATTGTGAATTTTGAATTGTGAATTGCTACATTCAGTCCATGTTTCCAGATCTTGGTGAATTTCGTTTAGTCCAGAAAATCCTTGACGGCTCTGTCAAAATGAAGGAGCAGGGCCCGGCTTTCAGGAGCTGGCTCAATGCGGGGGATGATGCTGCCATTTTTGATGGTTGGCTCGCCACGAAGGACCTGTCTGTGGAAGGAACGCATTTCCGTATGGACTGGTCCTCGCCGGAACAGGCGGTGGAAAAGCACATCGTGTCCAACGTCTCGGATATTTCTGCAATGGGAGGCCGCCCGCGCCTCGCCTTGTTCGGGCTGTGTGTCAACAAGAACTGGAGCGCAGACGTGCGGGAGCGCGTGACGCGCGCCGTAGCCGATGGATTTGCGAGGCGCGGCATTGCCCTGATTGGTGGCGATACCGTGGCCGCCGACAATGTCGGGATGTTCTCTACAACGCTCCTCGGCGTGCAGGCAGGTCCGAAGCCGTTCCTCCGGAGTGGAGCAAAACCCGGTGATTCCATCTATGTCGCAGGCACCCTCGGAAAGTCGGCGGCCGGCCTCTGGATATTGATGAACCATCCGGAACTTGCTGCTGAATATCCCGACTTGGTGGCCTACCACCTCTCGCCAAAGATTCATGAAGAGGCCGGTGCAGTTCTAGCCGAGATAGAGTTCGGCGCGGTACCTGCCGGAGTCGCGTTTCCCGATATAGAAGCCTGTGCGGTACCTGCCGGCGCAGTATTGCCCGAAAATAGACGCATTGGCGCCTGCATGGACATCAGTGATGGTCTTTCCTCCGAGTTGAACCACTTGTCCATTTCCTCTCAAGTCAAAATGGTGGTGGAGGAGTCCGCGATTCCTGTTGACGAGGGCGTGAAAGCACTTTGTAGCCGTTTTGGGCTAAATCCGCTGGAATTTGCCCTGAACGGGGGGGAGGAGTATGAACTTTTATTCACTTCTCCCGAAAAAAATGATATATTTCAAGGAAAGCAATCGCTGCTTGGGAATGTGTATAGGGTTGGTCAAGTCCAGGAAGGTTCTGGAGTCTTTATGCACAAAATCTCAGGGAGCGAAGAGAACATTTTAGCGCAGGCTTGGTCACATTTATGATAGGTAAAGCGAAAATGAATTTGGGTGAACTCCTGGTTAGGCAGGGGGTCATCGATGAAGATCAGCTCGCATGGGCGATGGACGAACACAAGCGTACGGGCATGGCCGTGGCGAGAATTCTCGTTAAGCTCGGCATGGTTTCCAAGGATACGCTGACCAGCATTCTGGGTGTGCAGATGCAGTCTACCACCAAGATGCGTATTGGCGAAATGCTTCTTGCCCAGGGTTACATTACAAAGGAACAATTGGATGAGGCTCTGGAGAACCAGAAGGCCACAGGAAAGCGGCTGGGCCGCACACTGGTGGATTTGGGATTCATGCCGGAAGAGCGCCTCATCGAGATCCTCTCCCGCCAGTATGAAGTTCCCTATGTGAAGTTGGAAAATTTTGCCATTGATTCAGATGCCTACACCTACATTCCCGAAGACATGTGCAAAACCTATAAGGTAGTGCCGCTGTACATCTCCAAGACGGAAGATGAACGCCATGTGACCCGCTCTGCTTTGACTATTGCCATGACGGATCCCACCAACATGCGTGTGATTCAGATTGTGAAGTTCAAGGTGAAGATGGAAGTGGATGTGGTCATGGCCGCCGAAGCCGACGTGATGAAGGCTATTGAGCGTATTTTTGCTGGCCACGGTCCTGCTGAAGAATCCCTTGCTGAATTGATTGGCGAGAATAAGGATGGGGAAGAACTGGAAACTGTGGAACGGGGGCAGGGTGGCAGTGCCGATGAACCGGAACTGACCGACGAAGAAGGCCGCGCGGTGGTGAAAATCGTGACGACCCTTATTCATGAAGCCATTGCACGCCACGCATCTGATATTCACCTGGAACCTCAGGAAACCTTCCTGAAGCTCCGCTACCGTATTGATGGTGACCTCCAGGTCCAGTCTCCTATTCCGGCCCGTTTGATGCCGCAGATTCTTTCCCGTATCAAACTCCTTTCCAAGATGGATATTGCTGAAAAGCGTAGACCTTTGGATGGTCGTTTCACGGTGCGTTACAAGGGTTCGGAAGTTGACCTTCGTGTGTCTTCCTTCCCAATATCTCTCCGTAAGCGCGGTGTTTGCGAAAAGATTGTTATGCGTATTTTGGACCCGAACTCGGGTCAGTTCCCGCTGAAGGACATGGGCTTTGACCCTCGCGTGTTTAAGCAGTTTCTTGATGCAATTAACTTGCCCAATGGCATTATTCTGGTTACCGGTCCTACGGGTTCCGGTAAATCTACGACCCTCTACGCTTCGATTCGTGAAATTCTGGATAGTACGATTAATATTTCTACCATGGAAGACCCTGTGGAATTGAATATCGACGGTGTCAACCAAGGTCAAATCAACAATGCGGCAGGCTTCACCTTCGCCGCAGGCATTCGCGCCTTGCTTCGTCAAGACCCGGATGTGATTATGATCGGTGAAATGCGTGACCAGGAGACGTCGTCCATGGCTATTGAAGCTGCTCTGACGGGTCACTTGGTCTTCAGTACCCTCCATACTAACGATGCTTCCGGTTCTTTCCCCCGTCTGTTGGAAATGGGCCTGGAACCCTTCCTTGTGTCTACGGCTATCAAGGGCATCCTGGCTCAACGCTTGGTGCGCCGCATTTGCAAGTACTGTAAGGAACCGGTGGAAATTTCCCAGTCTCTCCGCGATGAATTGCACCTCGCTCCCGATATGCAGTTCTACCATGGCAGGGGTTGCGAGAAGTGCG
The DNA here is from genome assembly GCA_024398835.1 of Fibrobacter sp. Taxonomy (GTDB): domain Bacteria; phylum Fibrobacterota; class Fibrobacteria; order Fibrobacterales; family Fibrobacteraceae; genus Fibrobacter. The sequence goes on from JAKSIK010000010.1 coordinate 8,798, forward strand.
ATGGCTCGGGTTATAAGGGCCGTTGCGGTATTTACGAATTCCTGGTGCCGAACGAATCTGTCCGTAACCTGGTAATCAAGCGTGCCTCCGGCGACGAAATCAAACGTTGCGCCATGAAGGAATGCTCCATGATTACGTTACGTATGGATGGTATCCAGAAGGCTTTGGATGGCCTCACCACCTTGGAACAGGCTGTGGGCGCTTCTGCATCTGACGACTAATCCCGTTTAGTTCCACATCGTTTTTATAACAGTTGTGTCATGAGCGAACTCCATCATGATGGAGCCGCTTGTTGCTGTGTTCAGGTAAGGAATCTGGAGGGAATCCAGACGGTTGATGACCGGTTTGTGGGGGTGGCGAAACCGGTTTTTGCGGCCGCTGGAGATGATGGCTAGCCTCGGACGTACGGCTTCCAGAAATTTGCGGCTGCTGGATGTTTTGCTGCCGTGGTGCCCCAGTTTTAGAATTTCACTTTTGAGGGGGATGTCCGTTTTGAGAATCTCTTTTTCGCCGGCGGTAGTAAGGTCGCCAGTGAGGAGCGCTTTGTGTCCAAGTCCTTCCGCTTGCAAGGTGATGCTGCCGGTATTCACTTCGCCACAGGTGGCGTTAGGTCCGTCGTAAGGATGTAACGCCTTCAATTTGAAGTGCATTTCCGACCATAGAAAACTGCGGCCAACGTCCCGAATGGGAATTTTACGGTCTGCGGCTACGCTGAGCACATCTTGCCAATCCTCTTTATCTTCGGTGCGGGCGCATGCGCTTATCCAGAGTTCATGAACGGGGAAACTTTTGAGAATGCTTTCGGCGCCTCCGAAGTGGTCAGCATCCGGGTGGGTGATGATGAGAGCGTCCAGCGCGATGATTCCGCTGTAGTGCAGGAAGGGGATGATGATGTCCTTGCCGGAATCGGTGCGGCTGTTGTCGCCTGCGTCGATGAGGAAGTTTTTGCCCGAGGGAGTGGTAATGAGGAAGGAATCCCCTTGCCCTACATCGATGGCGGTAAGGCTCCAGCGCGGGCTCAGAATTTTCGTGTAGCTCTCGTAGCAGAAAATGCCTGCGAAGAGGGCGAAGCAGATGAGGCTGTAAGTGCGTGCGATGGAGTTCTTTCGCACCACGGGGAAGAGGATGAACAGGCTTCCCAGCAGGAGAAGAATGGCTGGTCCGAAGGGGCCTACGGTTAGGGATGCTTCGGCGGAATCGGACAGAAACCGTGTGAGGAGAGAGGCGAGTCGGAGGAAAAATCCTGCGGCGTAGCAGAAGTGCTCCCGCAAAAAATCCAGGGGCGAGAGAAGCGCAAAAAGTCCTGCCTGCATGCCCATGGAAATGGCGGGAACCACAACGATGTTCCCTAGCCACGCGAAAGGTGACAATGTTTTGAAGTGATGGATGAGGAACGGTGCGGTTGCAAGGGTTGCGCAGAGGGTGACGTAGGTGGGATTGAAAATGAAATTTTCTAGAAACTTCCAGATTTTAGTTTGTTTGAAACCGAATTCCAACTTTTGCAGAGGGTTGTGGGAACCTCCAATGAGAATGCCTGCTGTGGCGGCTACGGAAAGTTGAAATCCGGGATTCCATAATTCGCTGGGATTTGGAATGAGAATGAAGAGTAGCGCCACACCAAGGCTGTTTAAGGTGTTGGCGGGGCGTTGTAGCAGGGCTCCGATTTGGGGAACTGTCCACATCAACACGGCTCTGCGGACGGCTGGAGATCCTCCCGTGACGGGAATGTAGATGAACAGCAAAATGATGGCCACAATTCGCACAATGCGATGGGGAAGCCGTGTGGCTTTCAGAAATATCATGAGCATTCCTGCCAAAAGCACCACATGAAATCCACTGATGGCTAACACATGCACTAGCCCGGACCGCTGGAAATCGCTGCGAAGCGCTTCGGGAATGCCGCTCTTGTCGCCGGCCAGTAATCCTAATAGCAGCCCCGTCTCCGCCGGGTCCAAGAAATCCTCAAATCGGGATTTTATCCATTTGCGGAAGGCGTAAAAGCTCCTTTCGGGAATCCAGCTGCCGGCGTGAGCATCCCAGTGCAGAAGCTTGCCGTAGGCGGCGAGACCTTGGCTCTGAAGCCAGCCCGCAGTATTGAAGGCCCCTGGCACCGTGGGCGGTGTCACGGGGTACCAGCTGGCGGTATAGCATATCTTGTCCCCAGGTTCGGGCAGATTTGGCAAATCCCGCTTTTCTGTAAGCCGGACCCGATAGGCCTCCGGCGTGGTCTTTGCTGCGAAACTGCGGCTGTCATTGAAACTGCTGTCTTTTGCGGAAAGGCCGTCGCGGGCTTGCGTTGAGCGGATGATGAACGCGGTTCCGTTGGCCCGAGGTAAAACGGACTCCACTGTGCCGCAGGCTTCTGTTGGCGGCGCGGACGAACTTTGTGCGGTGAGGCTTTCGCCAGCGTTGCCTAACCTGTCCCCATCCAACCCATATAAAAAGTGACTTCCGCAGCCCACTAGAATTGCAAACAAAATCGCGACTTGGTCGCTTTTCGGGAAAAAGTGGATGGTCAGTGCGATGGGGAGGAGTAGGGCCAGGGCGTAGTTAGGGAAATCAAGGCTTGCGTAGGTGGCCATGAGGGCGAGGGCGCTGAGGAGTGCCGGTTTTCCGGTGAGGGGCTGCAGCAATTCTCTTAAAGATTGCTGGAAGTTTGTCCATTTTCTTGTTTTGCAGGATTTCATTTTTTACCTTTAGAGTGTCATTACTTATAGACGCTTTTTTTAGGTGAAATTTGCCCCCTATGGTGCATTTTTTTGAAAAATTTTTTGTGATGCTTGGAATGGTGCTTTTGGCGGCCTGCTCTGAGGAGTCTGATCCCGATGTGGTTCTCTATCCTGACGGGGATGGCCGTTTCATGCTTTACCCCAATGAGGGATTGACCAGCGATTCGGTGGATGCGAATTTGGCCCATGGCGTTTTGATGCGCGTGCATCCGAAGGCAAATTATGAACTCTCTTTTGAGGTGGATTCTACGGCGGATGAGCCTCAGTTGCAACTGTTCCGCTTGTGGCAAAATGAGCGGACGGGAGATTCCAAGTACGGCTTGTCCCAGGTTCGAGTTCTGGAACCCAAAATTGTTGGAAACCGCTATGTGTTTTCTTTCAACTGTGAAGAAAACGATGTTTCCTTGTGGATGACGAGTCTCGCGGAGGGTTCTGATTTTTATTCGGGCCATACACGGCATACGAAGTTGGTTGGCAAGGGAGGCTTCTCAGACCACCTTGCGTTAAATCTCATTCAGGTGGGGGATTACGATGCCTTTGCGGTGGGAGTCCTTCTGGATTCCCTCGCAGATGAAATTCTCCAGACCTTCCGTCGCTATTACAAGTCCGTAAACATTGATACCATCTATATTCGCTACGCCCACGAGCATCCTACTGTCGGTAAAAATTATCCGGCGGATGAGCCTTGGGTGGCAGGCAGATCTTCTGATGACATTTATTTGACGGAGCTGGGAGGTTGGCCAGAAAAAGCGTTGAATAATGCTCTAGATTTGGTGCTGGTGCAGCGCATCGCAAAAGATGGCGTGACGGGAATTAGTGGGCTTTTCAGCGCCAATTTGGGCGGCGGGGAAGGCAGCACCGTGGTTATCGCAACTCATTTTGGGGAATCGTATTTTGAAAAGGCGAATTCGTCTTCGGATATTGCTATGACCGCAGTTCATGAGGCTGGACATTTCTTTGGCCTCCGACACACTACGGCGACGGAATCAGACCTCATGGGAACGGAAGATTATTCCATCTATGAAGACGGCTTTGAGGATACGCCAAATTGCGCCGGGTCGGGCGTTGTGAATGCAAAGATTTTTGGCGCTGCTTCTACGGACATTGTTCCCGCGACAGGCTCGTACCCTCCGTCGCGCGGCCAAAATCTTCCGTCGCGCGGTTTATATCGGGTGCAGTTTACTGCCGATGGGTTCGGGCGTGCAGAAACGAAATGTCCCGACGTGGATAACATCATGTATCCCATTGTAGAGGATGTGACGGAGTGGAAGTTGAGCCCGCAACAGCTCGCCTTCCTGCGCAAAAACTTGATGCTCATTCCGCACTAATTTTCTAGTTTTCAAACTATGGCAAAGAAACAGCAATTTTCTGAAGAAGCGCAACTCCTCGCTTTCATTTTGCAGCAAGGCCCGGAATGGAATACGGATGTCCTCGCTAAGCTGGAAGCGGTGTGGGGCCCCATCCGCTACAAGGGAAAGCTGTTCCCATTTGATAAAACGCCTTATTATGTACCCGAAATGGGGGAGAACCTCTATCGTGGCGTGCTCTCCTTCGAAAAGACCATCGCACCAGAAACTATTGCTGTTGAAAAAGCCCGCAGCAATGCTCTAGAATTGGAACTTGCTGAATCCGCAAATCCCGATCACCGCAAGGTGAATGTGGATATCGGTTATATGGATTTGGATAAAGTAGTGCTCCCCAGTTACAAGCGCGGACCTTTTAAGTTGTATGCAGGGGAAGGTGTTTGGTTGGATATGCTTCTGACTTATGCTAAAGGCGAATTCCACCCGACGGCATGGGCCTTCGAGGATTTCAAGCGAAACCCGTACCAGCACGACTTGCAACTCATCCGCGAGCGTTACAAAAAGAAGAAATGAGGCTTTTGTCATTCCCGGCTTAGTCATTCTCGTCATTCCCGGCTTGACCGGGAATCTCGAAGATTTTATTGGCTTTTCTTGCGATACTTTTTGTATTATACATCGCATGAATATGAATACTGCGATGCCATATGCCACTTATATCCTAGCAAATGCCTCAAATACCGTATTGTATGTGGGTGTGACGAATAACCTACAACGAAGACTTATGGAACATAAATCGATGTCAAATCCAAATTGTTTCACGGCAAAATATAATGTAAATAAGCTTGTCTATTTTGAAGAATTTCAGTCAATAAATGATGCCATTAGACGAGAAAAACAAATAAAACATTGGAATAGAATATGGAAGAATGCTCTTATTTGTAAAACAAATATTGATTGGAAGGATTTATCTGTAGAAAAATAAATTTTTAGATCCTCGCTTTCGCGAGGATGACGTAAACAAGAATTCGCGAGGATGACGTAAACAAGAATTCGCGAAGAAGTCCCCCTCTTTTTAATCAGTCTTTCCCTACAAAGTATTCTCGTCATTCCCGGCTTGACCGGGAATCTCGATGATGTTGAGAAACTCGTTACTTCTGCCCCGGGTATTTCACGCGGGTATGGAAAGTTCCATCCAGACTGTGCAAGAACGCCTTCTCCAACTTGGAAAGTTCCTTGATGGAGAGGTTGCTGTCGTTGAACTGTCCTTCAAAGAAGCGGGCCTGGATGGTGTCGTGAATCATCTTCTCCATGGTTTCTACAGAAGTATCCGTCATGGAACGGCTTGTAGCCTCAATGACGTCCGCCAGCATGAGAATTGCGGTTTCCTTGCTCTGAGGGCGCGGTCCCTTGTAGTGAAAATCTTCCTCGTTGAACGTTTTTTCGGGATTTTCTTCCGCCAGTTTTTTTGCCTGATGGTAGAAAAACTGAATCAGTGTTGTGCCGTGATGTTCCGTAATGCCAGCCGCTACCATTTCAGGGAGCTTGTATTCCTTGGCTAGCATAGCGCCTTGCTCCACATGGCCGCAAATGATTTTTACGGATTGTAGAGGGTCCAGATTATTGTGGGGGTTCACACCCTGCTTCTGGTTTTCGGTGAAGTATTCGGGACGCATGGTCTTGCCGATGTCGTGGTAAAGCGCCATGACGCGGACCAGGAGGGAATTTGCTCCAATGCTTTCTGCCACCTTTTCGGCAAGGTTTGAAACCTGGATGCTGTGGTGGAATGTGCCTGGGGCTAGTTCAGAAATACGCTTCAGTGCCGGGTGATTAAAGTCCGACATTTCCATCAAAGTAAGAATGGTCGTAATGCTGAAAATCTTTTCTATCAAATGCACAAAGATGACGGAAGCGATAGTGGTGCAAACTGCCACATTGATGCTCGCGGCAATCAATGTCTGATAGAAATTTTCAAAGCCCATGCGGTTGCGGAGCAGGAACATTACAGCGATAGCTGCGGCAACGGCACCAATGGTGGCAAAAATGCTGTAGACAATCTGCACGCGGTAGCGGATGCGGGAAAGAGGAATAATGGTCACCAGCAGCACTGCAAAAACAGCAACGGCTGCTGCAAAATCATATCCGTTGAGAATTCCAAAAATAGCGGCGGACAGCACGGAGAATGCAATGCCTATTTTGGCGCGATAGAGAATGGTGGCCACCACGGGTGCGAAAGCGAATGGGTAGAGCCACATAAAATCAACACCTTCGGGAATGACTGTGCTTCCAGATTTTCCAATGGTGCCCAATACATAATGAACCACGGCAAAGGCTGCTAATTGTAATAGGGCAATAGCGGCAATGCTCCACAGCTGACGGGGAGTTTTCAGCATGTGTGTGACCTTGGAATCCATGAAGTAGAAGAAGAAAATGGTGATGATGATGATGAATATGAGAGCTTGGCCATAGGGCGCTGTAAGAAGGCGAGAGTTCTCTTCCTTCTGTTGGGCTTGCTGCAAGGCTTCCAGTCTTTCCAGAATTTCTTTGGTGATGGGAGCGCCCTGACTCACGATTTCCATTCCGCGGGGGACCATGCCTTTAATGAGGGTTACCTTGTTGCGAGCCTCTTCCTTGCGGATGGAAGTTTCCTTGTCTAGGTAGAACACATTTGGCAGAGTGAATACATATAGGGCTTCATAGAATGCGCTCTGGAGACTTTGTTCTCCTGGGAAATCACGCTGCAATTGGATGAACGCTTCGTCAATACGGCGCTGCAATGGCTGCACGTCGGTGGCTTCCATTGTCGCTTCTTCGCTATCGCGGATAACGGCTACCGTTGTCTTGTTGTAGATGAGGTGGCGGATGTTTTGAACGCCATAGTTTTCTTTGAACAACTGCAGTTCTGTTTCATTTTTGGCGATAAGGGTGTTGGAAATTCCCTTGTTCAGCATCTGTTCAAGTGCGGAGAGCACGGAATCGCGGGCTCTTGCATTGGTGCTTAAAGGCTTGATGGCGGTAACGGAGAGTCTCTGCTTGAGAACTTCATAAATCTTGCTGGCCTGAGCAACTTTGTTCTGAAGTGTATCGCTAACAACTCCTTGGGAAGTGCTGATTTGATGCTGCAAGGCGCCATACTGCCCAAGTTTATGCAAGTACTGCTTGAAGTCATCGTAGATGCGATTGGTTTCATCGGCATTGAATTCAAAGATGGCGTTGACCTTTTCTTCGGCACGAATCCGCTCGGCATCAATTTCCTGCTTGGACTTGGGAATGTCGAAGTTGATGGGAGAGACAATGGTGCGAGTACTGAGTTGCCCTAGGTGAGGGTGCTCGGCCTGTAAGGCAATGTTCTTGTCGGGAAACAGGAGGACGGCGGCCGCAGCCACCAAAATCCAACCAATAATCAAATGAATCCGTTTTTGCTTCTTCTTCATTTCTTCTTGTCCTTTTTCTCGTAGGCCAGCAGAATGTCTTTCACCAAATGGTGGCGCAAAACATCTGTAGCCTTAAATTCAATTTGGGATATTCCTCGAATTCCTTTTAATATCCGCATTGCGTGGGTAAGTCCCGATTCCTGACCGGGGGCCAAATCCACTTGGGAGGCGTCTCCCGTAATAATAGCTTTGCTGTAGGGCCCAAGTCGCGTGAGGAACATTTTCATCTGGGCGACAGTTGTGTTCTGTGCTTCGTCTAGAATGATGAAGGCGCGCTTCAGGGTGCGACCGCGCATGTAGGCGAGGGGTGCTACTTCAATAGCGCCCTGTTCTTCGTATCGCCGGAGTTTTTCTGCAGGCAGCAACTCTGAAAGGCTGTCTTGGATGGGTCGCAGGTAGGGCGCAATCTTTTCCTTCAAGTCGCCGGGCAAAAATCCGAGGGATTCCCCTGCTTCCACTGCCGGCCGTACTAGGCAGATGCGCTCCGCTTCGTGCCTTTCCAAGCTGGCTACCGCAAGCGCCACCGCTAAAAATGTCTTACCAGTACCAGCTGGCCCTTTTGCAAAAATGATGTCGCTGTTTTCGACGGCCTTCACCAGTTCGTTCTGGGAGGGCGTCTTTGCCGCGATGGAAATGCCGAACCGATTCCGGAGGATGGGCTTGGCAGGAATGTTCTCCATGCCTTTAGCAAAAGGTGCAGAGGGCTCTCCAAGCAAGCGGTCTACTTGTTCTGCGGTGAGAAATTCTCCGTTTTTGGCGGCAATCTTCAGCTGATCTAGAGTTGTGAACAGGCCTGGAATGTCTGCGTTTTTTAGGGGTTTGATTTTTAAACCGGGAAGCCTAGTCTGTATCTCAACACAAAAACGGCTCTCCAATAGTCGGAAAACCGTTTCGTTCTCGCCGGAAACAATGCGCTTCAGGCTGTCAGGTATAGAATAGTGCTCTATTTCGCTCATTCTGCGGCGGGGCGATCCACAGGAATGCCCAGCTTGTTCTTGGCTTCAAAGATTTCCTTACGGAGTTGGTGGTTCTCGTCGGTGAGGGCCATGGCTTCCTGTTCGGTCTTCTTCAGCTTGTTCTCGTCAATCTTTTCTTTCTGGGGCTGAGCTGCAGCTGCACCGCCTTCACCTGCAGCACCTTCTTCGCTACCACCGGAAGAGCCGGCGCAAGCAGTAAACATGGCAAGGGTGAGGGATGCAAGGATCAATTTCCAATTCTTCAAAAGTGACATTATTCAGGCTCCATTCTAGTCTGTGTTGTCTAAAATATATATAGTTTAAGGCAGGAAAAGTGTAAAAAAGGTGAAAAATCCCTATGCAAAAGCAAAAATTGTTGGAAAAAGCCTACTCGCAGGTCTTTCTATCTTCCAAATTCTACGATTCCGCTAAAATATATGCGAAAAGACGCCAAAATCTGCTGAAAAAACTGGATTCTTTTTGCGTTTTTGCGGGAATGCCTATGGATCCTGGTAGTGAGGAGGCTTGGACTGAAACATGGACCCTTTTTGTTCAGGAACCGGCTTTCCTCTACCTTACGGGTGTGAATCAGGCCGGGTGTTTTTTGCTGCTAGACCCCGTTTTGAAGACGGAAACTCTCTTTGTTCCTAGGAAAGACCCGTTTAGGGAATTCTGGAATGGAAAACGCATCGGCTATCTGGAGGGGGAGGATGAGGTTGCTCGTTTGACGGGCATCAAGAATATCCGCCCGGCAGATGAGTTTTGGACAGCGATGCGTAAATTGGCTGGGGATAAGCGGTATCCCAATCATGCTTATGCATTTTTCTTTGAAAGGTTCAAGGGAGACCATAACGATAGGTTCAGCGTCAAACTGCGGACTGTTTTAAGCCGTGGAAGAAAAACTCTCAAGTCTGTGGCGGATCTCCACTGGAAGTTCAGGCTACCGCTGGAGGAGGGCCGCGTTGCCGAAGCGAAGGCTGCCCAGAAGGTGACGGACAAGGCTTTTAGAACGGTTCTTCCCCAAGTTCGCAACATGAAAAACGAGCGGGAACTTTATCTGAAATTGAATTACGAGATGCAGCGACTTGGGGATGGAGATTTGGCTTTCCCTACCATTTGTGCAAGCGGCGCGAACGCCTGCTGTCTTCATTATGTGAAGAATGACGAACAAATTAAAAAGAATGGTCTGATTCTCTTGGATTTTGGAATTCGCATTGGAACCCTTCATAGCGATCTTTCCCGCACCATTCCTGCTTCCGGGCGATTTAACCCGTTGCAGAAACTCCTGTATCAGATTGTCTTGGATAGCGCGAAGGAATACCAAAAATTTGTGAAGCCTGGGGTGAGCCTTCGCTCCATTGGGCAGGTTCCTTGGCAGTTTATTTTGGGGGAACTGGAAAATCGTCTAGTCAAAAAGCATCAGGGAAAGTTTAAGCTTTTGTATGATATGCGCCCTCATGGTGTGAGCCACTTTATCGGGGAACAAATTCACGAAGGTGATCCGGGTTCGCGCTCTTTGGATGTGGTGTTGGAACCAGGAATGCTGATTTCGTGCGAGCCAGGTTTATATGGCATTTTCTCGGGAGTTTTCAATGGGAAACGGTTCTCTGAAAAGATAGGCATTCGCATAGAAGATGATTTATTGATTACAAAAAACAGTTTTGAGAACATTTCGCGCCACATTCCTAAAGAAATTGTCGAAATTGAAAAACTGATGGGATAAATTTCTATCTTTTCTCCTGAAAATTTGTGGCAGTTTCTTGCCGCGTCAAGAGGTATTTAGAAATGTGGAAAACTAAGGGTGCTGTTCGCTATTTCTTATCAATTCTAGCGACATCTTTTGTTCAGTTTGGCGTTTTCATTTACGCGCAGAAGATCCTTTCTGGCTCCTTTGTAGCTGACCGCGGTCAGTTGTGGCAGAGCTTCATGCTGCAGATATTCTTTATCGCGCCCTACATTGTGATGTGTCTTCCCGCAGGTTTCTTCACCAACCGCTTTGCAAAGAACAAGGTGATGGCCTGGTCCTCTTTGATGATGACGCTTTTTGCAATAGCTATGGCGGTTCTTGCTACGGTGGGTTGCCCTAGGGTTTCCTTCTGGCTTGCGATAGGTCTCGGTTCAGGTTTTGCCATCCATAGTGCTGCCAAGTATGGCATTTTGAAAGAGATGTTTGGTGTTCGCAACTTGAGCTACGCCAATGCTTTCCTCCAGATATTCAGCATTGCCGGCATGATTGTTGCCGTCTGGCTTGCAGTAATTGGAGTGAACCTCATCAATACCCAGCTTGCGGAATATGATGCTGTTCATGAAATTATTTCTCGTTCCGTGGTGATTCCTTGGCTTTTGGTGGGTGCAAGCGTTCTTGGAACGGTGGCCAACTTCCTTATCCCTCGGGTTCGTTATGAAGATAAAAACCTGAACATGAAAAAGCTGAAGCGCCATTTTACCATTGGTTGGCGCAATGTGACGCTTCGTGGCTCCATTATCGCTCTTTCCATGTTCTGGGCAATGGCTCAGGTGTTTGTGCTCATGTTCCAGGATGTGTCTGGTTCCAATGCCGTGGGAACCATGCAGAACTTCCTCTTCTTCACAATCGCGGGCTTGATGGTGGGTTCCATCTACGCGGCTCACCAGTCCAAGGACTTTATTGAGACGGGCTTTATCCCTATGGGTATGGCGGGTGCTTCCATTTGCCTTCTTCTGATTCCCTTCATGGTGCACCCGGTAACGTTAATCGTCCTCTATTCCTTGATTGGATTCTTTGGCGGTATCTTCCTCGTCCCAGTGAATGCATTGTTGCAGTATAATACCCGTCCAAATAACTCTGGTACGGTACTAGCCTTGGCGAATTTGATTCAGGCCATTGTACTGATAGTGTTCTTGTTTGCCTATTCATCCATGATGATTTATACCGAAATCCCAAGCTTTGTCTACATCATTGCTCTGGCTTTGGTTTCTATTGCGGTATTTGTGTGGGCCATTACCAACTTGCCTCAGGCGTTGGTGCGCTCGCTGTTGAAACTGGTTTTTACCCGCTATAAGATTCGCGTGCTGGGAGTGCAGAACATTCCTAACGATGGTCCGGTACTTCTTCTCGGAAACCACCACAGCTTTATCGACTGGGCCATGATTCAGATGGCTTCTCCGCGACCGCTCTGCATTGCGAGCAATAAGGACCATTTTGAAAAATGGTACCTCCGCGCTATCCTTAAGCGCTTGGGAATGATTCGCATTGATAAAAAGCAGCCCGAGATTGCCATGGAGAAAATCCGTCAGGCACTTCTCGCCGGAAAAGCTGTGGTCATGTTCCCCACGGGTGAGGTTTCCAAGTCGCCCCATGTGGAGCCTTTTACCATCGACTACTCCAAGGCGATTGATGGAATCGATGCGGATATTGTTCCCTTCTATATTCAGGGATTGTGGGGCTCCAACTACAGCTATAGCGGATCTGATATGTATGGTGCCTCTGCTGACAAGGGCGTAACGGTTGCCTTTGGTGAACCCATTCCTCTGGATACAAAGCCCAACGATGTTCGTGCCATTGTCCGTAGAATTTCTATTGATGCCTGGGATTACGCCCTTTCGTTCCGTAAACCTATCGCTGAAACATGGATTCGTACTTGCAAGAAGTATGTGAAGAATGGACCCGCAGTTTATAATCCTGATGGAGCACACCTTTCGGGCTACAAGCTTATGGGAGCCACCTTTGCCTTCAGGGAACTCTTGAAGAAGATGCTTACGCCTAAGGATAAGACGGTGGGTATCATGCTTCCGCCCAGTTCTGCAGGCGCCATCGTGAACCTGGCTTTGTGGCTTTTGGGCAAGACGAATGTGAACTTGAACTACACCTCCTCGCCGGAGAATGTGGAGAACTGTGCCAAGCGTGCGGGCATTCAGACGGTGATTACCAGTCGCTTGTTCATGGACAAACTGAAGCGTCGCGGTAATGACTATACAGCTATTGCCAACGACGGCACAATCCGTTTGTTCTACGCTGAAGATTTGATGAAGGCGATTCCGAAGGCCGCTATTGTCTTCCGGGTGATTTTGAGCGTGATTCTCCCAGCCTGGGCGCTGAAGTTCTTGTACAATAAGAAATCGAAGTTGGATGACATCGCCACCATCCTTTTCAGTTCGGGTTCTGAGGGAACGCCTAAGGGAGTGCTCCTTTCTCATCGTAACTTGATGGCCAATGTGCAACAGCTGGCTTGTATTTTCAATGTGACTCGCAACGATGTGATGCTATCGGAACTCCCGCTGTTCCACGCCTTTGGCCTTACGGTGACTACCATCCTGAACTTTACGGAAGGTAGCCCCATGGTGGCGGTAGCAGACCCCACCGATGTGAAGACTATGGCCCGCGTTTGTGCGGAATTCCATGTAACAGCCGTTGTGGCAACTCCTACATTCCTTCGCGCCTTTACCATCAGCCGCTATGTTCACCCCTTGGTCTTCAAGGATGTGCGCATCATCATTGCTGGTGCCGAGGCCTTGCGTCCGGAACTGAAGACCAGCTTCCGCCTGAAGTTTGGTAAGGAAATCTTTGAAGGCTACGGCTGTACCGAAACAGCGCCTGTTGCCTCCACCAATACGGAAGATACGCTTCTCAATGACTACATGACCATGATGGTGAACAACCGTGCTGGCAGTGTGGGAATGGCTTTGCCGGGAACGGAATTTCTTATTGTGGATCCGGAAACTAACGAGCCGCTCCCCACAGGTGAAGCGGGTATGATTCTCATTTGCGGTGGCCAGGTTATGGTGGGCTACTTGAACGATGATGAACGCACCAAGAGTGTGATTGTTTATCTGAATGGTAAACGCTACTACCGCACAGGGGACAAGGGCTATTTGGATGAAGACGGATTCCTCTTCATTGTGGACCGCTACAGCCGCTTTGCAAAACTGGGTGGCGAAATGGTGAGTCTCGGTGCTGTGGAGAAGAAGATTCAGGATACCCCTGTTCTGGAAGGTTGCGATTATGTGGTCACCACAATTCCCGATGCCAGCAAGGGCGAAAAAATTGTCCTTCTGTACCAGGGAGCGAAGGAACCTTCTGCGGTGATTTCCGAGCTTCGCGGCTCAGGAATTCCTGCTTTGATGTTGCCTTCTCTTGCATTCAATGTGGAAAAGGTTCCTAAACTTGGCACTGGAAAGGCAGACTTTACTGCAGCGAAGAAATTGGCTAAGGAATTGGCGGAAGCAAAAAAATGAGTGGCCTGACTACAACTCGTACAGCTCGTTTTATAGCAGCGATGTTTGCTGTTCTGGGAATGTTTTTCTTGCTTGTAGAACGTGCTCTTTCGTCTGTATTGGTTCTTGCTCAAACAGGGGTGGATAAAGGCCTTGCCCGCTATAACAATTTTACGGGTCGCTTTGCAGCAAAAAATTTTGCTGACGATAGAGAACTTCTAGCCCTGTTGCGAGATGCCAAGGACGTGCTGCCTATGGCAGATACTCTACTCACGCTGCTTTTTGTTGCAGGAATTCTGGTTCTAATTATTGCTGTTTTTGGACTTGCTTTCCCTAAGCAGTTTGTGCAGATTCTGGTTGCACTACATCTCTTAAAACGGGAAGAACCTAGCGGGGAAAGCGTTTAGATGTGTCAATGAGGCGGCGGAGTTCTTCTGCCGCTTTTTTGATGTTGGGCTGTGCTACGATGGCGCTTACCACGGCGTAACCATCAATACCTAATCCTGAAAATTGCGGAATAGTTGTGGCGTTGATGCCGCCGATGACGACGATGGGAATTGAAAACTCCCGACGCAATTGCTTTAAGTGTTCAAAGGGTGTGAGAACGGCGTCGGTTTTCGTTCCTGTGGCAAACATGGCGCCTACGCCCAAGTAATCGGCACCATCAGCTACCGCTTGTGCACCTTCCGCATAATTGCTGGCAGAAACTCCGATGATCATGTCGGGTCCGACTATATTGCGGACATTTTTTGCGGGTAGGTCGCTTTGTCCGATGTGGACGCCTTCTGCTTGAACGGCGAGGGCGATATCCACCCGGTCATTAATGATAAGAGGAATATTGTTTGACTTGGTAATTTGCTGCACACGTTTTGCCAGTTCATAAAATTCGCGACTAGAGCAGTTTTTTTCGCGAAGTTGAACTACGGTGACGCCACCAGCAATTGCCTGCTCTACAGATTCTTCGATGGTCTTGCAACTCATGAGGCTGCGGTCAGTACAGAGATAGAGAGAATAGTCTATCACAGGCTTCATACTTCCTCCAGTTTGAGGTGGCTCTGCAACTCTACGTCGTTCATGCGGCTTAGTGCATCGATAATCGCGACGTGGAAACTCCCGGTGCCATCATTGCCTGCTTTTGCGAAGGCGATTTCGCCGGCGATACCCATGGAGGCGATGCCCGCAACTGCAGCTGAAATTAAGGTTGCTCCGGCAGCGCCCGCAGCGTCTGTGTTTAAGTCTGTGATGGCGGCGCTGCTTGCTTCAGCGAAAGCGGCGATGAGCCCTGTGGCCATGCAACCTGTTCCCGTTACTTTGGAAAGCAATGGGTGGCCGTTGCGAATTTTATAACAGCTGTTCCCATTGCTGATGATGTCCGTTTGGCCCGTGATGGCGATAACGGTACTGTATTTTTGCGCAAGATTTTTTGCGATGGATGCTGGGTTTATGTCTGCGACGAGATTTTGGCTGTCGGTTATGCTGTCACTTGCATCTACGCCTTTATTGGCGGATTTAATTCCTGCCAGGGAGGCTATCTCTGAAAGGTTCCCCCGTATTATGCCAACCCTAACTTCATCCAAAATTTTCTTTGCCGCTTCTGTTCGGTACGGTGTAAATCCTGCTCCCACAGGGTCAAGAATCACAGGAATGTTTTTTGCATTAGCCGTTTTCCCTGCGAGAATCATTGCCTTCACGGTATTTTCGTTCAATGTTCCGATGTTGAGAACCAGAGCTTTGGATTTGCTCACAACTGCTTCGACTTCTTCCAAAGCATCAGCCATGATAGGGGATCCTCCAATGGCGAGAATGGAGTTTGCCACATCATTGACGGTAACGTAGTTGGTAATGCAATGGACTAGGGGATGGGTGTCCCGCACATCCTTTATTGCATGAGTAATGTCTAGCTTCATTTTAACTCCTTAAAACGCTGGCATTATCCAGTTCAAGTTATCGGGTCGGCGACGGTTTTATCGCCCTCTCAGCCGGAACCTCCAGCTCCCCGGTTTATGTTCTTTTACATCTGGCGGATGGGGAAGAGCCCTAACAGGTCTAGCACATTCTCCAGCACGATTTGGGTTGCCTGCACCAGGAACAAGCGGGATTTTTCTTCGGCACTGCCGAGAACGCGGTCATTGTGGATAAACCGGTGGGCGTATTCCGCAATTTCCAGTGCGTATTGGGCGAGAACGCTGGGCTCATCCGTATTGCAGGCGGCGAGGATTTTTTCTCCCTTTCGTGCAAGAACCTTGATGAGTTCGTAGGCGTTGTCGTCTTGAAGTTGCGCGTAATCCACTTCATCCAGTTTTACGGCGTAGCCAGCCTTGCGCATAATGCTGCAGAGGCGCACGTGGGCGTTCTGAACATAGGGACCGGTGTCCCCTTCAAAGCTCATGACGGCATCCCAGTCAAACTTCACATCCTTCAAGCGGCTGTTCTTCAAATCGTTGAAGGTGATGGCGCTGACGCCAATTTCACGGGCAATGATTTCCTTGTTTTCCAGGTCAGGATTCTTCTCGTTGATGAATTCGAGGATTTTCTTCTGGGCGGCTTCAATCACGTCGCGTAGGAGGCTTGCTGTACCGGTACGGGTCTTACCCTTTTCCCACTTGCCGTCTACTAGTTGAAGGATGACGCCAAAGGGAATGTGGTACATGTCCTTATACCATTCCCGACCCATCTTCTTCAGCACATGGAACACCTGCTTAAAATGGAGGGCCTGACCCAAATCCACCACGTAGAGGCATTTGTCAAAATTGTATTCCTGCTTGCGGTAGTTGGCGGCGGCCAGGTCGCGAGTAGCGTACAGGGTGCTTCCATCGCTCTTGCGAATGAGGCACGGACCCAAATCAAATTCGTCCAGCATCACCACGTCCAGCTCCTGGCTCTTCACCATGAGCTTCTTCTCGCGCAGTTCATCCAGAATCGCAGGGATCTTGTCTTCGAAGAAGGATTCGCCGGTATAATGGTCGAAGCTGACGCCCAGCATGTCGTAAATGCGGTTCAGTTCCTTCAAGGTGGCGGCACGGAAAGCCGTCCACAATTTGCGATAGAATTCGTCGCCCTGTTCCAGCTTGGTGAATGCAGCGCGAGCTTCATCTTCCAAACCAGGCTCTTCCTTGCTAATCTTGGAAAAACTGGCGTAGAGAATGTTGAGCTCTTTGACGGTAAGGCTGTCCAAGGTGGCGTCGTCCGTCGGACGATTTTCGCGCAAGTACATGACAATGAGCTTACCGAAGGCGGTTCCCCAGTCTCCTAGATGGTTGATGCGTTCAACCTTGTAACCCGCCGCTTTGTAGATGCGGGAAAGACTATTCCCAATCATGGTGGAGCGCAGGTGATGGAAGGCCAGTTCCTTACCGATGTTGGGGGAGCTGAAGTCAATGCAGACGACTTTACCATTGGAATCCGCATGACCGTAGTCGAGACCCTTGGCATCAATGGCTTCCAGCGTTGATTTTGCAAGGAAGGAACGGTCGATAAAGAAGTTCAAATATCCATTCACCGCTTCCACTTTGGAAAGTCCAGAAGGCAGTTTCACTTGGGCAGCCAGTTCCTCGGCTATGATTTTGGGCGCCTTACGCAGCGTCTTTGCTAGGGAAAAACAGGGAATGGTGAAGTTCCCGTGCGTGGTGTCGGGTGGAACGGAAATCAGTTTCAGTGCTGCATTGGCAGAAAATGTGCCGGTAGCTTCCAGGGCAGCGGCAATCTGTGCTTCAAACGAGTTCATCTTCGTCAGCCTTCTTCTTCTTGGTGCTCTTTACGAAGTCAGCTTCGTTGAGCGCGGTAATCTTTCCGTCTGCATAGAGGCGGTTCAGGGAAATCTCTTCACGTTTTTCTTCTTCGAACAGATGAATCATCAAATCCATACCGGCGTCGAAAACGGCCCAGCGGACGCCTTCTTTGTATTCTACGCCGTTAGTAGTGAGTTTCTGTGCCTTGAATTCCTTGCGGAGTTCGTTGAGAATCGCTTGCATCTGGGCCTCACTATCGCAGGTGGCCACCAGGAAAAAGTCCGTTACATCCTTGATGCCGCGGAGGTCCATCAATTCCACATTTTCAGCCCGGAGCTCAAACAAAATGCTTGCTCCCAAGCGGACAGAATCCGTAAATTCTTCTTTAGTCTTCTTCATCTTCACCTCTTTCGGGTTCTATGATTTTTAAATAATCCTTTCCTATATACACGGCAGCATCCACCATGGCGCGGTTGCTATGCACCACAAGGACATTGTCTGTTTTCAAAGTCTGGGCTAGGGCCTTGGCTCCTTCCCATTCAGGGTTCCGTAGCACAATGACTGTTTCGTCGTAGTTTTGCAAGCGGTCGTTTCGCGAACTTACTACATCAAATCCATTTTCACGTAAAAAGTTTTTCATCTTTGCGGCGGCGCCTTGCATACCACAACTGTTCAAAACTTCCACATCGCCTTTGTAGGAGCGCTTTTCTTGCACAATGACTTTTTCTTCCTTGCAACCCGCAAGGAGCAAAAGCAAAATTGCACATGTGAAAATTTTATGATTCATCACCTATAAAATGTAGAATTTCTCCAGCGCGAATATGGTCTGATTGGGTCGTACCAAGGGCCATAAGCTTTCATTGCATCGTTTTCATTGACAATCATTAAGTGGACGGAGGTGTTCGCACTAGGCTTATATTCCAGTTCAATGTCGGGTAATATAAAATCCACATTGCCTTGCCGCACATCTTCTTTCGCGAAGCCCTGAGGTCCTTTTACAGAGGAATATAGGGGCATCCATAAACCTAAATCCGCATAGAGGTGCAGGTCTGGATTGAATTCGTAAGCAAGATGAGCCATGTATGTTTGCTGTGCGAAGCTCCCGCGGGGTCCACTTAAAAAGTTGGCGGAGTAGGTATATGCGGCGTACAATGCTGGGTCAATGGAGGTTTGGCGCAGCAGCCGTTCCCGAGGGAAAAAATCTCGGTTCCAGGGCGTTCCATCTACCAGAATGTAGGCTGTGTCGGACGCACTTGATGAGGGGGCGACAGCGGTAGAATCGTTCCCGTAAATGAGAGAAACGGATAGGAAACCTAATATGATATATGACCTAAAGTCCACATTTTCAATATAGAAAATGCTTCTAGCTCTCGCAAAGATTTTTAATAGGAGCGAGTTTACGAAATCTATTTCTTGATTTCGATGATTTCGTTCTTTCCGTTGACACGGATAACGGTGGGCTTCCAGTTTGCAGCTTCTTCTGGAGTCATGGAAGCGTAGGCCACAATGATGACTAAATCATTTGGCTTCACGAGATGGGCCGCTGCACCATTCACGCAAATAATTCCCGACTTGGCCGGACCTTCAATGACGTAAGTTTCTAGACGTGAGCCATTGTTCACATCCAGAACGCCCACTTTTTCGTAGGGGAGTATGCCTGCAGCGTCCATCAAATCGCGGGCGATAGTGATGGAGCCCTCGTAGTTGAGGTTTGCGTCGGTAACGGTAGCGCGGTGAATCTTGCTTTTGAGTAATTCCAGCAACATTGGCCTAGAATTTCATTTGAAGCATGCCTGCAACACCCTTGTCAAAGGTGGGGGCAACGCCAAAACTGAAACGATTGGCATCAGGATTGCTATCCCATTGGGTGCCAAAGAATGCGTCGATGAAAGACCATCCGTGAGCGACAACGACCGGAATCAAGAAATAATACCAGCTGTTGCTTCCATCTACAGCCATATAGACAGTTGCTCCAACGCCGAGGGCCCAGAGCGCATCAATCCAAATGGCGGTAGTGTAACGTTCCGCTTTCCATTGGTAGAAGCTGGGAACAAGGAGGGAAACATAGGCGTATGCCTGATCGCCAGACTTGTTGCGGTAGGAACGATCGATGTCGGCATCTTCCATGCCTTCAGAACGTTGTGCGAGCCATTCCTCTTCGCTAACGCCCATCTTTTCCCAGGGGTGCTGGAGGTATTCTGAAGGACGAACGCCGAGTTCTACAAGGCGTGTGAGCTTATCGCGAGAAATACCTGCTTCTTTTGCCTGCTGGAATTCCCACTGGGTAAGTCCCATTTCTTCATATTTGAAACCTGCCCATTCATCACCGCTGGCTGTAGCCTCGCCTACAGATTCTTCGGTTTCATCAGCGTTTTCATCGGAAGCGGCGGTTTCGTCAGAGGCTTCTTCATCATCAGAAGCTTCGGTATTGTCTTCGCCGTAAGAGTAGGAGGATTCCTCAGATTCCGAGGCCAGTTCATCGTCATCATACTGAGCAAAGGCCATTGCCCCTGCAACAAGAACTGTCGTAATAACTTTGCACCACTTTGCCATAGCGACCTCGTAATGTAGTGCCGGGGGAGGGAATCGAACCCTCACACTCTCGCGAGTACTGGATTTTGAGTCCAGCGCGTCTACCAATTTCACCACCCCGGCTGGGGTTGGCTCAAATATAGAACTCTTTTCTCTTTTTTGTAGGGATTACGGGGAAATTTGCTGAAAAATCCCTGTTATTTTCTTTTGACGGGTTGAAAGTCTACTTTTATGGGGGCTAGTTTCTGCGCTCCGTAATCAACGGCTGCTTCTTTTGTGGTAAAACCAGGGATGAATACGATGTAGAGCGTTTTGGTTGCTCCAGCTCGTTCCTCAATTTGGCTGGCGACGCCCCGTTTCTTCATGTTCTTTACTAGAAGTTCTGCGTTGGATTTTACACCGAATGCTCCCAACTGGAGAGCCCACTTGTCTTGAGAAGGAACCGCCACTGCCGGTGCGGATTCAGTTTTAGCGGTTGCGTTGGCAGAGGGTGAGGCTGTTTCGGGCTGCGGAGCAACTGTTTCTGAGGAAACTGCGATTGCAACAGCGACGGAACTGCTAGAGGGTGCAACGGGAGCGGTTGACTTCGCGGAGTCTTTCGCTGCTGTCTCAGCTGCTGCAGGCGTTGTGGTGTCTTTTGCGGGCACGGCTGGGGCTGCCGCGGTGGGAACGGTCGGTGCTGCCGCGGGTGCCACGGCAACGGTTGCAGTATTGAGTTTTGCGCAGGCGGAATCTAGTGTGGCGGATTTGGCTCTTGGCTGGACTGCGCCGCAGACCTTTTGGAGTGCGACGCGCTGCTGCGGGCCAGAGGTTTCAATGGCGCTTACCAACGCTTTGCCTGCATTGTCAAACTTTCCAAGATACATCTGGAATTGGGCGCGAGTCATGAGCAGGTCAGAGTAGATGCTCTTTTGCGGGTTGGTTTCCTTGATGAGGGAATCCAAGCGCCGACCCGATTTTTTGAAGTCGTCGGCGGAACCGGTTTGAGAAAGAGCGAGAATGCTCCAGAGATAGCACCCTGTTTTTGCGGTGTCAGCGACGGTGGGGCAAACTTGTTCGTAAGCAGCGGCGGCTTCTTTCCACTGGCCTGCAACATAAGCCTTTTGGGCGTCCGCCATAGTTGGGGTTTGGGCGAATAGAGATGTTGTGCTTAAAATAATGCCGAGCAGAATTGTATTACGTACAAATTTCATTTTAATCCTCTAATGTTCCACGAATAGTCCAGCCGCGAATGTCGTCCAGTTTTACTTTTACATAATCGCCGGGTTTTATGATTTTGCCATTTGCTGGGCGGAAAATAACTTTTTTGAAGTTGTCTGTGCGGCCACGAAGTTCAGAATCGTCTCGCATAGAATTTTTTTCCACCAGTAGTTCTTCTATGCGTCCCAGCATCATTTCGTTACGCTTGAGCGTGATGGAATTCTGCAATTCCACCAGTCGAGTGTGTCGCTCCAACTTTTCTTCTGACGTAAGAATTTCGGTTTCCTTGGCGGATTCCGTGCCTTTGCGGGGGCTGTAGATGAACATAAAGGCTGTATCAAATTGGGCAAGTTCAGTCACTTTCAGCGTTTCCGCGAAGTCTGCTTCTGTTTCGCCTACAAATCCGCAGATGATGTCTGTGGAAATACCGTAATAAGGGTCTTTACTGCGAAGTTGCTCAATGACGGACATGTACTGGTCAATGTTGTGCTGTCTCCGCATTTTTTTGAGAATGGGGTCGCTCCCACTCTGCAAAGGAATGTGGGCGTAGTGACAAACCTTAGGATTGTTTAGTAGAACATCAATCAGTTCGTTGGTGTAGTGCCGCGGATGGGGACTGGTAAAGCGGATGCGGCGAATACCCTCAATTTCAGAAACGTTTGTCAATAGCTGTGCAAAATCTGCATTGGGCGTTTTGTATGCGTTTACGGTTTGCCCGAGAAGCATCACTTCTGTAACACCCTTGTCTGCAGCCATTTTGACTTCTGTGAGAACGTCATTCGTATCGCGGTATTTTTCCGGACCACGAAGGTAGGGCACGATGCAGTAACTGCAACGCTTGTTGCAGCCGCGTTGAATTGTGACGAAGGTGCTGAAATCACTCTGCAGTTTGGCGTATTCGCCCAAGTAGTTCTCTTCGATGTCTTCGTCAAGAAATAACTTGTGGTGCCCTTTGTATTCGCCCATCAAAAGTTCTGGAATTTTCTTGTACTGGTCTGGCCCTACAAAAAAGTCGACGACTTTGAGTCTCTTTAAAAGTTCGGGGCCACGGTTTTTGGCCATACAACCACATACGGCGATTTTTAATTCGGGATTCAATTCCTTGGCATGCTTTAGCTTGCTGATGTTGGCAATAGCGGTATCTTCGGCTTTTTCACGAACGCTGCAGGTGTTGACGATGATGTAATCGGCATCCTCGGGATTATCTGTAGGTAAACATCCGCGAAGTTCCAATTGCTGGGCAATCATCGCAGAGTCGTACTCGTTCATCTGGCAGCCGTAGGTGGCCAAGTGATATTTCTTCATGCAGAGAAATGTAGAAAAATTTAAGCGATGAGCTACAAATGATGTAGATCTTTGATATGACCGGCGGTGTATTTGGGCTGTAGCGGTAAGAGGCTCTCTGGCTTGCCGAATCCTTCCAACAGAGTTACGCAATCGATGCTTGCGTTTCTTGCTGCCATAATGTCGGGAGTGTCATCGCCAATCATCACTGCTTCTTCGCGGCTCTTGGATAGTTGCTTCAGAATTGCAAATATGCCTGCGGGGCTTGGCTTCCTTTCGGGTGTGGTGTCGCCACAGAGGTGAACATCAAAGCAATCCAAAATATCAAATTTTTGAAGAATCTTTTCTGCAGGTTTTACGGGCTTGTTGGTAAGCATTGCGATGCACTTACCATTCTCGCGAAGGTTGCGGATGAACTCAATGACGCCTGTGTATGGCTCCGTATTCTCGGTACAGTGTTCCCAATAAAATTCGGAATACACTTTATGGATTTTGGTGACATCAAAGCCTCCAATCTCCAAAGCCCCTTGCACAATTATTTCGGTAGTATTTGTTACATCCAGAGATTTGCAGATGGCACGACGGATTAGATTTATGGAGCCATTGCCAATAAAGCTACGTACAGCTTCGTTGTCATGCTCTTTCAAGCCGAACTGCCGCATTGCATAATTTACCGCAGGCGCTAAATCTCCAAGGGTATTGAACAGTGTCCCGTCCAAATCAAAGATGAACAGTTCTTTGTGGGCGAGAAGTTCAGAGATTTCGCTTTTGGACGTCATTGCGAACAAATTATTTTAGGAAGGCGAAGAACACTGCGCCGATTATCAATGCAAAAGCTACAATGTGGTTCCACTGTAGTGTTTCTGAATTGAATACAGTGACCGAAATGATGGTAAACACAGTGATGGAAATGGCCTCTTGAATGATTTTCAGCTGCATGAGGCTGAAAGGACCGCCGTTGATGCGGCTTCCGATGTTGTTTGCCGGAATCATGAAGAAGTATTCAAGGAGTGCGATGCCCCAGGAGGCAAGGATCACGAGGATTAGAGGCCAGTCGGTACTGATGTGCATCTCCTTCAGTTTGAGGTTGCCGTACCAGGCTGCGGTCATAAAGACGTTACTGATTATGAGAAGACCGATGGTAATAATTCCTGCTTTCATAGTGCTAGACAAGTATTAATTATGAATTATGAAGTATAAATTATGAGATATAGATTATAAATTGTGAGGTGTAAATTATGAATTATGAATTTTGAATTTTGTCAAGGCGAGTGAAACGACCGAGCTTGCTCGGGCATTTCCGAGCCGAAGTCAAAATGAGTGCGAAGCACTAATTGTGAATTATGAATTGATCGAAGTCGGTAGGGGTGCCCCGTAGTGTGCTGGTAGGCGAGGCGCTTGCGGACTTCTTCCAAATACTGGATGTATTTTTCGCTTTGATAATCCCGATAGGTCCAGTCAAAGGCATGGAAGTGACCGTCCTGAAAATAGAGGGTGGGCTCCACAAAGATGCCCCGCTGCATATAGACCCGCTGGCGCTGATCTTTTGTGGTGGCGAGGAAGAATTGCCCGAGTGTCATGTAGCCGGGGTCCAGATTTACGGGCCGGAGTCCTGGAGTGCCGTTTTTATCGGCGATTGCAAGCTCTACCTCATTTGTCCAGAGTTTGATATCTACAATTTCTGTGCGGTCTACCAAAGTTTCGTAACTGAAAAATGCCCGAACAGGTTTTTCGCCAATCTCATCTTTGTAGTAGTTTGTGAATGCGAATGGGAAGGGTTCCAGATTGAAATCTTCTTCACCAAAACGTTCGTGAAGTGTTTTGCGGACAGATTCTACAGCTTCGGCGTCTTTTGCTAAAATGCCGACGATGATTTTCACTTTTGCTGGTTCACGAATAGCGCCCATGACGGAGCAAAATATAGAATTTTATAGTTATATTTTGCATGAATATGATAGGTTCGCGTCTTTACATTGCTGTGTGGTCGTTGCTTTTGTTTGCAGTATTTGCTGCTGCAGGCGCGCCTGTGGTGGAACCGGTGTTTTTGGATTCTCTTTCCCATGACCAGAATCATTTTACCCAGGGTTTGTTCTTTGATGGCAAGGAACTGGTGGAATCTACGGGGCAGTATGGCCGTAGTAGTTTGTATCGCTATGATGCCTCGGGGAAGATTCTTGATTCCGCCGGGCTACAAGAACGCTACTTTGGCGAAGGTTCCGTCGTTGTGGGTGAGGATCTTTTTTATCTCACCTGGAAATCCAAGAAGGCTTTCATTTATAACCGCAAACATTTTACTGCTAAGGGAGAATTCCGCATTCCTACAGAGGGCTGGGGGCTTTCGTTCTGGAATAACTCCCTCATTATGAGTAACGGCAGTCATGAACTGCTTTTGATTGCTCTCGGGAGCTTCAATACTTTCGGAACCATTGAAGTGAAGGATGATGGTCGCCCGGTTCAAAAGCTCAACGAACTGGAAGTGGTTGGGAATACTTTGTATGCAAATATCTGGTTTTCCGACTCTATTGCAGTTGTAGATTTGCCTAGCGGCAAAGTACAACGCTATATTGATTGCTCGAAGAAAATTGCAGAACTTCGCAAAAAATTTCCCCGAATAGATGTGCTGAACGGCATTGCTTTTGATGGCAAGGATTTCTGGATTACAGGGAAGAATTGGCCCTGGATTTATAAGGTGCAGTTGCCTAAATAAGGGTGCGGCTTCTTAAATAAAATTAGATGGAAAACTAACGAAAAAAAGGATTCTCTTTCGAGAACCCTCTTTTAAATTTCGGCTGAAATTTGTTGCCGATTAGCGCTTCGGCTCAATTTTTTCCATGCCACCCATGTATGGACGCAGCACTTCAGGAATCAAGAGAGAGCCGTCCTTCTGCTGGTAGTTGTCGCAGATGCCCACCATCACGCGCGGAGTGGCAAGGCCAGAGCCATTCAGTGTGTGGACGAAGGTATTCTTTCCGCCAATCTTGGTCTTGATATTTGCGCGACGGGCCTGGTAGTCTTCGAAGTTGGAGCAACTGGAAACTTCCAGCCACTTCTTTTCCACAGGGGCGTAGACTTCAAGGTCATAGCACTTTGCAGCGCCAAAGCCGAGGTCGCCTTTGCAGAGTGCGAGACGGTGATAGGGGAGGCCTAGCTTTTCCAGGAGCTTTTCGCCAAAGCGAGTCAATTCCTCGTGGTCTTCGTAGGAGCGTTCCGGATGAGCGAAGTACACCATTTCCACCTTGTTGAACTGGTGGAGACGGAGAAGACCGCGGGTGTCCTTACCATAGGAGCCGGCTTCACGACGGAAGCAGGCAGAATAAGCGCAAATGCGTTTCGGAAGTTCAGATTCCGGGATGACTTCGCCGGCATAGAGGTTGGTGAGGGGCACTTCTGCCGTAGGAATGAGGAATAGGTCGTCATCCTTGTCGCAGCGGTACATGTCTTCTTCAAACTTCGGGAGCTGACCTGTGCCGCGCATGGTGTTGCGGGTGACGAGGTACGGCGGAGTGAATTCTTCGAAGCCAGCCTTCTGGTGTTCGTCCAGGAAGAACTGGATGAGGGCACGTTCCAGGCGGGAACCGAGACCGCGATACACCGGAAAACCGGAACCAGAAATCTTGGCTCCGCGTTCGAAATCGAAAATGCCAAGGCGTTCGCCCAAAGTCTTGTGGTCTACGCGGGCGAAATCGCCATTCTTGGTGTAGAAGTCAAAGGGAATGGGACCGTCTTTTTCAACGACGTTGTCGCTGGAGTCCTTGCCTTCGGGGGAGCGGGGAGCGATGTTTGGCACATGCATGAGCATTTCGGTCTGCTTGTAATCCAGATCCTTGAGTTGCTTGTCCAGTTCATCAATCTTGTCGCCCAGAGCGCGCATGGCGGCCACGGCTTCATCCGCATTTTCGCCTTTCTTCTTCAATTCTCCGATGCGCTTGGATTCTGCGTTGCGTTCGCTCTTCAAACGTTCCACTTCGGTGAGGAGGGGACGGCGTTCGTTATCGATGGCGAGGACGTCCTTCAGGCTCACGGTAGTGTATTTCTTTTCTGTTTCTGCAATATAATATTCCGGATTTTCACGGATTTTCTTAATGTCAAGCATTTTATGCCTCTTTGAAATTTACGGCTCAAATGTAGTAAAAATGGCGGGAAGGGTAGGATTTATTTATATTTGTGGTATGGGTTTGTTGCGTAAAAGTCTTTTTGCCGTTTTGTTCGCCGTTGAGGCCTCCTGTTTGTTTGGCTGCTACAGTTTTACGGCAAGTACGCTTCCAAGCCATATCAAGACGGTCCAGATTCATGAAGTGGAAGATAAAACCTTGGATCCGGTGTTGGCTAATGACATTCACACGGCTGTAGTGGACATGTTCCGGAAAAATGCCGGAAGCGTTCGCCTGGTGAATGAGGAGGCAAATGCCGATTTTGAAATCACCCTGTTGAGCTACACCAATAAGCCGGAAAACTACAACAGCAGTAGCGATGTGGAAACATACCGCGTCACCATTCGCGTGAGTGTGAAGTTCTACGATAATGTGAAAGAGAAGATTATCTACGAGTCCAAATCGCTATCGGCAGATGGAACCTACGATGTGCAGAAGAACGAGACTGAAGACCGCCACGGCCAGGCCCGCGCCATCGAGAAGCTTCAGGACTTGATTATTACGAATGCTTTGGCCAAGTGGTAGTTGGTTGCTACTTCGCGGCGCTGTAAAAAGAAAATGCAAGGCTTGTGGCCTTGCATTTTAAGTTTTTATGATTTTCGTAAATCCTAGGTTTTGTCTTCACCGCGGAGCATGATGACTTTACCTGTGCGGATGTATTCCACAATCTCGAACTTCTGGAGGAGACTCTTGAGGGAATCCACCTTCATGGAGTTGCCGGTAATCTGCACGATGACGGAGTGTTCCGTCATATCCACGGTGTTGGCGTGGAAGTGGTCGCAGAGCTGGAGAATCTCGGTGCGCTGTTCAGGTTCGCAGCGGACTTTGATGAGGGCCAGTTCCTTTTCTACGGCGTTGGTATCGGTATGATCCTTCGCCTGCACCACGTCCACCAGCTTTTCCAACTGTTTGATGATTTGCATCAGGATGTCGGGATTACCGCGGGCGATGATGTTCATGCGGCTGAAGTTCGGGTCCAGAGTGGGGGATACCACCAGAGAATCGATGTTGTAGCCGCGGCGGGAGAACACGAGGGCGATGCGCACCAGAACACCCGGGCGGTTGGCTACTAACAAACTAATAGAATGTGCAATGTCTTTCATTTTCATATCCTCCTATTAGGTCGATCCTGTGGGCTTTTCAAGTTTACCCTTGGGAGCTTCTGTCATCATGGCGGTGATAGGAGCGCCTGCAGGAATCATGGGATACACGTTGTCTTCCTTTTCGCATTCGCAGTGAATGAGAATCGGACCATCCTTGTAGTCCAAGGCCTTCTGAATCATTTTCTGGGCGTCGGCAGCGCGCTTGATGCGAAGCCCCGGAATGCCGTAGGCTTCGGCGAGCTTCACAAAGTCCGGATTGCCCTTCATGTCCACGCTGGAATAGCGCTTGTCGTAGAACAAATCCTGCCACTGACGGACCATGCCGAGGAACTTGTTGTCCATGACGAAAATCTTGATGGGGAGCTTGTGGATGGCTGCTGTAGCCAGTTCCGCTTCCGTCATCTGGAATCCTCCATCACCGCTGAAACTTACCACAGGCCAGCCGGTGGTATTGCCGAAGGCGGCGCCGATGGCGGCGGGGAATCCAAAGCCCATGGTGCCTGCGCCACCACTACTGTGGAGCTGGCGAGGATTGTTGATGTGGAAGAACTGGGCCACCCACATCTGGTGCTGACCCACGTCGGTCGTGACGATGGCCTGACCCTTGGTGAGTTCGCTAACTGTTGCAATCACATGCTGCATGCGGAGCCCGCCCTGCTTGGGATATGTCAGCGGGAAGCGCTTCTTCCAAGTCTGGCAGGTCTTGAGCCAATCGGCAGTATCCAGCTTGTTCACCATAGGCAAAAGCTGCTCGAGCACGAGCTTTGCGTCACCGCACATGAACACATCCGGCTGCAGGACTTTGCCTTCTTCGGCAGGGTCAATATCGATGTGAAGTTTAACAGCGTCCTTGCAGAACACGTCCAGCTTGCCGGTAATGCGGTCGTCCCAACGGCTACCGATGCTCATGATGAGATCGCAGTCGAGAACCGCTTTGTTGGCGTACACGGTACCATGCATGCCAAGCATGCCGAGGGAAAGTTCGTGATCTGTGGGGAAGGCGCCGAGGCCAAGCATGGTGCAGGCTACGGGAGCGCCCAGCTTTTCGGCCAGTTCCTTCACTTGACGGCAGGCACCGCTAATCATAGCGCCATGGCCCACGAGGAGCAAAGGCTTCTTGGATTTCTTGATAAGTTCCGCGGCCTTTTCCACATCTTCAGCAGCTGCGTAGGTGGGAATCTTGTAGCCGGGAAGGTCCATCGTATCTGTGAAGGGAGCGGTGCAGGGGCCTGCTGTCACATCCTTCGGGAGATCGATGAGCACGGGGCCCGGGCGACCAGTGCGAGCGATGTGGAAGGCTTCCTTCATCACGCGCGGGAGATCGTTTGCGTCCTTCACCAGATAGGAATGCTTGACGGCGGCGAAGGTCATGCCGCTGGTGTCGCATTCCTGGAAGGCGTCCTTGCCGAGGTTCGGAGTCGTCGTCTGGGCGGCGAGAACAACAATCGGGGAGGAGTCCATCAAAGCTGTATATATACCTGTAAAGGTGTTGGTGGCACCAGGGCCGCTAGTAACCAAAGCTACGCCCACTTTTCCAGTCTGACGGGCATAACCGTCGGCCATATGGGTGGCTCCCTGCTCGTGGCGGGAGAGGACAACCTTGATACTAGAATCCAGAATGGCGTCGAACATGGGAATGGCCGATCCACCAGGATAACCGAAAATGGTGTCGATACCTTCTCTTTTTAGGCACTCGATAATCACTTCGGCTCCGCTTAATGCTTTGTTTGCCATGATTTTCCTTGTGTTGGTTTTTGATAATTTTAATTTTTGTTTAAAATTTACCAATGTTTTTGAATTCTGGCAACCGGTTTATGGGGGATGTTTGTTAAAAATATGGTAAATTTTGTGTAAGTTTGAATGGATTTTAATTTTGATTGTGCTAAAATCTCGCTGATTTTATACAAAACGTTGATTGA
Source organism: Fibrobacter sp. (assembly GCA_024398835.1). Classification (GTDB taxonomy): domain Bacteria; phylum Fibrobacterota; class Fibrobacteria; order Fibrobacterales; family Fibrobacteraceae; genus Fibrobacter. The sequence continues at coordinate 38,328 of JAKSIK010000010.1, forward strand.
TGATGGAAACTGTATTTAAATTGATGATGTTTTATATAAAATTTAATGTTTAGTGTGATTGCTTGTTCTAAAAATGGTGAATTTTGCTTAAAATTAGACGACCTCCGTCCATTTTCATAAAAATTTCAAAAAAATGTGAAAAATCTCCGAAAAAAGCGTCTTATAGGGTAAACACATAAAAATTCATAGGAGTTTACGAAATGGACCAGGAAAATCTACTTCCCCGAGAAAAATTGCAGCAGCGGGGGGCGGCAACCCTTACCAGCGAGGAGCTTTTGGCCATCATTCTCGGGAGCGGCACACGGGACTGCGATGTTTTCGAGCTTTCACGCAACCTCTCGAGCTACCTTTCTTCAGCGACATCTATGCCAGAAATGGACAGCCTTCTTAGGATTCGAGGCCTCGGGCGTGCGAAGGCGACTCAGGTGCTTGCCTGCCTCGAGCTTTCGGGCCGCTATATTTTGGGCAACAAGGCGATTTCTATAATGAGGCCGGAGGACATCTTGCCGCGGCTCGCTTACCTCAAGTATGAGCCGCAGGAGCACCTGGTGGTGGTGACCTTGAACTCGGTAAACCGCGTCATCAATATCCACGAGGTGACCACTGGCCTTGTGAACCAGACGCCGGTGCATCCGCGGGAGGCCTTTTGCCGAGCGGTGGAGGATAAGGCGGTGTCCGTCATATTCGCGCATAATCATCCTTCGGGTTCCAGCGAACCCAGCGCAGACGACTATGCCATCACTCGGGTTTTGTGTGCCGCCGGTAAAATTCTCCAGATCCCAGTCATAGACCATGTCGTCATCGGGAAAAGTGGGTTTACCAGTATTTGCCGTGAGCATCCAGAATTCTTTGAGAAGGGGCTTATGTCTGCAATCGTGTGACGCAAATCACATTTTGGGTTGGGGAGTAAATATAAATGTAAAATTATCTTGTGGTAAAGGAGAAAACCTCGATTTTATAGGCTTTTTGCCGATTTGCGTTTAGAATGTTGTGATGGAGAATAGCTATATTTGAGCGCAAACTTAATGACTATTCCAATTATAAGGAGACTCTATGAAACGAATAGTAACGGGATTGGCTTTGGCTCTGGCAGTATCTGCCTTTGCAGGTCATCCTCAGACCATCAACAAGGATGGCTTTGTTGGTGTGAACAAGACGCAGTCCGCACAATCCTTGGGACACGCAAAGCTTGTGTTCTTTGGGTTGGCAGATGCTACCTTTGGGAATGATATGTTCCCCATCAACCAGAATGGCTATTCTGCAACAGATGAAGCCACGAAGACCACAATAAATGACTTCACTGGTTTGACTGCAAATCTTGGCTTTGCCATTGGCATATGGCACTATTTTGATGTGGGTGTCACAATTCCAGTGCATTATGACCAATTCAAAATTGGTGAAGATGCATCCATGTCTAAGCCCGGTTATGTGGGTAATGTCCGCGGAGATGTAAAGATTCGTTTCCCGCTTCCAGAATACCAGCCTATGGACATCGCTCTTTTTGGCGGTGTTGCTGCTGGTACTGCTAATACGGAAAAACAGGGTATTTGGGTTCGTGAGCCTGAATACATCAATACTGCAAACGGCGAAGCCTTTGCTTTTGGTACGAAAAACACGACGATGAAGTTTGGGTTGGCCGTAACAGCAGACTTCAGTAAGAATGAAGACGGAGATGGATTCCCGTTCTTGATTTACCTCAACGGCGGTTATCGCTATACCATGAACGACGAGTACCTGTCTCTTCCGTTTATGAGTGCTGCTGTTGATGTGTACTTCTTGGAATTCTTGTCCGTATTCGTTGAATACTACTGGGATATCCAGTTGGATGATTTTGCTTGGGCTGGAGTTAACCAGGAAGGAAGCCTGGATATGAAGCAGCTTACTGGAGCGTTGGTGTTCCATCTGCCGGTTGGTTTGGATTTCCATCTGGGTGCATCTGCCTACCTTGGTGGCGACAACTATTTTGGTCGGACCAAGCTTTTCCAGAGACCGGAAGGCAAGACTCTGATGCTTGAAAATACGCGTGTTAATCCGGAATACACTGTGTATGGTGGTCTGACTTGGAGCCACTTCCTCGTTCCTCAGGATCGCGATGGCGATGGTGTGACGGATGATGAAGACAAGTGCCCGGACGACTACGGCCACAAGTTGAACCAGGGGTGCCCGTTGGGCAATCCTGACCCGGATGAAGACGGTGTTTGCGATGCTTGGGTTGAAGAGAAGGGTTACGGAGATGAGTTCGCTGATGTTTGCGAAGGCGTTGATGAATGCCCCAACGAACCGGGTGAAGATGATAATGGTTGCCCGCTTGACAATCCTGACCCGGATGGCGATGGCGTTTGCGATGCTTGGGTAAGTCAGAAGAATATGCTGAAGAAGTTCAAGGGTATTTGCGAAGGCATTGATGAATGCCCGACCAAGAAGGGTACTGTTGAATCTGCGGGTTGCCCGGAAGATGATCCGGATCCGGATGCTGATGGTGTCTGCTCTCCGTGGGTTACTGATAAGGGTAAGTTGAAAGACTTTGCTGGCAAGTGCAAGGGCTATGATATGTGTCCGGGTGAACCGGGAGCTATGGACAACAAGGGTTGCCCGTGGGAAGATCCTGATTCCGATGGCGACGGTCTCTGCGACCAGTGGGTGTTTACTCAGAAGAAGGCTGGCATCTTTGAGAAGGCTTTGACTGATAAGAAGATTGCTGAAAAGAACTTCATCACGAAGGGCTGTAAGGGTCTTGACAAGTGCGAAACCGAATTCGGTCCTGCCTCTAACGATGGTTGCCCGCTTGGCGATCCGGATACCGATAAGGATGGTGTCTGCGATGCTTGGGTGACTGAGAAGAAGTTGCTCGACCAGTATGATGGAATCTGCGCTGGCGTTGATAAGTGCCCGACTGAGCCTGGTGATCCGAAGGCCAATGGTTGCCCGATGGAAAGCCCAGACCCGGATGGTGACTCTATCTGCTCTCCGTGGGTGACGAAGAAGAAGATGCTTGACCAGTTCAAGGATGTTTGCACGGGCTACGACCGTTGCGAAGATGAACCGGGTCCGGCATGGAACAAGGGTTGCCCGAACGAAGACGATCCTGATGCTGATAAGGATGGCGTTTGCTCTGAATGGGTAAGCATCAAGAAACTCCAGAAGGAATTCGAAGGTGTTTGCACAGGCATTGACCGTTGCCCGGATATTGCCGGTGACGATGGCTTCGGTTGCCCCAAGAAGGCCGTTGAAAAGCTGGATGGTGTGACCTTCAAGAGCGGTAAGGCTACTCTCGAATCCAACGCCAAGAATATCTTGAAGAAGGTTGCCAAGAAACTCACATCTGAAGAAGACTATAAGAATCTCCAGATTGTGATTCAGGGTCATACCGACAATCAGGGTAAGGAAAAGACCAACCAGAAACTTTCTCAACAGCGTGCTGAATCTGTGATGAAGGAACTGGTCAAGGGTGGTGTGGAAAAGAAGCGCATCAAGGCTGTGGGTCTTGGCTCCAGCTGCCCTGTTGACGACAACAGCACCGCTGATGGTCGTGAAATGAACCGCCGTATTGAAATGCACTTCGTCACTGCCGATAACGATGGTACTAAGTGTGATAATGGCGAACAGCAGTAATCAAACGTAAAAGAGTCTCATAAATAAAACCCTAGGCTTCGGCCTAGGGTTTTTGCGTTATCTAGAGCAAGCTTTGTTTTGAGTAAAAGCGCTTTATTGTGGGGTTAGAAAAAACACCGGACTTGATGTCCGGTGCTTCTACATTTATTGTTTGTGCTTAGCTTAAGCGAGTGCGATTGTTACTTCAAAGCGGCTATAATCGCGTCGCCCATGCCGGTGGTACCGACCTTGGTGCAGCCTTCCTGGTAGATATCGCCAGTGCGGTAGCCCTGGGAAATCACCTTTTCGCAAGCGGCTTCGATAGCGCGTGCAGCTTCTTCTTCCTTGAAGGTGTAGCGCAGCATCAAAGCGGTGGAGAGGATCTGGGCCAGCGGGTTAGCGATGCCCTTGCCAGCGATGTCCGGAGCGGAACCACCTGCCGGTTCGTACAGACCGAAGGAACCTTCAGCAATAGAAGCGGAGGGGAGGAGGCCCATGGAACCGGTGAGCATTGCGCATTCGTCGGTGAGGATGTCGCCGAACAGGTTCGGGCAGAGGAGAACGTCGAATTCACGCGGGCGCTTCAGGAGCTGCATGGCGGCGTTGTCCACGTAGAGGTGTTCGAGAGTCAGTTCCGGATAGTCCTTGATGACTTCGTTCACGACTTCGCGCCACAGCACGGAAGTGGTAAGAACGTTAGCCTTGTCGATGGAAGCGACCTTCTTGTTGCGGAGCATAGCGGCGTCGAAAGCGAAGCGAGCGATGCGTTCCACTTCGTAGCGGCTGTACTTCATGGTGTCGAAACCGATTTCTTCCTTGGAGCCCGGAACACCTTCGCGGCCCTTGGGCTGACCGAAGTAAACGTCACCCGTCAGTTCGCGGACGGTAAGGATGTTGAAACCGTCACCGACGATGTCGGAGCGGAGCGGGCAGGCGCCAGCAAGTTCCTTGTAAACGCGGGCCGGGCGGAGGTTGCAGAAAAGCTTGAAGTGCTTGCGGAGCGGGAGGAGGGCGCCACGTTCCGGCTGCAGGTTAGGCGGAAGCTTTTCCCACTTCGGGCCACCCACGGAACCGAACAGAATGCAGTCAGAAGCTTCACCCAGCTTGAGGGTGGATTCCGGCAGCGGAGAACCGCTTTCATCGTAAGCGGCACCACCGACATTTGCCCATTCGGCGTTCACGTCGAAGCCGAACTTCTTGGAAACCACGTCCAACACGCGGACGGCTTCCTTCATCACTTCCGGACCGATACCATCGCCCGGGAGCACTGCAATCTTGTAATTTTTGCTCATTGTTTTTCCTTGTTCTGGTGATAAAACACCACAGTTAAATTTGAACGAGGTAAATCTAATAAAAGATGGATTTATTTTCCACCCATTTCTCGCGGATGATGTGCCCGATGTTCCTGCTTCACGAACTCTTTATCGATGTGCGTGTAGATTTGTGTGGTGCTGATGTCCGCATGGCCTAGAAGTTCCTGTAGCACGCGAAGGTCCATGCCCGCTTCCAGACAATGGGTGGCAAAGCTGTGGCGGAAGGTGTGGGGCGACACTTGCTTTGTGAGTTGTGCCGTATGCTGCTGAACAATTTTCCAGGCTCCCATGCGGCTCATGGGTTTCCCGCGGTTATTCAGAATGACATTGTCTGCTTTCGGACTTGTGAGAGGGCGCCCTAGCTCCAACCAATTCTTCAAATTCTCCTTGGCCTTACTACCCAGGGGAATCAACCGCTGTTTGTTTCCTTTACCGATGGGGGTGAGCCATTCGTTGTCCAAGTCCAGATGGGAGAGTTTTAGACCCAGAGCCTCGGAGATGCGGAGCCCGGCACTGTACAAGAGCTCAAAGAGGGCTATATCCCGCAGAGGATTCTTACTGTTCGCCGCACTCTCAAAAACGGAGTCCACCTCTTCTCGGGTAAGGTACGCGGGCAGGTAGTGGCCAAGTTTTGGAGTCGCTAGCATTGATTCTGTGGAGAAATCGTACTCGCCCTGGTTCTGCATATACTTCAGGAATCCGCGGAGGCTGGAAAAATGCCTCGCGACGCTGGTGGGGGAGTAATCCTCCCGACTGGCGGTGAGGGTGAGAAATTCGTCCAACTGGGGTGGCGTAAGCTCCTTCAAATCCAGTTTTTTGTCGTCAAGCCATGTAACAAAATGCCGCAAATCTTCCTGATAGCTCTGGATGGTCTTGGGGGAGAGGTTGCGTTCCACTCCAAGATGGGCGAGAAAGGCGTCGAGGCGGTTGTTGTTGAAGCTCATAGACTTATGAATATAATTATGAGATATGAATTATAAATTATGAGATGAGAGGAATATATAAATGTTAAGTCATTTTATGGCCGTTTTCCCCTGCAATTCTTATAATTCATAATTTATAATTCATAATTGCGAAATTTTTTTTTCAAAAATTTCGCTTTTTCCCTTGCCAACGGGGGGCTGCTTTTCTATTATTGACCCCGTCCTAAGCGACATGGATGATTAGCTCAGTTGGTAGAGCAGCTGACTCTTAATCAGCGGGTCGCAGGTTCGACCCCTGCATCATCCACTACGGCACTGCGCAATGCGCGGTGCCTTTTCTTTTGATTGAGTTAGATTTTGTGAAAAAATAGACGGATTTGCTATGCTAGCTCCCGACTTCATGCCATTTCTATGTATCTTTGACATATAAATATATCCCTTGTTTGGGTACCGCGGGTGCGGCTGAAAAGAGGTTTTTCATGAAGATTGTTTTGCCGGTTGCTGGAAATGGAATGCGTCTCCGTCCTTACACGGAAGATTTGCCCAAGTGCTTGTTACCGGTGGCAGGGAAGCCTATCATCGATTGGATTGTGGAAGATTCCCAGGATTTGAAGCCTGAGGAAACTATCTTCATCACGGGCTATAAAGCGGAACAGATGGATGAGTATCTGACCAGGAAGCCAGAATGGGGCAAAACGCGCACTGTGCGCCAGGAAAATCCTCAGGGCCTTGGCGAGGCAATTAGCCTTGCGCTTCCCTTCGTGGATGATGATGAACCGCTTTTGATTATCCTGGGTGATACGCTCTTTGAAGCAGACCTTTCCATTTTGAAAAGGGAAAGGGAAAACGTGCTCTATACCTTCAGAGTGGAGGACCCGTCCCGCTTTGGTGTGGCTGTGACCAATGCACAAGGCCGGATTGAACGCTTGGAAGAGAAACCTCAGAAATTTGTTAGTGATGAAGCCATTGTGGGCATTTATTTCATCAGGGATGTTCGTGCCTTGAAGGATGCTCTCGCCGAAATTATGAAGAATGATCGCCGCACCAAGGGCGAGTTCCAGTTGACGGACGCGTTGCAAATGATGATTGAGGCGGGCTGCAAATTCCATACGGCGCCTGTCCAGAAATGGCTGGATTGCGGTTTGGTGGAAACGCTTTTGGATACCAATGCCTACGTGATTTCTCGCAATGACAATTCTAGTGAGTTCTCTGCTCACAGTGTGAAGGGGCCTTGCCATATTGGTAAGAATGTCACTCTCATTAATAGTAGAATTGGCCCCAATGTCGCTGTGGGTGACAATTGCGTTTTGAAAAACTGTAAAATCAAGAATGCCATCTTGTGGGATGGAGTCCGCATTAGCGGTGGAACGATTGAAAATACAATCGTCCATCGATAGTCTCAGCGCAGTTTGATTGGTCTCAAATGTCAGAAAAAAGCATCGCGAGGTTCGCGATGCTTTTATAAACTCTAGGCTATTTTTCTAGCTTGAAGAACACTGCGCCCAGTGGTGGAAGCTGGACGTTCAGACTCCATTGACGATTTTGCCAAGGGATGTCTTCCGTATGAACCTTGCCGCAGTTGCCGATATTGGTGCCGCCAAACATGCCTGCGTCTGTATTGAAAATTTCCTTCCAAGCGCCGCGGCTGGTGGCACCTAGACGGTAATCAAAGCGAGGCACTGGAGTGAAGTTGAACACGCAGATGATTTCGTTACCGTGGTCATCTTTACGCACAAAACTTACGATGGAATTGTCGGCATCATCGCACCAGATCCATTCAAAGCCCGTATGATAATGGTCAATTTCCCAGAAGGGAGCGTTGTCCTTGTACAGGTGGTTCAGCGTCTTCATCATCTGGAGCATCTTTCCATGACTGTCCCAGCTGATGAGGTGCCAGTCCAGAGACTGCTTTTCGTTCCATTCACGCCACTGACCAAACTCGTTGCCCATGAAGTTGAGCTTCTTGCCCGGATGGGCGTACTGGAAGGCGTAGGTGAGGCGGAGGTTTGCAAATTGTTGCCAGTTGTCGCCCGGCATCTTGCGGAGCATACTTCCCTTGCCGTGAACCACCTCGTCATGGCTGAACACCTGGATGAAGTTCTCGCTGTAGGCGTACATCATACTGAAGGTGAGCTGGTTGTGGTGGTACTTGCGGTGGATGGGCTCATGATGGATGTAGCTGAGGAAGTCGTTCATCCAGCCCATGTTCCACTTGTAGTGGAAGCCGAGTCCGCCTTGTTCAGGAGGACGCGTGATGCTGGGGAAGCTAGTTGATTCCTCGGCGATGAGAATGGCGTGAGGGGTAAGGCGACCCATGATGCTGTTCAAGTGCTTCAAGAACTCCATGGTGTCGTAGTTGATGTTGCCGCCGTCTTTGTTCGGAACCCATTCGCCCGGGCCCTTGCCGTAGTCCAGATAGAGCATGGAGGCCACAGCGTCTACGCGGAGTCCGTCGCAGTGGAATTCTTTGAGCCAATACATGGCGTTTGCAATGAGGAAATTCTTTACCTCGTTGCGGGCCAGATTGAAGATGTAGGTGCCCCAGTGAGGGTGCTCGCCTTGGCGCGGGTCGGCGTGCTCGTAGCAGGCGGTGCCGTCAAAACGTCCGAGGGCGTGGGCGTCCTTGGGGAAGTGTGCCGGAACCCAGTCCAGAATCACACCGATTTCATTTTGGTGGCAGAGGTCCACAAAGTGGCGGAACTGGTCGGGCGTGCCATAACGGCTGGTGGGGGAGTAATAACCCGTCACCTGATAGCCCCAGGATTCGTCCAGCGGGTGTTCTGCCAGCGGCAAGAATTCCACATGAGTGTAGCCCATTTCCTTGAGGTAGGGAATCAGGCGCTCGGAGAGTTCGTCCCAGTTGAGGAAACGGTCCGGATTAGAGGGGTCTCTGCGCCAAGAGCCAGCGTGGACCTCATAGATGTTCATGGGACTGCCGAAGACCTTGGTTGCCCAGTGGGTCTTCATGTAAAGTTCATCGCCCCATTCGTAGCCATCCAAGTGTGTGGTGATGGAGGCTGTGGCCGGGCGCATTTCAGAAAGCTTGGCGAGGGGGTCCACCTTCACATGGAGGTTCCCGTCGGCACCATGAATTTCAAAACGGTAGAGTTCGTTTTCGCCAATATTCGGAATGAAGATTTCCCAAATGCCGGAACTACCCAGCATGCGCATCTGATGGCGACGACCATCCCAGCTGTTGAAACTGCCGACTACAGAAACGGCTTTTGCATTGGGAGCCCAGACTGCAAATTGCACGCCCTTGAAACCTTGGTGTTCCACCAGGTTGGCGCCAAGTTTGCGATAGAGCTCATAGTGGGTTCCGGAACCAATCAAGTGACGATCGTATTCCGAAAGTACGGGCATGAAGGCGTAGGGGTCCGTGAGGGTGTAGGTATTTCCGTCGCCCTGCTTGATAATCAAGTTGTAGAAGAAGGGCTTGAAGTCCATATCCAGAATGGCTTCAAAGAATCCCGTATCGCCAAGCTTCACAAAATCAAATTCCAGCTTCCCGTCGCAGGATTCACCGCGGATGTAGGAAGCTTGCGGCTGATAGGCTCGGATTACGGTCTTGATTCCCTTGTCGGTTTCAAGAGGGTGGATGCCAAGCACAGCGAAGGGATCACTGCAATACATGTCCCAAATTGGGAGCATCTGGTCTTCAGACATGGTGGTAAAATCTTTCCAATCCATAAACACGCCTTTTTGATATTTATCCAAAATAAAGATAATATAAAATAGGCGGAAAGGAATGATTGAATTTGTTTTTGCTAAAACTTCTTTAAAAATTTAAGGATTTTTTGAGATAGGGTCTGCAAACCCTTTGTTTTGTAGGGCGGATGAAAAAGTCGTACAGCGTCGAAAAATCCCTGTTCCATCACATTTCGCTCGTGGCTGAATGCTCGGAATCCATAGAATCCGTGGTAATTCCCGGTGCCGCTCATGCCCACACCGCCGAAGGGCAAATCTAGATTTTCGATTTGGATAATGCAGTTGTTGATGCAGGTGGAGCCTGCTGTAGTTTGACATAGAACTTTGTCCATGTCGGGCTGTGATTTCCCAAAGATGTAGAGGGATAGCGGTTTGGGGCGATTTTGAACAAATGAAATTGCTTCGTCCAAGGTGTCGTAGGCGAGAATGGGAAGGATTGGACCAAAGATTTCGGACTGCATCACTTCCATGTCAGGAGTGACATTCGTGAGAATCGTTGCAGGAGTGTAGCGATTTTCCATGTCAAATTCTCCGCTGAGAATTGGAGTGGCACCTCGATCTACTGCGTCCGCCACAAGCCTTTGGTGGCGGCTGCAGGCGTTTTCGTCAATGATGTGAACTAGATCGGTGGATGCCTTTCTCTGTTCATCTGTTTCGCCATACATCTTTTGAACGGCCGCGGCGGCAGCCTCCGCAAATGCGGGAACCAAATCCCGCGGGCAAAGGACGTAGTCGGGGGCGATGCATGTCTGGCCTGCGTTGAGCATTTTACCCCAGGCGATTTTCTCTGCTGCATCTTTGAGGGCGCGGCACTGTTCGCGGGTGTGGCCCCCATTGTTGTCGCGGGCAACGTCTACTGCGATGTCAGGGAGAATAATGACGGGCGATTTCCCGCCCAGCTCTAGCGTGACGCTAGCGTGATGACTGGTTGCGAGTTCCGCCACATGGACTCCGACTTTTGGGCTCCCGGTAAAGAACACGTGGTCGAAGGGCAACTTCAGAAGTTCGTCTCCAACTTCAGCCCCTGCGCCCTCGATGACGGCAACTTCATTTGCCTCAAATACCCCTTCTAAAAGGCTTGCGAGGAAGGCGCTGACCTTTGGCGTCTTGTGACTTGGCTTTGCAATAACGGTATTTCCGGCGGCAATGGCAGAAACAATGGGGCTAATCAACAGGAGGAAGGGATAGTTCCAGGGGGCGAAAATGAGGCATCTTCCCTTGGGCTCGTAATGGAGGCGACTTTTGGTGGTGGGTAGAAAGTACAGCCATTTCCCAGATTTGTCCCTCATCCATTCTTCAAGGTGACTGATGGCGCAATCGATTTCTTCAATGGCGGGGAAGACCTCGCAGAGCCAGGCTTCGAATCGGGGCTTGTGAAAGTCTTCCCAGATGGCGGTGTAGAACTCCTCTTGCCTGCGGACGATTTCCGCTCTAAGTTCTTGCAGTTTGGCGATGCGTTCTTTAGCCGTAGTTTGGGCTATGGACCAGCGCCGATTTCCCTGTGCTTCGAATAATTTTTTTAAAGCAGTAAAACTTTCAAATTGCATAGCAAACCTCGCGCCAAATAAAATTCTTTTACCCCTTAGAGATAATAAAAAATTGAAAGGCGGTTGCCAAGATTGAAAAAAAAAGAGATTTTTAGATTTGAAATTTTACTACAAAGGTGATATGAGCGAATCTTATTTCTTTATCGGTGTTGCGGGTGTTGGCATGAGCGCCATCGCCCAGTATTTGGCAGGTCGTGGTGTTGATGTTCGCGGTTCCGACCGTCAGTTTGGTGCTGCGGAAAAGCCCAAGGTCATGGACCAGTTGGAGGTTTGTGGTGTAAAGTGCTTCCCACAGGATGGTTCTGGCGTGGTGGCGGGTCTCTCGGCAGTTGTGGTGAGTACTGCTATTGAAGACACCAATCCCGATTTAAAGCGTGCCAAGGAACTGAATATTCCGGTAATGCATCGCAGCGAAATGCTGGCGAAGATTTCCAAGGAAGCCCGCACTATTGCTGTGAGTGGTACAAGCGGTAAATCTACGGTTACGGCAATGATTTTCCACATTCTGGAATACGCTGGTTTGCAACCTTCTGTAATGACGGGAGCTGGCCTTGTAAACCTGCAACAGCAGGGCAAGATTGGCAATGCCGTTAGCGGTAAGGGCGAGTGGCTTGTGGTGGAAGCTGACGAAAGTGATGGAACCTTGGTCCGTTACGAACCGGAAATAGGTCTCATTCTCAATGTGGACAAGGACCACAAGGAAATGGACGAACTGCAGGAGATTTTCCTCAAGTTCAGCCATAACATTTTGAGCGCGGGCCACACCCTCATTGTCAATGACGCCCATCCCCTTGCAAAGAAGTTCAGCGCTGGTCGTGAATTTGATTTTGGTTTTGAAAATTACGTCGGAGTTCAGGGAACGGACTTCAAAACGGTAGGGACTCACATCCAGTTCCGCGTGCGTCATCAGTCGGAATTGGTTCGGTTCGAAATTCCACTTCCAGGCAAACACAATATGGAAAACGGCTTGGCGGCAACTGCAGTTGCGCTTCGTGCAGGCGTTTCCCTCCATACCTGCGCTGACGCTCTCGCCACATTCCCGGGTGTTTTCCGCCGGCATCAGATTTTAGGAACTTTCAATGGTGTGACGGTGGTGGACGATTTCGCCCACAATCCGGCAAAGATTTCTGCCAGCATCAGGAGCGCGCAGGACTTTACGGAAGGCCGCGTCATTGCCTGGTTCCAGCCTCATGGCTATGGTCCGACCCGCTTTTTGCGGAAGGATCTGGTGGAGTTTATCGCGAAAACTTTGCGTGCGGCAGACATCGGCGATGACCGCAAGAATGATGTGATGTTCTTTAGCGAAATCTACTATGCGGGCGGAACTGTCACCCGCGATATCAGCGCTGGCGATTTGGCGGATGACTTGATTCTCAAGGGCTGCGAATCCATCTACATCGAGAACCGCGACGAGTGCGCGAAGAAGATGGTGGAGTATGCGGAACCTGGGGATACTATCCTACTGATGGGCGCAAGAGATCCCAGTCTGGATAAGTTCGCCGAGTCAGTGAAGAACTTGTTGAAATAAAGAGAATGTCTACTTGTTCGCAGTGCTGTCAGGAATGGATGGCACTGCTTTCTCTTGAATGGTGTCAGTGGCTTTATTTTTTGCTTCTGCCGCCTTTTCTTTTGTGCTTTCTACAGCACCTGCCGCATCTTCTTTGACTTTGTCAACGGCCTTTGCAGCCTCTTCCTTGACTTTTTCTGCAGCGGCCGCGGATTCTTCCTTCACCTTTTCAATTGCTTTGTCTGTAATATCCTGGGTGAGTTTGTCCACTTTTTCTTCCGCCATTCCTTTAAGATCAACTTCCTCGGAAGAGAATCCCATGACTTCTAAGGACCACTTGTAGGCAGCGTAAGAAAGAGCGTTGTTGCGGTTCTCGCGTAGGTCTCCGGATACCGGGAGCAGATGCATCACTGTGAGGAACAGGAAGCACAGGATAAGGGCTTTTACAATTCCAAGAAGTCCGCCGAGAATGCGATTGACTCCGCTAACGGCCGAACCGGAAACCATTTTGTTCAGAAAATGGCCAACAAAACTGAGGAGTAGAAAGGGCACGAGAAAACCCACGCAGATGCAAACCAGAGTGACGGTAAAGCCGCTCATCTCCAAATTGCTTGCTACAATTCCTCCGATTAAATCTTGAGAAAAGTAGGCTCCGAGAATGCCGCCAATCCATGCGCACAATCTGAAAATGCTTTTGAGAAATCCACGCCAGAGGCCAATGAGGGCGAAAAGTACGACGCAGACGAGGCAGACGATATCTATCCAGACCATAATGACCTTAGATGAAGTGGATGAAAATGGAAATGGCGGTTACCACAACAGCACCGAGGGAAAGACCCCAGAGGAATAATTTTTTACGCGTGTCGGGGTAGAGAACAGGATTGATGCCGCAGTCTTTTTGCTGCATGGTGGCGTTGACCCATTCTGATATGTAGGGCATAAAGTCCCGCGGATAGGCCCGCATTAGCTTAGAAAGCTCGTCGGCAGCATCTGCTGCCGAAAGCGGCCGCTTTGCAGGCTTCTTGGAAAGAAGCCTGATGACGAGCTTTCGGAGTGGCATGGGAACGCGTTCGTCAAAGGCTTCCGGCTTGATGACCATTTTCTGGATGTTCTTGAAGGTTTGCTCCAGATTCTGCCCGCGGAAGACGTTTTCGCCGAGAAGCATTTCGCTTGCGATGATGCCCACGCTGAACAGGTCTGAGGCAGGTGTCGCCTGAGCATTGACCGTTTGTTCCGGACTCATGTAGGCTCCCGTTCCGATTTGGGAACCTGGAATAGTGAGAGTGACGTCTTCCTCAAATTTTTTGTCTTCATGGGCGACGCCAAAATCCAAGAGGCGGAATCGTCCATCCTTATCAATCATCAAGTTCGCGGGCTTCAAATCCCGATGAACGATGCCATGGTTGTGTACCACACTCAAAACATTCAGAAGATCGTAGAGGATGCTCATCACCACCCACACAGGAGGCTGCTTGCAATTATCCAGCAGTTCCCGCAGGCTTCGGCCTTGGACAAATTCCATAGAGAGGGAGAGTTGCCCGTCCTTCTCTTTCCAGAGGGCGTAAGGCACCACGATGGCGGGGTGGTTCAAGTGGGCGAGAATACGGGCCTCCCGCTCGAACCGCAGAATAAAATCGTCTTGGTTCAGAAGAAGCGGAAGCATCTGCTTTACAACAACCATGCGGTCTAGGGAGGGATCGTGACAAAGCCATACGTTCCCCATAGCACCCTTTCCTAAAAGTTGGGTAGGTTTGTAACCGCCAATTTTTGCGGGAAGCGCAGTTTTACGGCTTCCGGCGATGGTCTTTTTGCTTACAGATGTGTTTTCTTCAGCCATGACTTAATAGTAGTAAAAATATACGGAATTGGGACCGCAAAATCAAAGAGCTTGGCCTCGTGCTCGCGAAACCAATTGCATAAAAGAAATATTGTTCCGGCTACTTCTTATCGCTCAGATAAATGCTCTGGTGCTTGGTCTTGGGGTCCGGCTGGGGGTAGTCCAGAATGTAGTGGAGCCCGCGGGATTCCTTACGGCGGAGAGCAGCGATGAGAATCATCTTGGAAACCTGAAGTGCATTCAAGAATTCCAGGAAGTGGATGTTCTCCGTCTCTTTTGCCTTGATGGCCGCGGCGGCATCGGCTTCCAGAGATTCGATGACCTTTAATCCCTGATTGAGGCCTGCAACAGTGCGGACGATGCCGCAATTGGCCCACATCATGTCTTGCAAAATCTTCTTGCGTTTTTTCCAGTAGGGAGCCTTGGCGAAACTGACCATTTCTTTTTTCGCAGGTTTCCGGGCCGTAATCTTATCTTTCAAGATGCCGCTTTTGGCAATATCATCTACAGCGCGGATGGCAAATACAACACTTTCTAGCAGGGAATTGGAGGCGAGACGATTCGCGCCATGAACGCCCGTGGCTGCCACTTCACCGCAAGCATAGAGCGCCTTGATTTCGGTTCTGGACCAAGTGTCTACGAGGACTCCGCCGCACATATAATGCGCTGCCGGCACCACGGGAATCCATTCCTTGGTGATGTCGATGCCCACTTCCTTGCATTTTGCGTAGATGTTGGGGAAGTGACTCTTGATGTCCTTAGGCGTGCGGCCGGAAAGGTCGATGAACATGTGGGGCTTACCCAGGCGCTGCATTTCGCTGTGGATGGCCCGGGCCACGATGTCGCGAGGGGCGAGGGAATGGAGGGGATGAACCTGGTTCATGAATTCCTCGCCCTTGAAGTTCTTCAGGATGCCACCGAAACCGCGGACGGCTTCCGAGATGAGGAAGGGCTTCTTGAGGCTTGGTGCGTAGAGGCTTGTGGGGTGGAACTGCATGAATTCAATGTCTTGGAGTGCTGCTCCTGCACGTGCGGCAATGGCCATGCCGTCGCCGCAACTATCGGGCGGGCAAACGGTGTACTGCCAAATACGGCCCGCTCCACCAGTGGAAAGAATTGTTGCCTTCGCAAGAATGGTCTCTACTTCGCCAGTCTTCTGGTGGATGATTTTTGCGCCCACGCAGCGCTTCTTTTTCCCATCTCCAGAACAAACTAAATCTTTGATGTAGCAGTTTTCCAGATAGTGGATGTTCTTTTGCTTGTGGAGCTCGCAGAGGAGTGCCCGCATGATTTCCTTGCCCGTCAAGTCGGCGGCGTGGAGAATGCGGTGATGGCTGTGTCCACCTTCCAAATGCAGGTCGAATTCTGCCTTGTTTGTAGGCGATGGAGTGAATAGCGTTCCCCATTTTACCAATTGCTTGATGGTTGCTGGGCCACTCTTGGTGAGAATATTCACCGGTTCTTTTTTGCAGAGGCCGGCACCTGCTTCCAATGTATCCGCAATATGGAATTCAAACTTGTCCGTCTTCTCGGTAACGGTGGCAATGCCGCCCTGTGCGTAGTTGGATGAACCGTCTGGTTTTGCGCCTTTGGTCAGGATGACCACGGAAAGACCTTTTTCTGCTGCATGGAGTGCGGCGCTCAAGCCGGAAATCCCGGCGCCCAGAACTAAAATATCGTACATTCTGTATCTCCGATTCTCTACCACGGGGTAATTGGTTTGAGATGCTCCATAGATAGAAAAAATAGGGGAGAACGGCTATATTGTGCTGGAAAAAGATTTTAACACCCTAAAATATTGCTACCTTTGTCCCCGACAATTTTAATGGAGTTATCTCTATGTTAACGTGGATTAATGAAAAGGCCAAGTGGGTCATCGTTATTTTTGCAGCAGGCATTGTGGTGGGCCTTTTGGCTATGGACCGTGTGCCGAGAACCGCCCAGAGCTATCCTGTGGGCATTGTGAATGACCACAAGATCTCCTATGCAGAATTTGATGCCCGCATCAAGAACATCGTGGAAACCCAGTTCCAGGGCCAGCACTTGGAAGACGAGCAGTATACACAGCTCCGTTCAGACGTGTTCCGCTCCTTTGTTCGCCAAATCATTATGAACGGCCAGTACGAAAAGGCCGGACTGGCAGCCTCGGTTGCCGAAGTGAAGGCTGAATTCAAGCGCAATCCGGACCTGGTTCGCTCTCGCGTGGTTCAGGAAGCCCAGTACCGTCTGAATGCCATTCAGCGCCAGGCCACCTCTCAAGAAGACATGATGCAGCGCTCCCAGAACTATATCGCCAGCCTTCCGCGTTTCTTGGTGGACTCCACCTTCAATAAGGCTGATTACGATGCTTGGCTGGAAACCAGCGACGCCTTCAACAACTGGGGCTCCATGCTCCAGCTGGAAAGTGAATTGGAAACGAACACCATTCCGGCTCGCCAACTGCAGATGCTGGTCAGTGCTTCTGTGCACCCGACTGCTCTTGAATCCAAGTGGACTGTGGAACGCCGCATGACGGACTACGACATGGATATTGCCGTTGCCGCTAACTCCGATTTCGCTGTTGATGAAAATGCCGTGGACGAAGCCATGGTGAAGGAATACTTCAACGCTAACTCCGACAGCTTCTTTGTGGAAAATGACAAGGTGAAGTTCCAGTATGTGGTGCTCCCCATTGCCGCTACAACGGGCGATGACGAACGCATTCGCGACTACGCTATGACGCTTTACAACCAGCTGACGGATTCTACCTCTACCACAACTTTCGAAGACATGGCTCGTATTTCTTCTGAAGATCCGGGCAGCGCTCAGAACGGTGGTGTGTTGGACCAGGAAGCTGGCCGCGGAACTTTCGTTCCTGAGTTCGAACAGGCTGCTATGGCTCTGGATTCCGGTGCTATCTCTGAACCGGTGAAGTCTCAGTTCGGCTATCACATCATCAAGAGTTACGGCAAGACCAAGGACTCCACTGGTGCTGAAACTGCTAAAGTTGGCCACATCCTTCTTGCTGTTACCGCCTCTTCTGAAACGGTGGACAGCTTGGAACAAGTGCTTACCAGCATCAAGACCGCTGTAAACAACGGCAAGAGTTTTGCTGACGCCGCCAAGGAACAGAATCTGGATGTCGTGGAATCTGAATGGATGGGCCGCGACGGCATGGTTTCTGCTCTCGGCTATATGAAGGGCCTTACCTCCTACGCTTGGCCCAACAAGAACCTCCCGGAAGAGGAAGGTCCTGTTTCTCCGGTGCTGAAGAACAACAAGTTTGTGGCCGTGGCCATCAAGGCTGGCGAGTTGAAGGCTGGCACTCGTGATTTGAGCCTCCACTTCGATGCCATCAAGAAGACGCTCCTCCAGAAGAAGGCTTCTGAAGCTGCTGTTGCTTATCTGAACTCTGTGGTTGACCAGGTGAAGGCTTGGGCTCCCGCTGCAGATTCCTCTGCTCAGGCTCCTGCCATTGAAAAGGTGACTGTGGAAAACAAGACCGCCTCTGTGGATGGCTTCCTCCCGGGCTTTGGCTACGCCAATCCGGCTGTGGCAAAGATTCTCGCTTCTCAGAAGGAAGGGGAATGGGGCCCGGCAATTGCTACGGAGCAGGGCGCCGTTATGGTCCGCATCAATTCCAAGAAGGCTGCTGAAGCTGAAGCCGTCATCGCCGCCACTCAGGACGATATGGCCAATGCCGCTCGCTTCACTGGCATGACCCTCTTCAACGATTACGTGAGCAAGCTGGAAGCTGGTACGCCGGTGGAAAGCAATCTGGATTTGTTCTACAAAGACTGATCCTCGCTATCTAGCGATTTTTGAAAACTCGGCTGCAAAGCCGAGTTTTTCTGTTTTGTGACGAAGTCAAAATGGGTGCGACAATAACGAAGTTATTAATTATAAATTATGAATTATGAGATATTTCAGACATTGAACTATCCCGCGATAATTTTGCATTGTGAATTTTAAATTGTGAATCGAACGCATTTCCTGTTAGATATCAATTCATCATTCTGCATTCAGCATTATGCATTAATTAATCGTGTATAGCGTTCTTCAGGCTTTCAATAAGTCTTGCGAAGGAAGCGTCCGTCTCCATTTCAGCCTTCACTAGCTTGATCGCATGAACCACTGTGGAGTGGTCCTTGCCGCCAAAGCGAGAGCCGATGCTCTGTAAACTGATGGAAGAACATTCACGCATTAGGTACATGGCCACTTGGCGAGCCTTGGAAATTTCCTTGGTGCCGCGGCCCGGTTCCGTAAGCTTTGCTTCGGGCACTTCGTAGTGGGCAGAAACAGCGTGGAGCACGGCGTCCAAACTGACGCGACGGCGGAGCGTGGGGGCGATTTCCGCAGCTACTTTCTGCGCGATGGTCATGTCAATATCATGATTCATCAAACTGGATTGCAGCGTGAGTTTGATGATGGCGCTTTCCAAGCAGCGGACATTGCTTGCAATGCGTTCCGCCAAGAAGCGGAGCACTTCATCGCTAATTTCCAGATGGCGCTCTTCCGCCTTCTTGTGGAGAATCGCCTCGCGTGTTTCTACGTCGGGCGGCTGAATATCAACGGTCAAGCCCCAGGAGAAGCGGCTCACCAAACGGTCGGAGAGGTTCTTCACTTCGCCGGCAGGTGCATCAGAAGTAAGCACAATCTGCTTGCCTGCTTGATGGAGTGCGTTGAAAATCAGGAAAAATTCGTTCTGGGTTTCCGGCTTTCCGGCCCAGTTCTGAATGTCATCGATGAGGAGGATGTCCACTTCGTCGCGATAGAAATCGGAGAGTTCCGTCATGCGGCCTTCGCGCATGCACTTCAGATACTGCTGGGAGAAATCTTCACTGGTGAGGTAGCAGACGCGCTTTGCCGGGTCTTCTTCCAGAATGTAGTTGCCAATGGCTTGCAGCAAATGGGTTTTGCCAAGACCGCTGGAACCATAGATGAATAGCGGGTTGTACTGTGTGCCATCGGGATTGCGGGCCACAGCCAAAGCGGCATTGAAAGCAAGCTGTGCTTTGTCGCCAGGAACAAAATTTTCAAAACGGTAACTGTTGGAGAGGGGAACGCTCGGCTTGATGAAATCCTGGAAACCATTGTCTCTGGGCTTCACAGCTTGCGGTGCAATCTCCTGGGACTGGAATTCAAATTCTACGGGAGCGTCACTGTGACTGCCCTCTTTCCAACCCAGCTTGATGAGTTCCTTGTAGGCGGAATAGACAGACACGTCCAATCCGGAGGGAACGGTAATCACGGCGTGACCTGCGGTGAGGCTCACCATCTTGGTTTGCGCAAAATAAGTTTTGAACACGGAATCAGAAAGCATTCCGCGTAAGTAGTTCAAGCATCTTTCCCATTCAATTTGCATACGACTTAAACCTCAAAATTTATCAACCAATCTATCAACACTCTTTAACCAAATCTAATAAAATTGTTGCTAACTCGTTGATAAACAATGCGTTAAATGCAAATTTTTTTTTGTGGATAAAACCGACCTGCCCCCGAGGAACCCCCAAAAAGGCCATTCAACAGGGCAAATTTGTGGAAAAAACTAAATTTAGGGGGTATGGAAAGCTTTGGCTGGTACGACTACGTGTTCTGGCTCCCCCTGTTGTTGTGGGTGGGGCTGTTTTTCTGGTTCTACCGCCGCGCCTATCCCGTTTTTTTGAAGAAAATGGTGAAAAAAGGGAAGAAATGGGCTTACGTGCCGGAATTCATTTCCAAGAATCCTGGCCGGGTGGGGCAACTGAAGTTTTTCTGCTTCCTGCTTAGTCTGCTGGTGTCTGTTGCGAGTTCCTTTTCTGTGGTGTGGGGCCTGGGTAAAGTTTTGCCGGACTTCGCGCAGTTTGGTTTTGCGTCCACGGTTCTCTTCATGATTTTGGCAGCAGTGCTTTACCATCAAGCCATGGGCAAGGTAGCCGCGATTTTCCAGTCCGCTTATTTTTTGGAATACCGCCGCGTGCATTACGCAAGCGATGTGAAGGGCAATTTCCAGAACGAGGCGGACATTCATTACAAGACGGTTTGGAGCTTTACGAAGCACTTGAGAAATGCCGAGGAACACCACCGGCTGTGGAAGTATGTGAACGCCATGGCCAAGACGAAGAAGATTCCTCCCGACGTTTATGCGGAGACCTTGTATGGCTAATCTTCTAGATCAAATTGGAATGGGCGATGCCGTCCTTACGGGGAAGAAGGCCTGGACTTATGCGGAAGAGATTCTTCTGCAGGTTTCTCGCACCTTTGCGCTGAATATCAATGTGCTTAAGGGTAAGCTCCACAAGAGCATTCTTTTGGCTTACCTGTACCTCCGCATTGCAGATACGGTGGAAGACGACCCTGATATGAAGGCTTCCGAGAAGGAAGTGATTCTTGGTCTCTTTGCGAAGATTTTCAAGTCGCCCGAATTGCGGGAAGATGATATCGAGGCTTTTGAAAAGTCTCTGCCAGATGCATGGCGCAAGTCGGAACACCCTTACATGAACCTCTGCCTCCACACACATGTGGTGGTGCCGCTGTTGAAGGAACTGCCCGAAATCTATGCGGCTCCGGTTCGTGATGTGACGGTGGAAATGTGCGGTGGCATGGCGAAGTTTGCGCTGCGGCAGGAGGCTGCACTCAGCTCCGGCTGGTTCACACTGGAAAGCGTCAGCGATTTGGATGAATACTGCTACTATGTGGCAGGGATTGTCGGGAAGCTCCTCACGCACCTCTTTGCGGCAGACACTTGCCTCATTGGCGGTAAACTGAAGGCGGAGATGCAGAAACTGGATGTGAGTTTCGGGCTTGCTTTGCAGGTGGCGAACATCGTGAAGGACTGCGTAGAGGATTCCACCCGCCGGGTCTGCTTCATTCCTGAAGAGATTTGCCGCCGGCATGGGTTCGAACATTCCTACGACATGTTCAAGGCTGCAGATGTATTGGCTGCAATGTCGGCTGAAGAACGCTCTGATTATGACAAGCGCCGTGCCGCAGTGATGGAAGAACTGGTGATGAAGACCTGGAAGCATCTGGATGACGCTATTGCCTACACCAAACTCATCCCGGCAGTGAAGCGCCGGACTCGATTGTTCTGCCTGTGGCCGCTCTTTATGGCTGCAGAGAATATGAAGATTATCGGGAATGGTTCTTCCATTTTTGCCTCTGAAAAGAAAGTGAAGATTACACGGGATACGGTGAAGCGGATTATCACCCAGACTATGCTCCACTTTTATTCCGATTCCTGGATTGACAAATCCTATAGCGTGTTGAGACCCTGAATTTATGTGTGATGCAGTGAAGACAAAGTGGTATAACAATTTCTGGTTCCATATCGGAATTATCGTCTTTAGTATTGTGGCAGACCAATTGACCAAGCTCTGGGCTTTGGCGCGTTTTACCAACGAGACGGGGGCTCCCAACCACGAATACATCAATGTGGTGGGGGAGTTTATTCGCTTTGGCCTCGTGTTCAATAAGGGTGCCGCTTTTAGCAGTCGCCCTCAGGATTTGCTGCCGTTCCTTCCGCCAGTTGTTTTCTTCATTCTCATTTCTGTGGTGGCGGCAGTAGTGCTTTTCATTTTCTACCGGAGCATCGACAAGCGTGATTATCTCTCCCGCATTGGCGTGGTGATGATTCTCGGCGGTGCGGTGGGCAATTTCATTGACCGCATGCGGCTGCAGATGGTGGTTGATTTTATCGATTGCGATTTGCCGGACTTCATCATGACACGGTTCCCCACATTCAATGTGGCGGATTCCTTCGTGACGGTTGGCGTTGCCTTCGTAGTCCTTTCTCCGCTCCTCTTGAAAAAGCTTCACAAGCAAATCAAGGAAGAAAAGGAAGCCAAGGCCGCGAAAACAGAGAAAGCCGTTGGGGATTAGAGTGGGTGACGTCATTGCGAGGCCGAAGGCCGTGGCAATCCAAGATAGTTAGGAGTTTAAAAGATGTTTCGCTGGATGTGGAAGAGCCTTCTGTTCATCGCCTTGTCTATGCTGGTTGCATGTGGCAGTGATAGCAGCTCTGCTAACGAAGAATCCGGGGATAATCTCTCCTCGTCAAATGAAATCAGTTCGTCTAGCGTTCCTCAGGCAGAATGGAATTCAGAAACAAATACCTTGAAAGATACTCGGGATGGCGAGGTTTATAAAACCGTGAAAATCGGTGACCAGGTTTGGATGGCGGAAAATCTGAACTTCAAGCCAGAAGACGCGAAACTTTCTGTTTGCGGGGGCGGTCCTAGCGAAAGCCGGGATATGAGTCTGGGCGACTGTGAAAAGTATGGCCGCTTGTACACCTTGGCGGAGGCTCTTGGGCTCATTCATGTCAAAGAGAGTTTGTGGGATGTGGATTACTCGTATAATTTGCTGGATAGCGCCAAGGATGAACAAGGTTATGTCCGTGGAATTTGCCCAGGGGGTTGGCATTTGCCGGATACTTTGGAATGGAAAACCTTGTTTGTAAAGGCAGTGGAGCGAAATGGAGCGTCTGCAGGTCAAACATTAAGATCTACCACAGAATGGAGAGATGTTGATGGACAGGGGCAGCCTTTCGCTGATGTGGGTACAGACGATTTTGGATTTACGATTCTGCCCGCAGGAATCTATAACAGCTACCTTTACAGTTATATTGGTGTAACGGAATATGCTTCATTTTGGACGGCAACGCTAATAAAAAATTTATATGGGGTAAGAGCTGGATTCCATTGGGATAATGAATTCGGATTTGCCGGTGATGGTGGCACAAAAGATTCGGGTGCTTCAATACGTTGCGTGAAAAATGAAAAGTGAGTTTTAGATCAGACTCAGTTGTAGAACGGTTTATGAATTATCTTGTTGACGAAAAAAATAGCGGAGAACGCATTGATAAGTTCCTTACTGCGGTAATGGACAATGTTTCCCGTACCGATGTACAGAAGTTAATTGCTGCTGGCGAAGTAAAAGTCGGTGGTAGTGTTGCCGCAAAGAATTTGAAGGTGGAAACCGGAATGGTTGTTGTGGTGGATAAGGTTCCAGAGAAAGAGGCTTCCACCCTCACACCAGAAAATATCCCGCTGGATATAGTCTACGAAGATGATGACATCGTGGTTTTGAACAAGCCCCGCAATCTGGTGGTGCATCCGGGAAATGGCGTGCAGAACGGCACGCTTGCGGCAGGCCTTCTCTATCATTTCAAGGAAAATCTTTCGGCAGTGAACGGGCCTCTCCGCCCGGGAATCGTTCATCGCTTGGATAAGGATACGCCGGGGCTTATGGTGGTGGCAAAAAATGATGCTGCCCACAGGCATTTGGCTCACCAGCTGGAAACCCGGACTCTCCACCGCACATACAATGCTTTGGTTTGGGGTTGCCCCCGCGATTTGGAAGGCTGCATTGACGCCCCCATTGGACGTAACCCTAAAAACCGCTTGAAGATGGCGGTGGTGAAGGGCGGCAAGGAAAGCCGCACCCATTTTGTGGCCAAGGAATTCTTTGCCTTTGCCACTTTGCTGGAATTGCAGTTGGAATCGGGACGTACGCACCAGATTCGCGTCCATAGCCGCTATACCGGGCACCCTGTCGTTGGAGACCCGCTGTATGATGGTCGTGAGGAAAGCCTGAGCCGCGTTCCTCCGCTGATGCGAGATATTGCAGAAAAGGTTCTGGAGATTGCTCCTGCGCAGCTTTTGCAGGCGGTGAAAATCGAACTCATTCACCCTACAACGGGTAAGAAGTTGAAGTTCAAAGTTCCGCTGGAAAAGCCTTTTGCTCAGGCTCTAAAACTCTTGAAGAAGGAATGCCCTGCAGAGGCACCCTCATACGATGAGGATACGGGTTTCAGAGATTTTGATGCAGGAATCCGTTTTGAGGAAGAATCGGATTTTGATGAATTTGTAGAACCGCTGGAAATGCCGATAGAAGATGTGGCTCCTCCCATCAAAGAACGCAAGACTCGTCGGGAGCGAATGGCGGAGAAGGCTGCTAATGCCGCACGCCGCAAGGCTGTTGCTGCGGAGCGCAAGCGTATCAAGCAGGAAAAGGCTGCACGCCGTAAAGGAATTCCTCCAGAAGATTTTGTGCAGCCCGGTTACGAGCCCACCATTGATCCGGATTTGCTCTAAAATCTAGCGCAAACTCTGATTTGGAGCAAATTTTAATCTAGCGAACAATCCGTTTCTTTAATTTGTTTGTAAGCTCTTTCTGTGCTTCGCGGCGGATTCCCGCTTCTTTGTAGCGGCGCTTTTCTGCGGCTGTTTGAGGAACGATGGCGGGAACGGGAATAGGTTTTCCGTTATCATCAATGGCCACAAATGTCATGTAGGCACGGCATATATCTTTCACTGCCATATTCTCGTTGGGGAAGGTTCCCGTTACTTTGAGCCCGATTTCCATAGAAGTATTGAAAGCCCTGTTCACAGACGCCTTGATGTCGAGAATTGTCCCTACAACGGCAGGATTATAGAACTGAATGCTGTTCATAGAAACGGTAGTGACTTTGCTTTCGCAATGCCTTATTGCGGAAATGCAGGCCGCCTTGTCCAAAAGGGAAATCATGTGCCCGCCAAAAACCAGATAATAGGCGTTGACGTTGGAGGGCTGAACGACATCGGTTGTTTCTACGCAGGAATCTTTCACAAATTTCTTTTTCATATTTTCTAATATAGCTTTTTGATAATTAAGATGAGAACCCCAAAAATGTTGCTAGATTGTAGGTAGAGGTTCTAATGAAGGTTTTTGTTACAGGTGTTGCTGGTCAGCTTGGCCATGATGTGGTGAATGAATTGGCAAAGCGTGGCTATGTCGGAGTGGGTTGTGATATTGCTCCCGTTTACGCTGGCATTGCTGACGGAAGTGCTGTGACGCAGGCTCCATACGTGTCTATGGATATTACCAATGAATCCATGGTTGCAGAATCCATCAAAAATGTAGCCCCGGATGTGGTGGTGCATTGTGCAGCCTGGACTGCCGTAGACTTGGCGGAAGACGAGGATAAACAGGAAAAGGTGCGTGCCATCAATGCCAAGGGAACGGAAAACATTGCGAAGGTCTGCAAAGCCATTGGCGCGAAAATGGTCTACATCAGTACGGACTATGTGTTTGATGGCCAGGGAACGGAACCTTGGAAACCGGATTGCAAGGATTACAAACCTTTGAATGTTTATGGACAAACTAAATTAGAAGGGGAGTTGGCGGTTTCTTCCCTTTTGGAAAAGTTCTTTATTGTCCGCATTGCCTGGGTTTTTGGCCTCAACGGGAAGAATTTCATCAAAACCATGCTGAATGTGGGCAAAACTCACGATACGGTTCGTGTGGTGAATGACCAGATTGGAACGCCAACCTATACGCTGGATTTGTCCCGCCTGCTGGTGGATATGATTGAGACGGAAAAGTACGGTTATTATCATGCTACCAACGAGGGCGGATTTATCAGCTGGTTTGATTTTACCAAGGAAATCTATCGCCAGGCGGGGCTTAAGACAAATGTTCTTCCGGTGACTACGGCGGAATATGGCTTGAGCAAGGCGGCTCGCCCCTTCAATAGCCGTTTGGATAAGAGTAAATTGGTGGAGGCTGGTTTCAAGCCGCTGCCAACATGGCAAGATGCTTTGAGCCGCTATCTGAAGGAAATCGGGGAAGTATCGTAGTAGTGATTCTCACCTAGCACGTCATTGCACTTCGTGCCATAACGCTTTGTTTATCAAAAGCAATTCCATAAATGGTCTTGCGCTTGATAACCTAGCGCGTCATTGCGAGCGCCGTTAAGGCGCGTGGCAATCCAAGATGGTTTTACAAAGACGTGCTTCATGGATTGCTTCGGAGCAGAACTCCTCGCAATGACATTAGGAGACTATTTTATCACTTCCACAGTCAGTTTGTTGAAGGCAATCTGGCCGTTTTCTTTTAAGGAGAGGGCTGCTCGGAATGTGGTGTCGTTCTTTTTGAAACCTTCCAGAACGGGAGATTGCTTGTCTTTCACGAGAGCGAGCAATTCTTCTTCAGAGAAGGGCCGCTGGTAATATACCGCAGGAATGGCGTAGCGGCAGCGGTCACAGCCGTAGAGTGCGTTCCCGTCCACATCAACCTTGTGAAGATTTCCGCTGCACATGGGGCAGGGGAAGCCTTTGGGCGGAAAGTCGAAAACTGCACGGCCCGAGGCTTCGTCGAAGGCGAGTTTTGCCCGGAAGGTAGTGCCCTTCTTGCTGATAAAGCCGGAGAGAACGTCCGTATGTTTTTCGGTGAGGAGCTGCTTCATCTCGCAGTGACTGAGGGCGCGGCCCGCGATGGTGTGCCCGATTTTGAAGCCGCAGTTTTCGGCTTTGCAGACATAGCCCCAGGGCGCCATTTCTAGCGGGTTCCCGCATTTGGGGCAATTGATTGCCTCGGTGGCGGCTTCACGCTCAAATTGGGTGCCGTATTTTTCTTTGAGGGTGGCGAACAATTCCTTCACGTAGTTCACGATGCCGTCGCGGAACTCTACGGGAGATAGCGTTCCTTTTTCCACCTGGGAGAGTTTGAATTCCCACTCGCCGGTCATTTCCGGAGATTTGACTTTCTCGTCCATGAGGGCGATGACTTCCCGGCCACGAGGCGTGCTGACCAGATTGTTTTTCTGCGCCTCGATGAAGCCGCGTTTTTTGAGGGTCTCGATGATACCCGCCTGCGTGGCCGGGGTTCCGAGGCCTCTATCCTTCATAGCTTCCGCCAGCTCCTCGTTCTCGATTTGCTTCCCTGCGGTTTTCATGGCGGCAAGAAGTGTTGCTTCCGTGTAATATTTGGGTTTGCTCTTCTTTTTCTTCTGCAATTCAAGTGCTTCAAAGGGAGCTGTATCGCCAGTTTTCCAATCGGGGAAGGCTTCCACCATGTTGGTGATGTCGTCGCCATCAGACTTGTCCGCAGAATCATTTCCTGCGTCTCCGTTACCTGCCGACCCATTATCTTTTTTGGATTTCTTTTTCTTTTCTTCTTTGACGATGGCGCGGAAGCCCAGGTCTTCGTTCTGCTTCAGTTTCAGGCGGAAGGTTTCTAGATCCTTCGCTTCACTGGTACTTTGTAATTCGTAATTCATAATTGAAAAGTCCGCAGGACTTTTCAAAGTCACTTCCATCTCGTTCCATACGTAGGGTTTGAGCCATGCGTTAATGAACCGCTCCTTGGCGAGCTCATAAATCTTCTGCTCCATTTCGGGGAGTTTGCTCAAATCGCCGGCCTCTCCGGTAGGGATGATGGCGTAGTGGTCCGTCACCTTGCTCGAATTGATGAAGACGAAGGAATCGTTCTCTGGCCGGAACAAAGCCTTCTGCGCCGGGTTCGCCAGGTGGCTCGCTAGTTGGTAAGCCTCGTGCTGCATGGAATCGGGCAGGTATTGGGAGTCGGTACGAGGGTAGGTGAGGAGCTTCTTTTCGTACAAATTCTGTGCGCAATCCAACACTTGCTGGGCGCTCATCTTGAACCGCTTATTTCCCTCTTTTTGCAGTTCCGTCAAGTCGAAGGGCTTGGAAGGGAATTGCTTTTTTGTGGCGGTTTCAATTTTTGAGATGCGTGCTTCTGCAGGCGCCTTGCATTTTTCGATGATGGCGTTTGGTTCCGCCTCTTTTTCAAAAACCGCGACCTTCATGGTGCCCGCAGAGTTACTGCGCGCGGAATCGTTATCGCTATTTTTGTCAGGTCGCAATAACTGTGCCTGGAATCCTTTCCACGTGCCCACGACGCTGTAGTAGTAGAGCTCCTTGAATTGCTCCACCAAGGTGTCTCTTTCCACCACCAAGTTCAATGTGGGCGTTTGCACGCGGCCTACGGAGATGAGTTTTCCGCGGCCTGCCGTAAGCGTGTATGCGCGGGTGGTGTTGAGTCCCACCATCCAATCGGCCCGTTGTCGGAGTCGTGCGGCGTAACTCAGATTCAATCGCTTGGTGGAATCCTCCAGATTTTTCCAGGCCTTGTCCAGATCCTTGGCCACATAGCTGTTGACCCACAAACGCTTGACGGATTTTTTCCGGAAGTCTGGTGTAAAATCCAATATCAAATCAAAAATCAGGTTTCCTTCGCGACCAGCATCCGCGCCGTTCACCAGAGTGTCTGCTTTTTCCATCATGGAACGCACCACAGCCAGTTGCTTCTTGGTGCTCTCGATTTCCATAAGGCGGAATTTTTCCGGCAATAGCGGCAGATTCCCCAATTTCCAAGTTCCTTCCATTCCGGGGTAGGCATCCAGCGGAGCGAGGGTAATGAGGTGGCCCACACACCAGGTGATGCAGTGATTCTTCCCGATGAGGCAGCCGTCGCCCTGGGTAAAATGTTCTCCCTCGCAGCGCTCCAGCATGGGCTTGTAGTGCTGATTGGCGACGGAAGGTTTTTCTGCCACAAGGAGAATCATATTGCAGATAAATTAATGCAGATAAATTAAGGGTCCAGAAGTTCGCCGCGAAGCACTTCCACGGTGTCATCTACGAGGCTCACGATGTTTGTAGGCGCAATCTCGATAGGGCCGCAATCCACCATCATGTCTACGGAGTGCTGGAAGGTGTCCCACAGTTCATCCGTGTCGAAAATATCTTCGTCGGTAAGTTTTGCTGCGGTGCTCAGGATGGGCTTGTCGAAATGCTGGAAAAGTTCCTTGAAAAAGGGATGGGTTGGCATGCGGATGCCAATCTCTGGCCGCTTTACATCAAGTTTCCTTGCAATATGAGGGTCCGCCGGCAAAATAAAAGTATAGGGCCCGGGTACTCGAGGTTTCATCACGCCAAACGCAAAATTGTCGATGCGGGCGTAGTCCGTCGCCTTTCGAATATCCGGCACAATCAGCGCCATGAAAAACTTCTTCATGGGCTTCTTGAGAGCATACAACTTATGGATTGCCTTGGGCGATTCCGCATTGCATCCGATGGCGTAGCCGGATTCTGTAGGGTAGAGGACGAGAGCGTCGTCTTCCAGGGCGGCGGCAGCAAGCTTTACGATGCGTGGCTGGGGATTTTCAGGATGGACTTCGAAACGCATGCGTTAACACTCCGGCAATGCTCCGGCACCTTCGAAAGCATTCTGGTAGTGCACGAACTGCAGGGGCTTTTCGTTCGCTCTAATTGCAAGCACGTCAAAACGGCTTTTCTGGTCTAGGTTGTGCACTTTGTTGAAAAGATAATGGTAGGCCGTTTTCCAGACCTTTTTCTGCTTTGAAGCGTTGACGCGGGCCGCTGGGTTTCCGGTTCCGTTCTTCCAAACAGATTTTACCTCCACAAAGACCATGGTGTCCTTGTCCATGGCCACGATATCCAACTCGCCACCGCGATAGGCGTAGTTCCGGTCCAACACCTGATAGCCTTTTCGCATCAAGTATGCGGCCGCATGGGTCTCGATAAAGTTCCCTTTGGTGCGGGTGGAGGTCATTTCAGTTCCATGCCCAGGAGGCGGATTTCAGACACGGCGAAATTCTTGTTGTCGCCTTCGTAGATGTCTTCCAGGTAGATTTTCAGCTCGCTGGTTTCAATGGCCTGGATGTTCGGATATTGCATTCCCTTGATGTTCTGCAAAACCACTTTCTGCTTGAAACCTTCCTTTGTTTCGAGAGTCAGCGTCTTGGGCTTCTTGAAAATGCGGAAGCGGTCTCCGAACAGGTCGTCTACGGATTTCTGGTAGCCGACGGCAATGCCGAAATGAGTGATGAGGGTGTTGCCGTCAAAATAGAGGGTGAGAACGGGATTCTGGGGCTTCTGTGGCGGCGTGTAGAGCCATGCCGTCTTCAAATCGCCATCGTTCAGGTTGTCGAGGCAGTATCCACCGGTGTATCCGGATTCCAGTTCCGCGGTTTCGCAGTTGCCGAGGGCTTCGCTCCACTCGATGGAACGGAGGGTGCTTTCCGGTTTGTGGGTGAGCATCAACAGCACCAGAAGGATGATGATGAGGGGGAAGAGAGAGATGGCGAGGGCCGTTAATTTCTTCCGGATGATTTTCGGAGAAATCTTGCTGGCGGCGGCCGTAATGGATGCGGTTCCGTGCTTCAGGAGGGAATGCCCTTTGGTGAGTTTTGGGCCACCGTGGGTTTCCTTTTGCGGGAACACCTGATCGCAGGCATCCAAGAATTCCTGCATGCTGTGGAAGCGCTCGTTCAACTTCTTCTTCATGCATTTGAAAATCAGTTCGGCGAGGCCTTCCGGCATATCCTTGCGGAACTGGTGCGGGTCTGGAGGAGGTTCCTGCACATGCTTCAGCGCAATTTCCACCGGGCGGCTTCCTTCGAAGGGGAGACGACCGCAGGTCATTTCAAACAAAATAACGCCCAGGCTGTAAATGTCAGATTGCAGCGTCACCTCATCGCCGTGGCACTGCTCCGGAGACATATATTCCGGCGTGCCCATGGTCATGCCCGTTTTGGTGAGGCGGGCCTTCTCCATCTCTTGAATGTAGGAGATGCCAAAGTCCATGAGATACACGCGATTGTCGTGGGTCACCATGATGTTGGAGGGCTTCACGTCGCGATGGACAATGCCCTTGGAGTGGGCGTAGAGAAGTCCGCGGGCAATCTGCCGAATAATGACATCGATGGACTCAAAGGGCAACTGGCTTTGCTTCTGGAGAATATCCGAAAGCGCAATTCCCTTCACGTAGGTCATTGCAATGAAAAGTTGATTGTTTTGTTTTCCGAAATCGAAAACATGGACAATGTTCTGGTGGTCCAGTTCCTTCATGGCCTGGGCTTCCAGATAGAAGCGCTGAATGGCCTCTTCATCGGAGGAGGAATCCAGAATCTTAAAAGCGACTTCTCGTTTCAGCTTTTTATCCAGAGCCTTGTAGACATAGCCCATTCCGCCTTTGCCCAGGGTGTCAATCAAATCATAGTTTTCATTAAATGGACAAGGAAAAGTCTCGTTTGCGTTCTGGAGTGTCATTTTGCTTTTTTCGACCTATAAAGGATAATGATAGTCACAATATAAAATATAAAAGAAAGGCTCAAGGAACCCACATAGTTGAACAGGGTGTCGCTCCTTTCCAGGAACAGATTCAGAAGGGAACTCTGGTTGTAGCGGGACCAAACCACATAAGAAAGGAATTTACCCACAGGTTGCATTTGGTCCAGGGGAACGAGGGCGCCCGCCAGGGCCACCTGGGGAATGATGAGGAGGGGAAGGAATGCATTTGCCTGCCCCGGATTCTTGGCGATGGAACTGACAAGAAGCCCGATGCCAATGGCGGGAAGAACGCTACAGAGAAGAATTAGTGCGAGTAGCGGAAGCGAAGGATGAATGAGCAGGCGGAAGGAAACGAATGCGTAGACGATTAATGTTTGTACGTAGGCGATGATGGAAGTGAGGAAAAGCTTGGCTGCAAAAGTCTTGAAAATGCTGAGACCCTTCCGGAATTCTCCGGGAAGGATGTCTTTTTCGCTGACGAATTCCCGAATGGAGAGGGAAAGCGAGAACCAGTTTGCGCAGAGGATAATGGCGAAAGCCACTGTCCAGAGGGAGGAATTCTTGGAGAAGATTTGGGAGAAGAGGAACCCGATGATGAGGGGTTGGAGAATGAGCGCCGAGAGTTTTCCTTTGTCCCGAAGCCACTGCTTGAGAATGATGCAAAGGCGATAGAAAAAGGACCCAGGACGTCTCTGTGTCGCGAACAGTACACGGCAGGATTTTCCGCTGGAATTATCTGCGTCGATTCCGGCGGTGGCTGCGCTGTTATTGTGTGCAGAAACGGCGGCATCGGGCACGTTAGCGCTGTGGGCGGCTTCCCAGCGGTCTGTGGTCTCTTCGTTCAAGCTGGAGAGAATGGCCTCCGGATCTTTTGTCTCGAAATAGCGGTAGGCGTCATCGGGAGAACCATAGAAGGCTTCGCGTCCTTGATGCAGCACGAGAACCTTGTGCGCGATGCGGAGAGCTTCGTAGCTGTGGGTCGTGAGAACGACAGTATAGCCCAAGAAGGAAAGCTGCTTCAGATGATTGCAGAGGATTTGGGAGTTGTAGGGGTCGAGACCAGAGAGCGGTTCGTCCAGAACAATCAGGCCTGGAGAATTCATGAGCTCTTGGGCGAGAGCGACGCGGCGCATTTCGCCGCCACTGAGCGTACTTACAAAGTGGTCTCGGCGGTCGCTCAGTCCGAAAAGTTCGCAGAACTTTTCCAGTCGTTCTCTCGCAGAGGCTTTGAAGTCAGCTTTCTCCATAGATGTTCTGCCACCATTCAGGATGGTTTCCTCTACCGTCAGGTCCTTACGTAGGGCGGGCTCTTGGGCTAGGAATGCAATCCGTTCGCGAATTTCCTTTTGGCGGTAATCCACATCGCCAATCCGGACATCGCTTTCTTTTTCTTTGGCATAAACGCCTTCCAGCAAGCGGAGCAACGTCGATTTGCCTTGTCCGGAGCGCCCAATGATGGCAAGAATTTCACCGGCAGGCAAATCAAAGCTGATGTTGGAAAGTAGCTTCTTCTTCCCGGCAAAAACATCCAAATTCTGCACGTGCAGCGGGAAACCGGGAACAGTCTTTTTCAGTATTAAGTTCCCCTCTTGGAAAGAAACTTCATTCTGCCCGTATTTGAAACTACTTCCGTTTTCAATCAATATCGTTTTTTGCGACTTGCCAACTTCATCAATGACCTTATGAGGGAAGGTTATTTCTGCCAAGCCATTTTCATTCGTCCGTGCAGTAAATTTTCCGTTCCTCGGGCTTTCTTCATCCAGGAGAATTTCTGTTGGTGCACCCTGGATATTGACGGTTCGAGAATCTTCCTCCACATCTTGCAGCAGTAGGGAAAGTTCTGCGCCATTCAGGTTCACGCGAATCTGATGGACTCCGATGACGATGATGTCCCCATCGTGGAGTTCTGCAGTGTTTTCCACTTTCTGCTGGTTCAGTAGAGTGACGCTATTGGTGGTGAGGTTCCTCAAAATCCAGGCCGAAGCGTATTCCAGAACGGCATGCTCGCGAGAGACAAACACGTCCCCAAACCGAAGGTCGTTCCCTTCTTTGCGGCCTATGGTAAAAGGCTTTTGCGGGTTTGGTGTGATGATGCGGAACATGTTTCTACGCCTTTAGGGAATCTATTCCTTTTTTGAATCTTTCGCAGGCTTTAGCAAGAGCGTCATCGCTTGCGGCGTATGAGAACCGTACAAAGCCATCGTTGCCGAAGGCGGCGCCGGGCACAATGGCGAGCATTTGTGTTTCTAGTAGATACTGGCAAAAATCAATGGAGTTTGCAATTACTTCCCCTGCAGCTGTTTTCATGCCAAAATATTTGGAAACGGGAGCGAACAGATAGAATGCCCCTTCTGGTGCAGAAACTTTTTCGCCAAGGATAACGGAAATGTTCTCCACCATGAAATTGCGACGCTTCAGGAATTCGTCCTTCATTTTCTGGATTTCCTGCTTGCCCATTTTGAGGGCGCCAAGAGCGGCGTATTGGGCAATATTGCTGGGGTGGTGCGTGGCCTGACTTTGCACTTTCCCGATGATTTTTGCAATAGGGAGCGGTGCGGCGTCATAACCGATGCGCCAGCCCGTCATGCAGTGGGATTTGGAAAATCCGTTCACAACGATGGTTCGCTCTTCCATGCCCTTGAAAATTGCCATGGATACAAATTCTGCCTCATAGACAAAGTATTCGTAGACCTCGTCGGAAATGCAGTAGATGTCTTTTTCAACGATGACTTTGGCGAGCGCTTCCAATTCGGCTTTGCTGTAAACTGCGCCCGTGGGATTGCAGGGATTATTGATGAGAACGACTTTTGTCTTTTCTGTGCAAGCGCTTGCCAATTGCTTTGCTGTAATTTTGAAATTGGTTTCTGCGCCTGCATGAACAAAAACGGGAACACCTCCCAACCACTTCACCAGTTCTGGATAGGTGACCCAGTAGGGGGCGGGAATGATGACTTCGTCGCCAGGATTGATAAGCGCCGCCAGAGCATTGAAAACCGCATGTTTTGCACCGCTGGTCATGACGATTTGTTCGGGTGTAAAATTAAGCCCATTGTCATTCTTCAACTTTTCGCAGACGGCTTTCCGCACATCCATAATCCCCACGGGAGCGGTATAGCGCGTTTTTCCGTTATGAATTGCGTCACAAGCGGCTTCGCAAACTGCAGATGGTGTCGGGAAATCTGGTTCGCCGGCACCGAGGCTCACCACATCTTTCCCCTCGGCAATCATTTGTTTTGCAAGGGAATCAATGGCTACCGTCAAGGATGCAGCAATATTCAGAGTTCTTTGGGAAAGCGCTTTCATGATTTCAATTTCTTCGCCTTTTTCCGCAAGCGATAGTTATCGAGGGAGCCGGCAATCAGAGGGAAAATGGTAAACTGGGCTACAAAAATGCACAACAGTCCAATGAGAGAAATCTGACCAATGCTTCGGAGCCCCGGGTGCGAGGAAATCAGCAGACCGTAGGAACCGATGAGGGAGGCCATCTGGCTTATTCCGATGGAAGAGAATTTTCGTTGCAGAACTGTGAGGGCCGTTCCCGATTCCTTTTCATAAAATGCGTTCCACAGTTGCAGCGAACCGTCCACGCTAGCGCCAATGAGGATGGGGAAGGCAAGTGAACTATATACGGAGAGCTCTATTCCGAAAATGCGAATGAGAATGAGAAGCCAGCTCATGGCAAAGAGGGAGGGAAGTGCGGTGAAGATGGCGCGACTGAGTCTGTTGTAGAACAAAAGCAGCAGCAACCACACCAAAACGGAGCCGACGAAAATGGTCTTATCCAGATTGGCGAGAACCAGATCTAGGAACTGGGCCCGCAATACGGAAGTTCCCGCCACGGAGTACTCTCCGTTTTCAAAGCCGTCAATTTTCTTGAGGTCTTTGGTTAGGTGTCTACATTCAAGCCCATCATCTGGGTCAATGCTAGAGAAAATGAAGGCGAATTTTCCTGCTTCACCATGGATGTTGCTGAACTTGTTCCGGATGTTTTCGGGCTGTTCGTCTTCGTCAAAGTTGTGTCGGTAGAGAATTTGTGAAATCTTCTGGGCGTTGAGAAGTTCCATGGAATCAAGTCTCTGGAGAATTTCTGGCGAGAGACTTTCTTGAATAGCTTTCAATTTTTCCTGTTTGGATGTCTGATTTTTGGGTGAGAACTGTGCCAGCGTGTAGATGCGGTCAATGTTGGGCAATGCACCCTTGGCTTTTAATCGCCTAAAGTTCTGGTAGAGTTCTTCTCCCGCTTCTTCGGAAGGAAGCTTCACGATGATGGGATCGTAGTTCGGGAATCCTGTTTGCTGGATGAGGGAATCTGCCGTAGAATTTTCCCGCTGGAGTTCCGTGCTGCTGAAGTCGTAGAAGAATTTTAGGTTCAAACTGCCATAGACGATGAAGACGAAACTGATGACGGAAATGATTGCAATGAGGATTCCGTTGGCGCGGTAGGAAATGAGGGTGAATTTGTATTCCTTGTTGAGCTGGATGTTGCCAACGGGGAATGCCTTTTTCCTCTGGAACAAATTCAGGAGTGATGTGGTGGCAAGAATGGAAACAATCCAATTCAGAATGGAACCGAAGAATCCGAGGACTCCCAGCTCATGAATCCCCTGCATAGGCACGAAAATGAGGCAAGCGAAGAGTGCTGCCATGATTCCCGTAGATGCGGCTGTAGAAGACCCAATGCCGAGAACTGCGCTTTCGATGCTCAACTGCGGGCCCAGTTTTTGAGAACGCTCAATGAAGTAGCGGTTCAAAAAGTGGATGATGGCCTGGCATGCACCACCAGGAAGAAGTAGTGCAAGAAGAAGCGTGAAGATGTTGATGCGCCCGTAGAAGATTCCTGCTAAAGCCAATGTGTAGAGGATGGGGAGGCCTGCAGGAATGGCGGAAATGATAATGAGCCCAGGTTGGCGGTAGAAGTGGATGACGAAGAGGAGGAGAATGAACAAGGCAGTGATTTTTCCGGCCAGTTTGGCTTCGGGTAGGAGTGTCCGACCCGTCTGGACAATGTCGTAAACCTTTCCCGTATAGTATACCTGAATGTCCGATTTGTTGGCTTCAAAGAAATTCTTCACTTTGGAGAGAAGATCGCGGCTGGTTTGTAAATCCGTTAGAGGTTTTCTGGGATAGATATCAATGACGCGGATTGTGCCACTAGCATTGGCATGGCTTTGGGAAAGAATGCTGTAGTATTTCTTTTCCAAATCATTCAAGTCGAAAAGTTCAGAAGTCTTTGCACTAGCGGAGTCTATCGACGAATTCTTAGAGGAATCCTCCAAGCTCACATAAAGAGGGTTGTTTTTGAGAATGACCTTTTCCTTGAGGGCGTCAATGCGTTTTGCGATTGTATCCAGGTCTGCTTCTTCGATGTAGAGGAGGTTATGCTTCTTGTAAAACTCGATGTCTGTCTCGAATTCCAGAAAATGGATGAGGGAATCGCCTTGAAGTTCCTCGGCCAGTTTTTTGGCGGTATTGTAGTTCGCACTGCTGTCCGGGGATTGCAATACGACGGTAAGACTTCCAAGACCTCCAAATTCCTTCTCGATATCCTGAAAGTTGAGCAGTTTTGAGTCGGTCGGGGATATAGCGTCTTGCAGCTGGAGTTCCCAACGCAGATTGCTGACGGGAATGATGGATAACGCCGCCAAAACGAGGCTCACAACCAGAATCAAAACTGGATGTCGGGTTGCTCTTTTCAGTATTTTGGCGGCGATAGAAAACATCAATTCTAATATAATTATAAATTTAGGCTAATGGAGAAAACGTCGCATATAGAAATGGTCTTCCAGAGCGATAGGAAAGGTGTTACAAGATTCTTTGTAGTGCTTTTTGTTCTCTTCATTTTTGCATTTTCCAATGTACATGCAGAAGATGGTAGCACGACTCCCTCTGAAGCCTCTGCCGAGGTTTCGGCGGACTCCTCACAAGCATCTGAGAATGTGGTTGAAAGTTCTGAAGGACGTGGTGCACTCTACTACATCGGCTGGCCCTTCAATCACATCGTTCAACCCATATTGAATGGGGTCATTTTCCCGGTGTCGGCTCCTCTCCATTATGCCTTTGATAACGGCATTGTAGAGAAATCGGTGAACATGATTACGTTTGGTGAGCGGAAGAATGTGATGATATACCCGACGATGAACTTGAAACCGGGAAGTCGCACATTGCTTGGGCTTACTTATCGTCATCGCAGTCTGGTTTTCTCTAAGGATTACAGTGTTTTGCAGGGCGAACATTACGCTAATGGGGATTGGTATGTGTCCTGGCGCTATTCCAAACAGCAATTGTTTGGACTACCTTTGTTCGGGGCTTTCCGTTACAAGCAGTATTGGAATCGCGACGACGTGTTCATTCTCCCTGGAACTAAAGAGGAGTTTGTTCAGCCGGATTCCTCCATCCATCTGGATTTTCGCCTAGGTGCTCCGGTTACGCCCTCTCGTAAAATCAATGCGGAATTTCAGACAACGGTTCGCTGGATTAAGTCCAGCCCTCCAGACATCGAAGATGACAGCCTCCTTGTG
Organism: Fibrobacter sp.; assembly: GCA_024398835.1. Lineage (GTDB taxonomy): Bacteria > Fibrobacterota > Fibrobacteria > Fibrobacterales > Fibrobacteraceae > Fibrobacter. The sequence goes on from JAKSIK010000010.1 coordinate 76,107, forward strand.
AATGACATATATCCCATTGCAGACCGCGGCTTGTATCAAGATGTGTTTCAGGTTCCGTTGACATTGTCCATTGTATATGATGATTTGGACCATTCCTTTGCGCCTTCGAGAGGTAGTAGAATATCCATGTCGGGTCAATACGTTTTTGTAGGGGATTACGGTGGAATTGATTTTTCTGAATTGAAGGATGGCCGCTATCATAAACACGGAACCATTGAGGATGGTGGGAAGGAGCATGACTATATCCGCAGTGAACTCATGTTCCAACACTATTTCTACTTGGGCCGAGCGGAGAATTTTATTTTGTCTGCAACGGAAGCGCGTAAGGCTCGTCGCTTCTATACAGATTTCTCTTGGGATGAGGCCCTTCGTGTATGGCACCCCAGTCATTTGCGAGAGACTTTGCTGGAGCGACGTGTCCTTGCATTCCAATATCGGTTCTTGAATATGTGGGAAATGGAGAAGGGTGGCGCTCCCCACAATGCCTTCTATACCATGAATGCTCGGCTTCCGTTGCGCGGATTCGCGGATACTTGGGCTGCTTCCCACATCATGAGTTTTAGTGCGGAATACCGCTGGCCTGTGGACAGGTTCATCGATGGTGTGATTTTTGATGAATATGCGCTTCATACGGAAGACGTTCAGGATTGGTCCCTGGACCGCTTCTACAATTCTTGGGGTATTGGCGTTCGTGTCCGCATGCCAGACATGTATCTCTTCCGCTTTCAGGTGGGCTTCCACGGACTCCAGGGCGTGAATCTGGTCTTGACTATCGCTCCGGAATTCCAATAAATTTCTGCTGAAAATTTTGGTAGTTGACGACCTTGCCATTGAGGATGGCTTCTGTCAACGTGCTGCCTTTATATGTCAATTTCAGGGAGAAGAAGGGAACATCGCTTTCCAGCAGGGCGAGAAAGATGATGTCTCCATCCCAATGGGGGAGTTCCAGCAGTTTTTTCTTTGGGAGCCATTCCAGAACGCCTTCGTCGCAGTCCTTCAGCTTTCCTGAAAATTCTGTTGCGGTAAAGAGGTGCATGAATTCTGTCTCGTTCATGCCGTCTGAAATGAAGGTGACGATGCCGCGGTAGATGGGGTGGATGGAAAGGCCTGTTTCTTCCAGGGCTTCCCGCTTGATGCAATCCTCCGGCGATTCGTTCTCCTCAAACTTGCCGCCAATGCCAATCCACTTATCCTTGTTGATGTCGTTCTGCTTTTTTATACGATGCAGAAGGAGGTATTTGCCCTCCTGCTCGATATAACAAAGAGTGGTGTTGATCATGAAGGCTTACTTCTTTTTCCAGATGCCAATGATGCTGCGGTCCTTGCGGAAGGCGAGCCAGAGGGTTGGCCAGATGAGAATCAAATCGCGGATGAGGCTTGTCCAGGCTTCGGCCTTGTCTTGCGCTCCTTCCAATTCAAAACAGCCACAGGTGATGCCCAAGTCGTTGGCCAGCGCCCAGGCGAGGGCAATGATGAAACTGATGAACATCCAGAAGATGGCGAATGCGGATTCCCGAACAAAAGGCGTAAATATCATGGCTAGGCCAAACCAAAACTCAAACTGAGGGTAGATTAGCGCAAAGAAGTTATTCAAAAAATCCAGGTGCAAGGCCGAGAAAAACTGGTACTGGGCAACCAGGGTGGCAAATTGGTGCGGATCCTGGATTTTGAAAATACTGGCGAAAATGAACATGCCGCCAATGCCAAAACGGCAAAGCATTTCAAGCGCTTTTGTGGCAAAATCTTTTGCGATAAAATAGGCGGGGATGATGAAACCACAGGCGACAATGACCGCTCCAACTCCTACGTGAATGTTGTAGCGGTAGGCTTTGGGCCAAATGTCGATAAGCCAATCCTGGTCGGTAAAGGTGAGGAAGGATTCGGGGAAACTGATTTCAGCGACGCCAAAGGTAACGAAGAATGCGGCAATGCCAAGAAGAATTCCCGAAAAGATGTTCTTTTTCATTAGAGCACCTCGTCCGGTTTGGGCATGACTTCCTGGGAACCAATCCAGTCAACGCTCTTGGTTTCATCCACGCGGATGTTGTTCACGATGGCGAGAATGAAGCAAAGCACAGCGAGGCCAATCAGCACCGACCATTTCAGGCTCTTAACATATTCCAGCAATTTGTTTAGAATGGGTTTGATTTTATTCAAAACGAAATCCCTTTACTTGGTGAACATGGTGTTCAGCGTTGCACGGAGATGGTTCATGTTGGCTTCATCCAAGGTCTCGTAGCGGTAGAACGTGCCGTCGGGCAGAACCAGGTACAAAACGGGAATGTAGCCAGTGCCGTAGAGGGGGCCGAATTTCATGTTGGCGTCCTGGAATACGGGGACAATCACATGGAACTGGTCGATGAACATGCGGATGTCGTTCTTCTTGATGAAATTTCCGAGGCCAATGGCGATACCTGCCAACCCCTTGGGTTCAAATTCCTTCATGATGTCTTGCACTTCGGTGATGTGCTTTTGACAATGGGGGCACTTGGGGCTGAAGTAATAGATCATCAGGGGGCGCTTGGCAAAATGGCTGAAAAGGATTCCCGGGTCGCTGACTCCGGTCAGAGGCAGGGAGAAGTCCATCTTGACCAGTTCCTTGGTGGAGGAATCCTTCATCAGTTGCACGTCGGCAACTTTGGGGGCGGGCTCCATCTGGGCAAAGGAAACGCTAGCGAGTAAGGCAACCATGCAAAGAACAGAAGGCAAAAAACGCATAAAAACTCCTATGAACGGGTTTAAAATACGAAAATACGGCTCTTAGGGTTAGAATTTCGCAAAAATTTCCTGAATTTTGGCCTTGTCTGCCGTTTTTGTCAGGGCTAGGCGGAGTAAAACCGCGGCTTTGGGGGCAGGAAGGCCGTATCCGGCGATGGTGCCTGGGACTAGCAGTTGCTCCGGCAGAATACGTCCGGCGTTGATGCGGGAGGTGATGACTACGGGAATTTGAATGCGGGCGAGGGCCTCCATCCAGCTCTGGCTGAACTCTCCGGCGCCAGCCCCTGCAATCACGAGACCGCGGGCAGTTTTTGCCGCAAATTCAATCTGTGCGGCATCGGCCTCGGCGTTGAAGTAGAGGACCGTCACCTTCGGGAGAGTTCCTTTCGGGAGGGTTTCCTCGCCGTCAATCTCAAAGTGAAGACCGCGGACAGTTTCTACATCCGTCGCGGCGAAGGCGTCCAACCGATTCGGGTGAATTTTCTGTACGCTTTCCGCAGGAATTAATTTGTCTGCAAAAGCCACCAAAACGGGTGCGCGGTCATTTTCAGGATGTTGTGCGTCGCGGCCCTTGCCTTCGGAGTTGCATTTGCTTGCTAAATCCGTCGCAATATTCACTGCGGATTTCACTGCGAAAACAAGATTTGCGGGCCCGTCAGGTTCAGCAGCAGTTGCAGGCCGCATGGCTCCCGTGAGAATGATGGGCTTTGTTCCCGCTGTGGTGAGGGTGAGGAAGAATGCTGTTTCCTCCAGCGTGTCTGTGCCGTGGGTGATGACAATGCCATCTACCTGCGGGTTATTTTGCAGTTCCGCTATCCGCTTTGCGAGTTTAATCCAGAGGGCGGAGGTGATGTCGTCGGAATTGATGTTGCAGACTTGCTCCACCTGGATGTTGGCGATGGAGCTTAGTCCAGGAACGGCGTCCACAAGTTCCTTTGCCGTAAGGGAGCCGGACTTGTAACCCGTGTCTTTCCCGGGTTCGCCTACACCAGCGATGGTGCCGCCTGTTGCCAAAATCACCACATTCTTCATAAAGACAAATATAGATGAATGAATTGCCTTGCAGAATGGCGAAATGAATTATTTGTAGATTTGGAATATGCAGAAATTGCTTCTCATTCTCTTGATGTTCAGTCTCCCGCTGTTTGCTGCGGAAGCCGTGTCCGGAGATTCTGCTCAGGTTAAAAACTCCGAGAGAAAAAGCATTCCGCTGCCGCGGCAGTCCGCCTATATCGGAGAAGGCCTCTCTGTTGGGCTTGGCATCGGCCTTTTCGACCCGACGGAGGAGTGCGATTGCCTTTTTGTGTGGCAGGGGCAGGGTGAGTTCTTTTATGCCAGCTGGTTTAGTGCCGGCGTGGATGTTCGCTTTTTCGGCGGCGATTTGGATTCCGATGTGATGGTCTTGAACCAGCGCTACCGCGTGAATGGAAAGTTTCATTTGTCTGTATCCACCTTTGACTTCTACATCGCTCCGGTTTATGGGCTGGAGACGACGGACTTGTCTGAAATTCGCGATGAGTGGGACAACCGCAGGGATTGGGGGGAAGAGGTTGAACCAGACACTCTGGACGAGGAAACAGTTTGCGAGAAGTTGTTCAGTTTGGATGGATTTTCCATGGGCCTCGAAGGGGGCTTTGGCTGGAAGTTCTCCCGCTTCGTGGGCGTCACCAGCAGCGTCATGTACGAGTACAACTTCTCCCGTGCCCAGATGCTGAGTACCACCCATGGTCTGGCCCTGGATTTGCGCGAAATCTGGGATTTTACGAAAAATTCCTCAAAATCCCTGTATCTCTCCTTCGAAGGCGGATTCCAGCGGTTCTTCGACCGCGGGGTGTCGTCCTGGGCGTCTTCCTGGATCCTTGGGGTCCAGTTGGGCATATAATTCCCATTCCAACCCATATTTTTCCTATATTTGACCCACCGATTTTTATCGGAACCCTCCCGGAGCCAATGTCGGTAGCCGGGCGATAGACCAAAGGGACTCATTATGAGACAATACGAAACGATGGTAATCATCGACGCTATGATCTCCGATGACGCTATCAATGCCGAAATCGAGAACATCGGTGCTATGATTACGAACGGCGGTGAAATTCTCCGTCGTGATGACTGGGGCAAGCGCAAGCTCGCTTATTCCATCAAGAAGCGCCAGCACGGCTTTTATGTGATTTTCTACTACAAGGCTGAAGCCGCTGTAGTGGCTGCCATGGAAGCTGCTCTCAAGCTCAATGAAAACGTTCTTCGCTGGATGACCCTCGCTGATTATCCCATGAGCGAAATCGTTTACAACCAGGATATGGCTCAGTCTACGGAAGAAATCATTCCTGTGGACGCTGAAGAAGGGGAGGCTGAATAATGGCTTTTGAAGATAAGAAGCAGGCTGCAACCCGCATCCGTCGCAAGAAGACTTGCTGGTTCACGGAAAACAACGTCAAGTTCATTGACTACAAGGATGAAAAGACTCTCCGTCGCTTCATCTCTGAACGTGGCAAGATCATTCCTCGCCGCATCTCTGGCACAAGCGCAAAGTATCAGCGTATGCTGAACGAAGCTATCAAGCGCGCTCGTCAGATGGCCATTCTCCCGTTCGTTTCGGACAGCATTCGCTAATAGGAGGAACTAGACTATGGAAATTATTCTTAAGGCTAATGTTCCTCACCTCGGCAAGATGCTTGACGTCGTGAAGGTTAAGGACGGTTACGCTCGTAACTTCCTCTTCCCCCGCAAGCTCGCTGTTCGTGCTACGAAGGAAGCAAAACTTCAGATTGAAACCAACCGCGCTGCTCTCGAAGCTCAGTTCCAAAAGGAACTTGCTGCTGCTGGCGACGTGGCTGCCAAACTCGCTCAGGTTTCTGTGAACCTGGAACGCCGCGTGGTGGAAGGCGAACGCTTGTACGGTTCTGTGACCGCTAGCGATATCGCCGAAGCTATCACCAAGGCTGGCGTCAAGGTTTCTCGCGCTCAGGTTGCTCTTGATGAACCCATCAAGCAGCTTGGTGTGTACACTGTCACCATCAAGGTGTTCAGCGACGTTGAAGCTCAGGTCAAGGTTTGGGTGGTTGCTGAGAAGGCTTAATTGCTTTTTCTATTCCACTGAAACTCAAGTTTCAAAAAAGACCAACCTTCGGGTTGGTCTTTTTGTATTTGCATTTTTCGCGGGTAGTTTCCGCGGGCCGCACCTATTTAAAATTCTTCACCCATTCCGGAACCACTTCAGTGGCTTTCCCCTGGATGAATACGTCTGTATCGGGGTCGTAGCTTGGAATCTCCAAGTTGAGGCAGGTGACCTTGGCGCCGAAGCGTTTGGCGAAACTCTTGAAGCCGGCGGCGGGGTACACCACGCTGCTGGTGCCGATGTAGACGAACTCCTCGCATTCCCGAAGAGCATCCTGGATTTCTTCCATATAGAGCGGCACCTCTTCGAAGAAGACGATGTCGGGCCGAGTTTTCCCGCCGCAGAAGGGGCACTTGGTTTCCAGCGTTTCTTCGCCAGTGAAGGAGAATTCGTGTGAGGCGTCACTCATGCAGCGAAGTTTCATCAGGTCCCCATGCATGTGAAGCACCCGCTTGCTGCCCGCCCGCTCGTGAAGATCATCCACATTCTGCGTTACCAGCAGGAATTCATCGCCCAGGCGATTTTCCAACTCCACTAGTGCGAGGTGTGCGGCATTGGGCTTGTGCGCGGGAAGTCCCTTCCGGAGGAAGTTGTAGAAGTCCTTGACCCGCTTGGGGTCCCGACGGAGCGCGCCTGGAGTGCAGACATCCTCGATGTTCTCGTGCTCCCACATGCCGTCGTTCCCGCGGAAGGTGCGGAGCCCGGATTCGGCACTGATGCCCGCGCCTGTTAAAATGACCACACGCTTTTTCATTTGGCGAGTCCTCCGAAGAATAACGTTTCCGAGAGAATGCCGTGCTCGAAGTCGGGGATGTAGAGGCTTTCGTTTTCACCATGGGCTGCGCATTCCGGATCTTCGATTCCTGTGAGGAGGATGGGAATGTCGCCAAAGGTATTGCGGAAATATTCTGCGCCAGGAATGCTTGCTCCGCAGCCGATGAACTTGGTGGGCGATTCGTAGGCCTTGCTCATGGCTTCGCTCATGAGTTTAAAATAGGGATGGCTTACGTCTGTTGTAAATGGGTTGGCACCATCTTCCACGATGAATTCGCTTTCCATGCCCGCGGGCACCTGGGCCTTCAAAAAGTCCATCAGCAGTTGCGTGCATTTGTCTGCATCCATGCCGGGGGCGAGGCGGATTCCAATGCGGGCGTAGGCGCTATCCTGAAGCACATTGCCTGCGTTGAGTCTGGAGCCCGATTCGATGGCAGTCACCGTAATGCTGGGGCGGCGCCAGAGGGAGGGAAGAATCTCATTTTCAGGAACGTTAAGTTGTACTGAATCCAGAACGCCGCCCTCTTTGCGGAAGGTCTTTTCACTGTAGCCGAGACTTGCGTAGGAGGCGAGTTCCTCTGCGGTCGGCGGAACCAGTCCATCTTCAAAATGCGGGATGTTGATGTTCCCCTTGGCATCGGTAAGGTTTGCAATCATGCGGCAGAGGGCTTGTGCCGGGTCGGGAATGGGGCCGGACCAGCTTCCGGAATGGAGCGGTGCCTTGGCAGCTTTCAGCGTGACGGCTACAGCGCTCATACCGCGGAGCGTTGTCGTGATGGAGGGCGTTCCCTTGGCAAAGTTCCCTAGGTCTGCCACAATGACGGCGTCGCACTTCAGGAGGCTAGCATTTTCCTTCAGGATTTTTGCGAAACCAGCACTGCCCGATTCCTCTTCGCCTTCAATGATGAACTTCAGGTTGGGGCCTTCTTTCCCTTTCCATTCCCGGACTTGCAATGCAGCAGCCAGATGGGTGACGATGCCGGCCTTGTCATCGCAGGTGCCGCGTCCGTAGAGCCGCTCTCCTTTCTGGACCGCATCAAAGGGAGGCGTATCCCACAGGGCTTCCCGCATGGGGGGCTGCACATCGTGATGGGCGTAGAGCAGTATCGTGGGCTTGTCCGGCGAGGTGAGGCTCTCGGCGTAAACTGTGGGCCTTCCGCTGGGGGGCACGAGAAATTGGATGTTGGTGAATCCGGCCTTCTCAAATAGTGCCTTCACTGCGCCAGCCGATTCCAGCACGTGCTTCTGGTCGAAATTGTCAAAACTGATGGAGGGAATGCGAACCAACGACTTCAAAATTTCCAGATATTCTGGCATTTTTTCGTGAATTTTATTCTTCACAGCTAAATCCTCGATGAAAATGGCATGCTGGTGGCTTTCCCACCGCTCTTTTTGTTAATTTAGTCATATCCTATGAGTTTTGAATGCATTAATCACGAATATTACCTGCGTTTTAGCGATAAAGTTCTCGCCATGATTCGCAGGGTGTTTCGCAATTCTCCAGAATTCCGTCATGATTCCTTCAAGCATGTGGCTCGTTTCGCTCCCTTTATTCCGTTCATGGGTGGTAGGCCGGATTTGAGCAAGCCTTTGAAGCGTGTGGTTACATTCTCGGACCACAGCAATTCCCTTTATTTTGGTTGCCCTATCATCCTCGCGGCGGGGGCAAATAAAACAGCCCTTCGCATCAAGGATTACGCCAATGTGGGCTTTGGTGGCATTACGGTGGGCACGGCTACGCGCCACAAGCGGGCCGGGAATACCCACAACCCTCGCGTGGGATTTCTGGAAAATGACCGCGCCATCCACAACAGCATGGGCCTCAACAACGATGGGGTGGATGCCATTGCCAAGCGCGTGGATTCACAACTGGTGAAGGCCCACAAGGCTGGCCTTTGCGTGGGAATCTCCGTGGCAGAAACCCCGGGCCTTACCGACGAAGAAGAAAAACTGAGTGACATTATCGAAAGTTTTTCCATTGCCTACAAGGCCGGTGATTATATTGAAATCAACGTGAGCTGCCCCAACACCGGTGAATCCCGCCTGGATTTGGACATGCGTTTTTCGGAGCGGATTTTTACGGAAATCATGAAGTTCCGCAACACTCTTGGTATTCGAAAAGCGGTGTATGCAAAGCTGAGCCCGGATTTGTCGGAGCGGCATTTGATTAGCATTATGGATATGCTGGTGCGCACCGGCGTGAACGGCGTGGTGGTTGGGAATACGTACCCCACGGCAAAAATCAGCGAACTCCCGGTAGAGACCAAGTACGAGCAGCTGACGCCCCTTCGTGCTGACGGTGACTGCGGTGGAATGTCTGGCCGTCCCCTCTATGAGAACATGGTTTGGAATGTGAAGTACATTCGGGAACATTACCCCAAGATGAGCGTCATTGCCTGTGGCGGAATCGATCACGGCTATAAGATTTATGACTTGCTCAAGATGGGTGTAGATGCCGTGCAGTGCTATTCCGTGGTGGCTTTCCGCTGGATGGCGGCACACGCCATGCGGAATGAACTTTACGATGCCTTGCTGAATGACGGCTACAAGTCACTCGGCGAATTCGACGATCGCAATCCGAAGAAGTAGTATGAAGTTGCAACTGAAATTTGGAATGGTGCCTGCCATTCTCCTTTTGGCGTTTATGCCCGCGCTTGCGGCACCCTGGCTGGGTCTCACTTTCAAGAAGTCGACGCATGAAAATCACCTGGCGCTGAATGTCATGGGTGTGCATCCCAATTCCGGCTGCTTTACCGCAGGCATTGTGGCGGGCGATAAGCTCATCGGCTTTGGCGGGAAACCGCTGACGGACATGTCCCAGATTACTGCGGTGATTTCTAAGGGGAAGGTGGGCCAAATGGTGCAGGTGGAAGTCTTGCGGGACGGGAAGAAGATTCCGCTGAAGGTGAAATTGACGGACCGCCCGGATGACATCAGCAGCCTCACAGGTTCCGCGGTGGGGAGCAAAATGGCGGAGTTCAAGAAGAACTTCTACAAAAATGCCGAGAAGCGCAAGGAAAAGCCCAAGGCCACATTGCTTGACTTTTGGGCCACCTGGTGCGGGCCTTGCCGAAAGACGCTCCCAATCCTGGAAAGTGTTTACGGAAAGTATGGAGACAAGGGGTTGGAAATCATCGGCATTTCCAATGAGGGGACTGATGTGCTGAACGCTTTTTATGAAAAGCAGCATCGTTCGCCCTATCCGCTCTACCGCGATGCAGACCAGGGCCTGTGGCGCCGTTACGGCATCAACGCGGTTCCGACCCTTATGCTGTTGGATGGGGAAGGCTACATCAAAGGCGTGTGGAGTGGCGTTCCCAATCAGGCTGCGCTGGAAAAGCGGGTGCTGGAACTATTGCAGTAAAAAATAAGCCGGCGCTGTTATCGTCGGCTAAAATTTTGAATTCTGAATTTTAAATTTTGAATTTTAATTGGCGCGTCGCTTACTGAGAAATGGCGGCCTTTTGCATGGTGGCCATGATTTTCTTGTATTCTTCTTCGGTAATGCGCTTGTAACCGGTGGTGATGCCGCCGAATTCATAGTAGGCGGAATCCTTCTTCACGCGCATCAGGTATTCCATGTCCAGAGAGTTCTTGCCGCGGAGGGCGCCATCGGAAATGGTTGCCTTCAAGTCACCGTTCATGTTGCGGATGATGTAGTCACTGCCGTTCTCGGTCAGGACTTCGAAAATCATGTTGGTTTCGCCCTGCCAGTAGCCGACGTAGTTGGCACTGTCTTGGCCGCAGCCAAAGAGGACGAGGGACAAAAGAAGGAGCGCGAGGGTAAGAATCTTTTTCATCATGATTCTAAAATAGTATTTTTGAAACGGAAAAACAATGCCAACACGACATTTATACCTATTAGCTCCAATTTTCGCCATTTCATTCCTGGTGGCTGTTTTTGTGCTGATTCAGACCAACAAGAGGGACATTCCCCGTTACGAGCCGGAGAATGAGGCGGATGAGCCGTTGTGGAGCGGAGAGGATTACTACAGCCATGTGAAGGCGAAACCTTTCACGGGGCGGGAAGTCCATCGCCTATTGATTAAGCGGACCAAGCAGAAGCAGGGCGTTTACCTGGAAAGCCTGGACCCGGCGCTGGATACGGCGGGACTTACGGTGGTGAACGTGTTCCACAACGTGATGGGGGATGACTACGTGCCCGTCATTACCAGCGGAAACGATTGGCCCTACCATGCCCGCAATTCCAAGCATTACCAGAACAAGGCTCTGGATTTTCGAATAAAGTACATTCCTGTGGAAAAACGCCGTATGATTGTCATTGGTGTTGAGGACAAACTTCGGGGGCGTTGTCGCGTGCTCTGGGAAAAGGGCGAGGCGGAACACCTTCACGTGGAATTGCTGAATTAATAATTCATAATTCACAATGCACAATTAATAACTTCGTTATTGTTGATAATCGGCTCGGAAATGCCCATGCAAGCATGGT
>JAKSIK010000011.1 GCA_024398835.1 Fibrobacter sp.
CTTTTTTGTTGTTTTTTGTCAAATATAGTTAATTGCGGATTTCTTCTTCTATTTTCTTGATGGGTTCGTCCATCATCCGCTCAGTGATGACCTCTGGCGTGCCCTCGGCCACCGCAGCATTGGACTCCTCAGGAATCCAGGGTTTATTAAGGCTCTTCTCCCAAGAAACCTTAGGCGCGGGCACTTTTTCTACAGAGGCATCGACAATGGGGAGGCCGAGGATTTCGCGGGCGCGATTCAGAGCCGCATCGATATTTCCGAGGGCGTTTTCTTCACCCAACTGCTTCAAAACGCCGGCCCGAGTGAGGGCCACCACAGGCTGGGCATGCACGCCAGAAAGCAGAAGTTGCGTGCCTTCGCTCTTGCAGCGATTCAGCAAATCCTCCACCATCTGAATGCCGGCAGCATCAATGCTAGAGACACTCCGCATGCGCAAAATGAGAATTTTGGGCGTTTCGGAAATGCGGTTCATGGTATCCTTGAACTTGTCCACCGCCCCAAAGAAGAGGGAACCCGCCAACTCATAAACCACCACACCCTTGGGCACTACGCGACCGAGTTCGTTCTTTGCCGCCTCCTCATCGTCTTCCTTCAAAGCGTTCGTCACCGTCTCCATTTCGGAAACATCGCTCATGCGCTTGATGAAGAGCACCGCTGCAAGAAGTACGCCCACTTCGATAGCCACCGTCAAATCAATCACCACCGTGAGAAAAAATGCCACAAGCATCACCGTCACATCGCTTTTGGGGGCCTTGAACATCTTGATGACGCTTCGGTAGCCGCACATGTTGAAGGCCACCTGGAACAGCACCGCCGCCAAAGCCGCCATGGGAATCATTTCGGCATACTTCCCCAGCACCAGCATGATGAGGAGAAGCACCACCGCGTGAACGAGGCCGCTAATGGGGCTCACAGCGCCATTCCGGATGTTCGTCGCCGTGCGGGCAATAGCTCCCGTGGCTGGAATTCCGCCAAAAATCGGAGAGAGGATGTTCGCCACACCCTGACCAAAAAGTTCCGTGTTGGAACGGTGCTTGGTGCTGGTCATGCCATCGGCCACCACGGCGCTGAGGAGGGATTCGATGGCGCCCAACATGGCAATGGTAAGGGCCGGCTGGAACACCTTCTGCATCATCTCGATACTGATGTTTGGCAAGTGAGGCATGGGGAATCCTGAAGGAATGTGGTTCTTCATGCCGATGGTCACTACGCCGTAATCTGCATCCCAGCCCGAAACCTTCACGAGGACCGTAGCCACGATGATGGCCACCAGGGAGCCCGGGATTTTCGTGGTGACCTTGGGCCACAAGATGCAGACCGCAAGAGCCACGATGCCCACGAAGACCGAGAAGAAGTTCACGGTGCCAAGGGATGTGGCATAGAGCTTGATTTTTCCGATGGCGTCGGCAGGATCTGCGCCCGCAAAAGTGAGCCCGAGGAAGTTGGGCACCTGCCCGAGGGCGATGATGATGGCAATGCCCGCGGTAAAGCCCACAGTTACCGGGTAAGGAATGAACTTGATGATGGCCCCGAACTTGGCGAGCCCGAAAATCACGAGGAAAATGCCAGCAAGGAGCGTCGCAGAAGCAAGCCCGTCATAGCCGTACTGGCTCACAATTCCGTAGACGATGACGATGAATGCGCCCGTGGGGCCACCAATCTGGAAGCGGCTTCCGCCCAAGAGGGAGATGACAAAGCCGGCGATAATGGCGGTATAGAGCCCTTGTTCCGGCCCAACACCGCTAGCGATAGCGAAGGCGATGGCGAGAGGGAGCGCCAAAATGCCCACAATGAGCCCACTCATCAAATCCTTGGTAAAATCCCTGCGGCTGTACCCCCGCTTCATAGCGCGGAAAAACTCGGGAGTCACAATAGAAATCGCATCGTGAAAATAGTGCTGAACGGATTCACGAGGGTGAATGGGTGGCATTTATTTCTCCATCTTAAAAAAAGCGACCCAAATTTAGGAAAAGAGAGCTCTTCCGTTAAGGGGTTTTGTAAAGAAAAGTTTAATAAAAGATTCATTCCAAGTTGGAACATCATTTTCCCCAAAAATCCCTATTTTTCGCTTATTTTCGCAAAATCGCCCCCCTCTCTCCGTGATATTTACATAAATTGGGAATGATGGAAACTGGTGAATTGACAACCAACCAAGAGCACATTGTACAGGTGCTTTTGAAGAAGAACCCTGACCTGGACGAAGGGGTTCTCCATAACGCTATTGCCTTTATCGCAGATGCTCACGAAGGCCAATACCGCAAGAGCGGCATGCCCTATACGGAACACCCCCTGGAAGTTGCGAAAATTCTCGCCGATTTGAAGCAGGACCAGCCCACCGTTTTGGCAGGGCTCCTCCACGACGTGGTGGAAGACACTCCCCACACTCTGAGCGAGATTGCAGAAAAATTTGGCGAAGACACAGCCTTCATGGTGGACGCCGTCACAAAGATTACCGCGGCCCAAAAGGAAAGCAAAACCGCCCAGAAGGCGGAAACCTACCGCAAGCTGATTATCGCCATGGCGAAAGACCCCCGGGTCATCATGATTAAAATCGCGGACCGCATCCACAACATGCGCACCATGCGATACATGAAGCCCGAAAAGCGCCGCGCCATCGCCCAAGAGACTTTGGACATCTACGTGCCCCTCACCCACCGCTTTGGTCTCTACAAGCTGAAAACGGAACTTGAGGATTTGAGCTTCAAGTACGTGAACCCTGATGAGTACCAGAAGATTGTGGATGCCTTGATTGAGAACAAGGAAAAGCGCGAGAAGTATGTGCAGTCCGTCATCGGGCCTCTCCAAATCAAGATGGCTCTGGAAGATTTTGACTGCACCATCCAGGGGCGCACCAAGAACATCTACAGCATCTACAACAAGATGCTGGCCCGCGATTGCGGCTTTGAAGACATCTTCGATATTTTCGCCATCCGCATTATCGTGGAGACCATTCCCGAATGCTATTTGGCCCTAGGCTACGTACACAACTTATGGACGCCGCTCCAGAGCCGCTTCAAGGATTACATCGCCACCCCAAAACCAAACCTTTACCAGAGCATCCATACCACGGTCATCGGGCCGGAAAACAAGATGGTGGAAGTGCAGATTCGCACCAAGGACATGGATTTGACTGCGGAGAAGGGTTTCGCCGCCCACTGGGCCTACAAGATGGAAACCCAGCACGAGGGCGAGGAACTGGCATGGCTTGACCACATGGTAAAGCTGCAGTCCGAAATCAGCGACTCTAAGGAATACCTGGACTTTTTGAAGGTGGACTTGAAGCCGGAGGGAATGACGGTATTTACGCCCAAGGGTGCTTCCGTGGAACTGCCCGAAGGGGCCATTGTACTGGATTTTGCCTTTGCAGTTCACACCGATTTGGGCCTCCACTGCATTGGTGCGAAGATTAATGGCGAAGTGGTGAGCCTGGACAAACCTGTTCCCAATGGCGGCACCATCCAGATTTTAAAGAGCCCGAGCCAGGAGCCCAGCCCCGAATGGCTGGAACTGGTAAAGACGGCGAAAGCGAAGCAGGAACTCCGAAAGTGGATGAAGACCAGCATTATCCAGCAGGCGTTGGATTTGGGTCGCGAAATCTGGACCCGAGAATTGCGGCTTTCCAAAATCGAGAAAGAGAAGCGACCGAAGGACGATGCCGTTCTCCGATACTTTGGCGCCACCTCCATGGAGGAATTCTACGAGAGACTGGGCCAGGGAGAACTTCCGCTGCAAGACATCCGCAAATTCCTCAGTGGCGATACGGACCCCTCCAAGATTGGAGCGGCCCTCCGATTCTTCCCCACCTTCAGTAGAGACAAAAAGAGCGTGGTGCAAGACGACATGCCGCTGGAAATTGGGCAGGAGACCAGTCTCCTGATTCACTTTGCCGAATGTTGCGCGCCCATTCCCGGAGACCCCATTGTGGGCGTACTCCTCCCGAAGAAAGGGATTGAAGTGCACAACGTGGGATGTTCCTGCCTCAAGAACTTCCCGGTGGAGCAGCAGATTCCCGTAGATTGGAGTGCAGATACCACGAAGCCCTTCACCACTCACCTGACCATCCTTACCGACAACCGGAAGAACATCACCCTCGACATTTTGCAGGAACTGAAAAATTCGAACATGATTCTCGACCGCATGAGTGTGGCGAGCGCCGAATATTCCGGACGGATTCGCATGGAGTTCAAGGCCTTCAGGACAGAGCATGTGGATTCCATCATGACAAAGATTGAGCAGATTCAAGGCGTGCGGGAGGTGAAGAAAGCATGATTACGCCCCTCCATCATAGCGACTACACGCTGAAGAACCGCGCCTTCAACTGCCGCATGCGGAACCGCTACTATGAGGAAGTGTATTACGCCTTCCGCGCCATCATTCCGCGGGACGCCAGCGGCAATAGCGACGATGCCGCCATGGACGATGCCTGGTTCGAGCGCCTGAACAAGGAAATCAAGCAGCACGAGCGGCTTTTGATGACTTGCCTGGAATATGCGCAGGCGGCTGTATTTTATGGTAAGGCGGATTCCGCCACCTTGTACTCCAAAGACAAGCGCTGGGGTATTCTGCAAGAGGAGATTTTCCTCGTGCACTTCTTGCTGGAACTTCTTTCCACCACACGCTACATCATCGCCCGCCTGGAAACAGACAAAATGCTCCAGCAGTGGAACACCACCATGCAGGATTTGAAGGCGGAACACGCCGACGAAGGTTATGTCAGCTCCATTCAGGACAAGCTGAACGAAATGTCCGCCACCACCGCCAAAGAATTCAAGGATTTGTTCAAGCACATTGTAGATCGTTTTGAAATTGGAAACACCCTCTTCGGTACTGTCCAGGAGTTGCAGAACTTCTACTAAGGTTTTATATGTCCGAGTATATCATTCTATCCATATTCTTATTTCTGGGGGCGTTCATCGCCGCGGCAGCCACTGTTGTTGGCCTGCTGCTGGGCTACCGCACCAAGAATACCAAGAACAAGATGGCCCCTTATGAATGCGGCATGGAGACCATCGGAAACGCGCGCATCCAATTCAAGGTGGGTTACTACCTGTTCGCTCTTCTGTTCCTGGTTTTTGATATTGAAGCCTTGTTCCTGTTCCCGGTTCTCATGAATTTCAAGGAAATTATGTCTGGGAATACGCCCCTCTCCCCTGCTATTGTCATTATTGATCTTGTGGTATTTATGGCGATTCTTGTTTCTGGCCTGGCCTACGCTTGGAAGAAGGGGGTTCTCAAATGGGAATAGTCAATTTTGCGCCGAAGATTCTGGACCCCATTCCTGGCGGAAAGTATGTGGTCAACGCCATCGATTACGTGGTGAACTGGGCCCGCGCCAATTCCATCTGGCCGCTGACCTACGGCACCAGCTGCTGCGCCATCGAGATGATGTCTTCGTCAATGGCTCGTTACGACATCGCCCGTTTTGGTTCCGAGGTGTTCCGCGCCTCTCCGCGACAGGCGGACTTGTTCATTCTGGCGGGAACCATTACCCGCCGTATGGCGCCTGCCATTCAGATGCTGTGGGAACAGATTCCCGGGCCCAAGTATGCTATTGCAATGGGAGCCTGCACCATTAGCGGCGGACCATTTATCTATGACAACTATGCCGTTGTCCGCGGTGCCCAGAACATCATTCCCATTGACGTGTTTGTTCCAGGGTGTCCGCCGCGGCCCGAGGCACTTTTCCACGGTCTCCTGACGCTGCGGGATAAGATTTTGCACGAGACATGCCGAGACCCTTGGCATGAAGGCGAGCCTAAGGACGTGAGCACCATGGACCGCTACCGCGAAGCGGCCAACACTTGGGCCGCCCTCGAACGTATGAAGGACGAGGAGATGGCGGAAACCCGCGCCAAGTTCAAGGAAGAAAATCCCGACTACAAGAGCAGTTTCAAACCTGTCCGCGTGAAGAAGGAAGAATTTCCCGAAATTCCTCGCGCAGCGAAAGCGCCTGTGGGCATGAAGCAGGTGGAAATTTTCAAGAAGTTGCAGAGCAAGTTTGATACCGTGACGTACCACACCCACAGCGAAGACCCGCTGGAAGAAGTAGTGGCGAACCTGCCCGCGGATATGCCGCTGGAAGTCATGGTGGGGCGCGAACAGTACCTGCCCGTTGTGGAATTTTTGAAGAACGATCCCGACTTCAAGATGGACTACCTCATCGACGTCACCGCCATCGATTACGATGACCACTTCGACCTGGTGACCCAACTCCGGAGCATTGAACTGGGGCACAAGATTTTCCTCTGCGTGCAAATCAAAAAGGATTTCAGCATTGATGAATCAGAACGGCCCACCAGCCTTCTCGGAAAAATCGAAAGCATCAGTCACCTCTATCCGGCTGCAGAATTCAAAGAAAGAGAAGTCTACGACATGTTCGGCATCGATTTCATCGGCCACCCGGACCTCCGCCGCATCTTCTTAGACAAGGATTTTGTCGGTTTCCCCCTGCGCAAAGATTTTACCCACCCTGAAATGATCCGGAGGCCCGTATGAGTTCATTACCTCCAGGATTCCGTATCGAGCGCGATACCAACACGGAAGAATTTTTCATCAACATGGGGCCGCAACACCCCAGTACTCATGGTGCCCTCCGCCTAGCCCTCCGCATGGACGGTGAAACCATTGTGGAACTTGTTCCCCACTTTGGATACATCCACCGCGGCATGGAAAAACAGGCCGAGTCCATGAGCTACCTGCAATACATCGCCCTCTCCGACCGCCAGGATTACCTGACCGCCATCCAGAACAACTTGGGTGTGGTTATCGCTCTTGAAAAGGGGATGGGCATTGGTGTTCCAGAGAAGGCGGAATACATCCGCGTGATGCTTTCGGAACTGGGCCGCATTGCAAGCCACATGGTTTTCTTCGCCTGCTTTGGCGGCGATTTGGGCGGGCAGACCTGCCTCCTCTACGGATTCAAAGAACGTGAAATGGTTCACGACATTTTGGAAGAAGTGACAGGCTCTCGCCTGACGACAAACTTCTTCCGCCCGGGTGGAAGCCGCTACGACGTGCCCGATACATTCATCCCGCGGGTGAAAGCGTTCCTGGACCACATGGAAGACACCATGAAGGACTACGAGCGGTTCCTCTCCAAGAATATTGTGGTGCTGGAAAGAAGCCGCGGCATTGGCGTATTGAGCAAAGAAGACGCAATCGCCTATGGTTGCTCTGGCCCGGTGCTCCGTGCGAGCGGAGTGAACTTCGACGTCCGCCGCAACAACCCCTACAGCATTTACGACCAGTTTGATTTCGAAGTGCCTGTGACTTATAACGGCGATTGCTATGACCGCTATACCGTCCGCATTGCAGAAATTCATGAATCCATGAAAATCCTGCGGCAGTGTGTGGAGAAGTTCCCGAAGGACGGCCCTTGGCGCTCTAAGGAAAAGCCCGTGCGCCTGCCCGTGGGGCGTTACTACAGTGAGATTGAAACCGCCAAGGGCCTGTACGCCACCTATGTGGTTGCAGCAACTACCGGCGACAAGCCTTACCGCATTCATACCCGCGGCCCCAGCTTCCCGCATATTGCCGCCCTCAACAAGATGGTGCAGGGCTACAAGATTTCGGACCTGGTGACCATTCTTGCGACCCTTGACCCTGTGATTCCGGAAATTGATAGGTAGCTTATGTTCGTACCCTCTGTAACAAACCCCATTGGCGATTTCGTTCGCGAATTGGTGCCCCAGGTGGCGGCATTCCTGCCTGCAAGTCTGCAATCGGACACACTGAACAGTGTTGTAGCATTTCTCATCAACGCCTTGATTTGCGTCGTGGCAGTTTGCCTCGTAAACATCGGTTCTGCACCCATTCTCATCTACATGGAACGCAAGGTTTGCGCCCACGTGCAATGCCGTCTTGGTCCCATGCGCCTGGGTTGGCATGGAACCATCCAAACCATCGCCGACGTTCTGAAGATGCTCTTTAAAGAAGTCTACGCTCCCAGTGGTGCAGACAAATTAATGTTCTATCTTGCTCCCCTCATCGTACTCATCGGGCCATTCATTGTTTGCGCCCTAATTCCGTTCGGTCGCAATTTGGTCGTCGCAGACGTCTCCATGGGCATTCCGCTGATTATCGCCGTCAATGGATTTGGCGTGTTGGGCATTCTGCTCGGCGGCTGGAGCAGCAACAACAAGTATTCTCTCTTGGGAGCCCTCCGCAGTGGCGCCCAGATGATTAGCTATGAAATCTCCTTCGCCATGATTCTTCTCTTCGTGGTGATGATTTCCGGTTCCACCAACCTCATGAGCATCACCATGGGGCAAGAAGGCACCATCTTTGACTGGTGGGTTTTCAAAATCCCCGTCCTCGGTCTCATCGCATTCGTTCTTTTCTTCATCTCTTCCACCGCCGAAATGAACCGCGCGCCTTTTGACATCGCAGAAGCAGAGCAGGAACTCACAGGCGGTTACCATACGGAATACAACGGCACCCCATTCGCCATGTTCTACCTGGCAGAATACATCGCCCTCGTGACAAATTCCGCACTCGCCACCACTTGCTTCCTGGGCGGTTTCCTTCCGCCCTGCATCGGCGTCGCCTTTATCGACAACTATTTGAACATGGTTCCGGGCGTTATCTGGTTCTTTGCAAAAGTGTACTTCATGATTTGGTGCTACATGATGGTCCGCTGGACTTTCGTGCGCCCCCGTGTAGACCAGCTCATGGACTTTGAATGGAAATTCCTACTGCCTGTAAACCTGCTGCTTTTGGTGGCAGGTGCGGCATATATCGCATTGGTTGGGTAGCGCTATGGCAGAAAAAATAAGTTTCTTTCAATACTGGAATCGCTACTTAAAGCGCTGCATTACCGGGCCTTGGAGCCTGTTGTGCGGTCTTTCCGTGACTCTGAAATACTTCTTCAATCCAAAGCGAATTGTGACGGAGCAGTATCCGGAGAATCGCAAGACCCTCAAGATGCACGAGCGCTACCGCGGGCGTTTGGAGATGATTGAAGATGCAGATGGCAACAACCACTGCACCGCTTGCGGCATGTGCGAGCGCGCCTGTCCCAACGCCAGCATCAACGTGCTCCCCACCAAGAATATTGCCGGCAAGAAAGTGCTCGGCCGCTACGTGTACCATTTTGCCAGCTGCACCCAGTGCGGCCTCTGCGTGGAGGCTTGCCCCTTCGGAGCCATCCGTATGGGTCAGGAATTTGAAGTTTCAACTACCGACCCTTCAACGCTTGAAATGATTTTGAATAAAAAGGAGGGACAAGGCTGATGTTCCCCGGATTATCAATTCCCGAAATGCCGCTTGCATTCCCCTTGGGAGGAATGGACATTGCATTCTATGCGGTGGCACTAGTGATGATTGTGACCGCCGTCTGTACCGTTGCGGTAAAAAACATCCTACAGAGTGCCGTGTTCCTCATCTTCTCCTTTGTAGGAACCGCCATTCTCTACCTGCTTTTGAACGCTGAATTTGCAGCACTCGCCCAAGTGATGGTCTACATCGGCGGCGTGGTTATTTTTGTGGTTTTCACCATCCTTCTCACGAGTCACTTGGGCGAGGATTCCTTCAGTGCGAAAATTCCGAGACTGTTTGCGGCATTTGCCTTGGCAGTGGCGTTCGTCGTCGTGATGATAAAATGCCTACTGCCTATTGAAAGTTTGAAGGAAGGTGCAGTTGCATCCCCAGAAAATTATGCGGGCTTGCAGCAGATGGCCTTCCGCCTGCTGGGTTACGACCAGAGCGGATTCATCATTCCCTTTGAAGTGGTGAGCATTCTTCTTTTGATGACGCTGATTGTCTCCATCACCGTGGCCCGCCGCTGGATTCCGGACGATTACAAGAAAGAGGAGGAAGAGAAATGAATTTAATGAATTGTCTCATTCTCGCCTTCATTCTCTTTGGCATTGGTGTCTGGGGCCTGATTCGCCGCCGGCATTTGGTGGGCATGCTCATTTCCATTGAGCTCATGCTGAATGCGGCCAACATCAACTTCATCAGCTTTGCCTACTTTACCGCCCACGATTCTACCGCAGGCGCCATCTTCAGTATCTTTGTATTTGCAGTCACTGCTTGCGAAATGGCAATCGCCCTTGCCATCATCGTGAACATGTAC
Organism: Fibrobacter sp.; assembly: GCA_024398835.1. Lineage (GTDB taxonomy): Bacteria > Fibrobacterota > Fibrobacteria > Fibrobacterales > Fibrobacteraceae > Fibrobacter. Next base: position 10,076 of record JAKSIK010000011.1, read on the forward strand.
CGCCGCCACCACAGCCTGGATGTGGATCAGTTGAGGGAACTCCATGATTAACGACGTCACTCTCAGTTATCTGATTTTCATTCTGCCGCTGCTCTCTTTTGTAGTGAACGGTCTTTTCCTGTGCCGCAAGAGCGACAAGGCTGCAGCTGCCATGGGCATTTCCGCTAACGGCATCGCGGCAATTTCTGCCATCATTCTCGCGGTGCATTACTTTACCTCCGGACTTGCGCCTCAAAAAGCCATCCTCTTCGAGCATGAATTCATCCCCTTCGGGAACTTCCTCGCCAATATCGGTTGCCTGATTGATCCCCTGTCCATCATGATGCTCGTGGTGGTCACGTTCATCAGTTTCATGGTGAACATCTATAGCGTGGGCTACATGCGCGGGGACCGCGCCACCGGCAGGTTCTTCGCCCTCCTTTCGCTGTTCAGTTTCTCCATGCTCGGGCTCGTTGCCGCCACCAACCTTTTCCAGATGTTCATCTTCTGGGAACTGGTGGGCGTTTCCAGCTACCTCCTGATTGGATTCTGGTACCACAAGCCCAGTGCCGTCAGTGCGAGCAAGCAGGCCTTCATCCTCACCCGCTTTGCCGACAGTTTCTTCTTGCTGGGCATTGTGCTGGTGAGTTATGTGGTCCAGAGTTTTGATTTTGCTACCCTCAATGATTTGACGCTTTCCAGTTTCAAGGCGGAAACTATTGATTTGGGACTTCTGGTGGTGAGTAAGGCAGACGCCCTCATTCTCGGCTCCGTGCTGATTTTCACCGGCGGCTGGGGCAAGAGTGCCATGTTCCCCATGCATATTTGGCTCCCCAACGCTATGGAAGGCCCTACGCCAGTTTCTTCCATCATTCACAGCGCCACCATGGTAGTGGCAGGCGTGTACCTGGTGGCCCGTTTGTTCCCCTTCTTTGCCATCTGCGGAAGCACTCTCACCCTGATTATGATTGTGGGTGCATTTACCATGGTGTTTGCAGCAGTCATCGCCTGCACGCAAAAAGACATCAAGCGGATTCTCGCCTACTCCACTCTTTCGCAGCTGGGCTACATGATGTTTGCCCTGGGCGTTTGCCAGGTGGGCCAAACAATTGTCACCACAGGTTGGACGGCCTCCACATTCCATATCTTTACTCACGCCTTCTTCAAGTGCAGTCTCTTCCTCATTGCAGGTTCCCTCATCCATCAGGTACATACCAACGATTTGGATGCCATGGGCGGCCTCCGGAAAAAGATGCCTTGGACCTATTGGTGCACCCTCATTTCCATCCTCGCCATTTCTGGCATTCCGCCCTTCTCCGGATTCTTCTCCAAGGACGAAATCATCCTGGCGGCATTCCAGGGCCATCATTATGTGGTCTTCGGCCTCGCACTTCTCACCAGCGGCCTCACCACCTTCTACATGTTCCGTCTGTTCTTCCTGGCCTTCCATGGAGAGCCTCGGCATGAGGGCGTAAAAGCGGGCCATGTGCATGAAGATTTCGCCATGACGCTCCCTATCGTGATTCTCGCCATTCCCGCCCTCCTCAGCGGTATCGCCGGCAAGAGCCTCTTTGCCGCATTCTTTGTGCCCGGCAAGATTCACGCACCGCAGTTGGTAAAGCTGGCGGAAGCCTCCTGGATTCCGTTTGCAGCCGTCGCCATCGCCATCATCGCCCTTGCTCTCGCCTGGTTCTTCTACGCAAGCCCCAAGGCCCGCATCGCAAAGGCTCTGGACGAATCCAACCGCAGCGGTATCTACAAAACCGTATATCACAAATTCTACTTCGACGAGATGTATTACGCCGTGGTCCGCCAGTTCGTCATTGGCGGCGTCGCCCGCGTAGCCCGCTTCATCGAAGATTACATCGTGGGAACCCTGGTGAATTTCTCCGTCTGGTTCATCCACAAGTTGGGTGATTTGGTGCGCGTGGCCCAAGGCGGCTACCTGCCCTTCTATCTCGGTACTTTAATTGTAGGCGTTCTCCTCTGGAGATTCCTCGGAAATCTTCCCCTGTAGGTGCATATGGATACAATTCTCTTTAATTTGATTTGGATTATCCCGCTCCTCACGGTGCTGGTTTGTGTTCCTATTTCTGCAAATCACGGAAAACTTCTCAAAACCATCCACGCCACCTCCGCTACATTCGTTTTGTTCCTGGTGTGCTTCCTGGTTTACCGCGTCTACGCCCTCAGCGGCGCTCCCGTTGACGAAAACGCAGCCCCCCTCTTCCTCCGCTTCTTTACCAACATCCCCTGGATTTCCCTTTTCAACGCCCACTACATTGTCGGCGCCGACGCCCTGAACATTTTGCTCCTAGCCCTGACCTCTTTTATAGTATGGGCAGGCGTATTGGTGAGTTGGAACATCAAGGGCAATCAGAAGGTCTTTTTCGCGCTGATTCAGCTCCTCGCCACAAGCGTTTACGGTGTCTACATGAGTATGGACTTGGTGCTTTTCTTCGTATTTTACGAAATGGAAGCCCTGTGCATGTACCTGATGATTGCCTGCTACGGCTCCGGACGCAGGGATTACGGCGGTAAAAAACTTACCTTGACCCTTGCCTTTGGCTCCTCCATGATTCTCGCCACCCTCTTCGGACTTTATTTCGAAAGTGGCATCAACAGCTGGAGCATTGTGGAACTTTCCAAGGTTGTCCTCCCCATGGATTTCCAGATGTGGGCCTTCCCGCTCATGTTCATGGGATTTGCAGTTTCAAGCAGCCTCTTCCCCTTCCACTTCTGGAGTCCTGACGGTCACTCTGCAGCGCCTACCGCAGTTTCCATGCTGGCTGCAGGCGTGATGATGAAGATGGGCGCCTACGGTTGCCTCCGTGTGGCAATGTTCCTCATGCCGGAAGCCGCAAAAATCTGGCTCCCCTACGTCGTTGCGCTCCTGATTTTCAACGTGGTACTCGGTCCCTTCATCGCCCTCCGGCACAAAGACCTCAAGTACATCACCGCCTACAGTTCCATCAGCCACTTGGGCCTCATCTTCCTCGGGCTCGCCGCCCTCACGCCGGTTGGCCTCCGCGGCGCTTCCCTCCAGATGATTTCCCACGGCTTCCTCACGGGCCTCTTCTTTGCGACCATCGGGATGATTTACGAGCGGACCCATACCCGTGACATCACCGAGATGGGCGGCATCATGCGGAAGATGCCCTTCCTCGGCGTTGGCTTTGTTCTCGCCGGATTCGCGGGCCTTGGCCTTCCGGGCTTCTCCGGATTCATCGCCGAAAGCAACATCTTCATCGGGGCCTTTCAGCAGGAATCCACCCTCACCCGCATCGTGACGATTCTCGCAATACTTTCCGTCACGACGACCGCAGTCTACATTCTGCAAACCGCAAACCGGATGCTTCACGGGCCGCTCCCGCAAAAATACGAGAGCCTCACCGACGGCTGCTTCCGCGAAAAACTCGTGATTGTAGTCCTTGCCGCATGCCTTTTGTTTATCGGTCTATGCCCCACATGGATTTCTGAATTTTTGGACCAGAGCATCGCTCCCATTTTCGATAACATTTCAAGGGTTGGGAGGTAAATCATGAACTATATCGTTCCAGACATTCTACTTCTCATCTTCCCCTTCATCGTCATCGGGAGCCGCCTCTTCTGCAGCACCAAATCCAATATTCCCTGGCGCATCGCCAACGTGGGCTGCATCGCTATTTTTATTCTCCTGAATTTCATTCCTCTCGCCAACGGGAACGGAGTGTTCTTCCTCAGTAACTGGCGTGTGGATGACTTTGGCATTCTCATGCGCGAAGTCCTCATGGTGAGCGCCATTCTCGGGATTTGGCTTTCCAAGGATTACTTCGAGCATAGCGCCGATGGTAGGCCTCAGCTCCACCAGATTGCAGAATTCATCGGCGCCATCGCCTTCGCCACCTTTGGCGGAGTGGTGGTGGTTTCCGCCTGCGATCTCGTGACCTTCTTCCTCGGGCTTGAAATTGCAACCATCCCCATGTATGCTTTGACCGCCTGGAACAAGAAAGATTTGATTGGTTCCGAAGCCGCCACCAAATACATTCTGATGGGTTCTGTGGCAACTGCCTTCGAACTCTTCGGCTTTAGCTACCTCTATGGTTTTGCAGGCTCTCTCCACTTCACAGACATCCAGTCTGCAGTAGCGGCAGGACCCTCACCGCTGCTTTGGATTGCAGTGCTGTTCCTCTTCTGCGGAATCGGTTTCAAGCTCACCCTGTTCCCCTTCTACACCTGGGCTCCGGATGTTTACGAAGGCGCTCCCACTCCCGTGACTGCAGTGCTTTCTGTGTCTTCCAAGGCAACTGCAATTGCGTTCCTGGTAGTGCTGGTCTTTGGCCCTCTCGCTCCCATCCAGGAACAGATTGCCCCGCTCATCGCGCTCCTCGCTGGCACCACCCTCTTTGTGGGGAACCTGGGAGCATTAAAGCAGAGCAGACTTCGCCGGTTCATGGCCTACAGTTCCATCGCTCAGGCGGGCTACATCATGATTGCCCTCCTCGGCCCTGCCACCATCGCAGAAACCGCCATCATCTACTACCTGTTCGTGTATGCGGTTTCCAACTATCTGGCGTTTTTCGTGTTTGCCATCATCGGGCACCACCGGGAAGAGATTTTCGCCTCCCTGAAGGGTCTTTCCAAGCAGAACCCCTCCATCGCCATCGCTCTTGCAATTTCCATGTTCAGTTTGGCAGGCATTCCGCCTCTGGCCGGATTCTTCGGAAAGTTCCATCTGTTCTTCAGCGGGGCTTCCACCGGGCACTACGCCATCGTGGCATTCGCCGTCCTCAACAACGTGATTGCGCTCTACTACTACATCCAGCTCATCAAGAGTGCCTGGGTGGATGAACCGGATGGGCACCTGACACCCATCCGCCTCACACGCCGCCAGCGCAGCGTGGTGATTCTCCTCAGCATCGCTGTTGTGGTTCTCGGATTCCTGCCCTTCCTCAGCAACAACATCTTCAGCGGATTTACGTTCTAAAGGTCGCGAAGGCCTCGCTCGAAAATGCATAAAAGGCTTCCCCGAAGGGAAGCCCTTTATATACCCGGTTCGCGAGTCGAACGCGAGTTTAATCCTTAGGAGGGACTCGTTCTATCCATCTGAACTAACCAGGCCAATTAAGCATTACCCTAGACTTCACTCAAAAATTGCCCTTTTTGAACGAATTTCGCCAAAAACGGGTCTAATTTTCAAACTAAATCTACAGAACCATCTACAGAACGACCCTACAGAAAAACGTGCTGTTTTTACAGTCTCCGTCAAGCCGGTTTATAGCTTTTATGCGGTTCCTAGCCGATTCGACGTGCTTTTTTAGAGCACGTTGTCGTCGGTAAGGCAGCACCAATTTAGCATTTTTCCAACGATTTCAAAGGGGGAAATATCCATCATCCAATTTGAGCGGCGCCCAGATTCCATAAGCCCTAGACGAATCCGTCATAGCACGTCATGTCAGCACGCATTTAGCACGTTACCATTTCATGAAAACAGCACGCCGGAAGCTCTATCCACCTCATAAAATTTCTGGGGACAGGAAACCTTGATAAGGGGTCTTCCGAGGCAAACCAACTCATTTGGATTGCCATGACTTTTCGATAGTTTGCTCTTTTATAAAACCGGATTCTATCGCCATGGCGCCGGTTCTGAAGGAGACGAGGCCGGCGTTCACGCCGATGTTCGCAGCCTAGCGGACGTTCACACGCTTGGCGGTGTAGCCGTTCTTGACGATGTACACGCCGGCGCTGGGGAGAGCGAAGGTGAAGTTGGCAGCGGTCGCCACAACCGTCTTCACCCTGTTGCCCTGCATGTCAAAGACGTTCACGATGGAGTTCGGGCGGGCGCCAGCGATGGAGACCATCTTTCCGGAGGCGGTGACGCTGAACTGCGGCAGTTGAGCCATGGCAACAACGGCATCCTTCTTGCTATCCTTCTCGAAGGTTGCGGTAAGTTTTTCAGCCTTCGTCACCGTGATTGTGCGCTTTGCATCCTTGACGCCATCGCTCCACTTTACAAACTTGTAGCCCTTCTTCGCAGTAGCAGAAATTTCAACATCCGTGCCGTATTCGTACGTTCCAGCACCTGTCACAGTTCCCATGGTTTTATCGTTTACGGCAACCGTGATGGCGTACTTCTTCACGTCGCCCAACTCGTACTTATGCGGTCCAAAGACCTTGAGGTACGGGTAGTAGAGGGTATCTTGCTTGACATTTTCACTTACCGCGCCAAGGACCCAAACGGTGGTATCCAATTTCAGGGATGTTCCTGCAACAAGTTCATCGCTAGTTTTACCAAAGTCACTTTCATCTATTTCTTCACCACCATTATCACCAATTGCCTTTCCATCGTAGATGGTCTTGTCAAAGTAACAGTCGCTGATAGAACCATTCCACGTGCCACCGACAATACCGCCAACATCTTCTGTTCCTATCACTGAACCCATATTCAAAACATTACTGATAGTACCACCATCATTTCCTCCGACAATACCGCCAATGATCTCTTCACCACTCACAGTGCCTGCATTATAACTACTAGTGACCTTACCAGCATTGATTCCGACAATGCCTCCCACATTTTCACGTCCACTCACGGAACCCTTATTGTAACTCTCCGTGACCTCGCCATCATTGATACCGACAATGCCCCCAACAAAGCCATCACTAGCACTCACTACGCTCTCACTATAAACATTGCTAACTTCGCTATCGAAAACAATCCCAGCAACGGCACCAACGGCACCCGACCCGCTGAAATAAGAATCCACCACACCAACGTTCTTTATCGTCGCTTTCTCTGCCATCCCGAACAATCCTACAAGTTCCATGGTTTCGTCATTAAAATACAGCCCGCTGATTGTTTTGCCATCGCCATCAAACGTTCCTGCAAATGAATTAGCATCTGTTCCAATGGGTGTCCACTTGACGAACTTGCTGGTGTCGGCATCATTCAAGGTTCCGTCGGCTTTGAGCACGGACTCGCCTTCGCCGCAGGCGTTCAGGCAGATGTCCGCCGTCAGTTCAGCATCAACATCCGTCACGCCAAATTCACTTACCAGTCTTGCAAAATTCTTGAGGTCATCGGTAGAGCTGATTTGGATGACGTTATCTTTGACATTGAATTCCATTTCCACGTCTTGAGGTTTGGGCAGACTCTTGAGGTACGGCAACTCACTATTCGCCAGTTTTCCTGTAGCCTTGTCGTAATAGATGCCTTTTGCCCAGGGACTTTCCGTTTCGCCTTTAAGCAGCGGGAAATCGGCATCGTCATCCGCTTTGGAGCCGATCGTGAGGGTCGCAAGTTCCGCCAGGGTCTTGCCTGTTCCATAGGAATTGCAGTTATTACAAGTTTGTTCATCGTAATAGGCTTTATTTACTTCACTGCCAGCATTATCCCCGACCACGCCGCCGACATAGGTTTTTCCGCTCACAATGCCCGTGTTGTACACGTTGCTGACTGTGCCATCGAGACTATACCCGACCACGCCGCCGACATGGTTGCCAGTTCCGCTCACGGAGCCCGTGTTGTACACGTTGCTGACAGAGCCGTCCATGTTATACCCGACCACGCCGCCGACCTCGTAATATCCGCTCACGGAGCCCGTGTTGTAAACATTGCTGACGGTGCCGTCGTAATTAAACCCGACCACGCCGCCGACATACCATTCTCCATTCACGGCGCCCGCGTTGTAAACATTGCTGACGGTGCCGTCGTCATTATACCCGACCACGCCGCCGACATACAGGCTGCCCTTGAAATAGGAATCAACCACGCCCACGTTCTGGACTTTGGCGGATTCATCGATGTATCCGAACAGGCCCACATATTCCGCGTCACCGTCATTGACGTACAATCCGCGGATGGTATGGCCATTTCCGTCGAACGTTCCCGTGTAAGGCTTTTCGGACGTTCCAATCGGAGTCCACTGCGTGAAATTGGAGGCGTTGTCGCTCAAGGTTCCGTTGGCCTTGAGCACGCTTTCGCCTTCGCCGCATGCGTTCAGGCAGATGTCCGCCGTCAACCTGCCGTTGATGCCAGTCTCGCCGCCATTAACCATCTCGGCAAACTTGTAGAGGTCGCCGCAGGTGCCAATCTGATAGACCCCTTCAATCTCCGTGAGATTCGCGGGCATCGCGCACGGGTCTTCATCCTCAGCAAAAACCGCCGTCGAAAAAACAGCCATCATGGCAAACAACACTGCACGAACCATCTTTTTCATCGATTCTCCTTTATGCGGGGAACTATCGCCTCAAATATAGGTAAATAAGCCGAGATTCTCATACATTCACGGGACCTCGGCAAAAGTTTGGAACTAAACGGTTGCGAATCAGCGGACGTTCACACGCTTGGCGGTGTAGCCGTTCTTGACGATGTACACGCCGGCGCTGGGGAGAGCGAAGGTGAAGTTGGCAGCGGTCGCCACAACCGTCTTCACCCTGTTGCCCTGCATGTCAAAGACGTTCACGATGGAGTTCGGGCGGGCGCCAGCGATGGAGACCATCTTTCCGGAGGCGGTGACGCTGAACTGCGGCAGTTGAGCCTGGGCAACAACGGCATCCTTCTTGCTATCCTTCTCAAAGGTTGCAGTAAGTTTTTCAGCCTTCATCACCGTGATTGCGCGCTTTGCATCCTTGACGCCGTCGCTCCACTTGACAAACTTGTAGCCCTTCTTCGCAGTAGCAGAAATTTCGACCTTCGTGCCGTATTCGTACGTTCCAGCACCTGTCACAGTTCCCATGGTTTTATCGTTTACGGCAACCGTGATGGCGTACTTCTTCACGTCGCTTAACTCATACTTATGCGGGCCAAAGACCTTGAGATACGGGTAGTAGAGGGTATCTCGCTTGACATTTTCACTTACCGCGCCAACAACCCAAGCAGTCGTATCCAATTTCAGGGACGTTCCAGCAGCAAGTTCGGCACTAGTTTTACCCCCGACATTTTCAACATCTTCGCCAGAACCCAAAGCATTCCCCGTATAGAAATCCGTATTGAAGTAGGCATTGCTGATAATGGCACTGTTGTCGAAGCCAACTACGCCGCCGGCAATAGTAAACCTCGGTCCACTCACGGAACCCATGTTGTACACATTGCTGACGGAACCTTTGTTGTCAACACCCCCAACCACGCCACCAACATAAAGATCTGTCCCGCTCACGGAGCCAGTATTGTACATATTGCCGACGAAGCTAGCATCGTTATACCCAATTACACCGCCGACAAATTTTCCCCCACTTACAGCACCCGTATTATAGACTTTATCAACCTGGCCTTTATCACGAACATGACCAACCACACCACCGATAACGAGGGAACCTCTTACAGTACCCGTATTATAACTATCCATGACTTTACCAACACTGGTCCCGGCAACGCCGCCCACATTTTCTTTTCCACTCACAGAACCCATATTGTCGCTATCCGCGACTTTACCAACATTGACTCCAACAATGCCACCCACATTTTCTTTTCCACTCACAATACTCTTGCTATAAACATTGCTGACTTCACCTTCAGCAACCAACCCAACAACAGCGCCGACTGCTCCCAGGCCCCTGAAATAGGAATCCTCAACGCCAACATTTTTTACGACAGCTCCATCCAAAATCCCAAATACGCCGACAAAAGCGGTAGTGTCATCATTAAAATACAACCCGCTGATTGATTTGCCATTGCCGTCGAATGTCCCTGTATATGGTTTTTCATTCGTTCCAATCGGGGTCCAGGCCATGGGTTTAGCGCTTGCATGCGTATTTTTGAACGCATCCACATCAAAGTTTCCATCGCTTTTAACGTTGGCATTATCCATGCCCAGCAGATTCTCGTTCACCACGATATCTGCCGTCAACTTGGCATCGACATCCGTCACGCCAAATTCACTTACCAGTCTTGCAAAATTCTTGAGGTCGTCCGCATTCGCAATCTGAATGACGTTGTCAACAACCTTGAACTCCAAAGCCGTTATCTTGTATTGGAAATCTGCGAAAATTTCTAGATAGGGGAAACTGGCGGTCAATTTTCCGGTTTTCTTGTCGTAAGCTAAATTGCCGGCCACCCACTCTGGACCTAAATCAATTGCGATAAGTTCGGCAGTCGTTATACCATCAACATTTTCAATACTTCCACTCTGATTTTCACCCAAAGCATTCCCTGCATAAAAATCCGTATTGTAGTAGGCATTTTTGACGGTGCCTATGGATAGAAACCCGACCACGCCGCCGACTTCGCCCCGTCCACTCACCGCGCCAGTGTTGTAAACCATGTTGACGGTGCCATCCATATTTGTCCCGACCACGCCGCCAACAGTGGAATTTCCGCTAACCGCGCCAGTGTTGTAAACGTTGCTGATGGTGCCAAAAAAATTCTGTCCGACCACGCCGCCAACCCAGTTTTCTCCACTCACCGCGCCAGTGTTGTAAACGTTGCTGACGGAGCTCCAATTACGCCCGACCACGCCGCCGACATAAGTTCTTCCACTCACAGTGCCAGTGTTGTAAACGTTGCTGACGGTGCCATTACTCTCCCCGACCACGCCGCCAGCTTCATGTTGACCTTTGATATAGGAATCCACCACACCCACATTCTGGACTTTCCCTTTATTATACCCGAACAGGCCCACGTAGTCCGCATTTCCATCGTTGAAGTACAGCCCACTGATGACATGAGCATTCCCTTCGGCATCCTTGCCATCAAATGTTCCTGTGTATGGTGTTGATTCCGTCCCAATGGGGGTCCACTTGACGAACTTGCTGGTGTCAGCCTCATTCAAGGTCCCATCTGCCTTGAGCACACCTTCGTTCACCACGATGTCTGCCGTCAACTTGCCGTTAACAGCAGTATTGCCTGCATTTACAAACTCGGCGAACTTGAGAAGTTCATCGGCATTGCTGATTTCAACCTCTGTCGCATTGGGATCAATTTCGATAAATGTCGGAGCTGTTCCCACGCCTTTCAAACTCGGAAATACGGACTTCAGCCAACCATTAGAAGTAGTTTTATAACCCGCAACCCACACACCAACGTGGTCATCAAGTTGTCTCCCAATATTTTCTTCGAAAAATTCTTCACGCAGCAACTCTTTAGTGCCATCAATTGGATGATCGTCGCAACCTGGACACAGCCCCCACTCAATACTGAAGTAGGCTTTATTGACGGTGCCGTTGTTATTCCCGACCACTCTGCCAACATTGGTATTTCCAATCACGGTGCCAGTGTTGTAAACGCTGCTGACGGTGCCAGCATTAAATCCGACCACGCCGCCAACATTGGTATTTCCAATCACGGTGCCAGTGTTGTAAACGTTGCTGACGGTACCATCATTATTCCCGACCACGCCGCCGACTTCGCCCAGTCCACTCACCACGCCAGTGTTGTAAACGTTGCTGATGGTGCCATACTCATTCCACCCGACCACGCCGCCAACTGCAGATCTTCCCCTAAAGTAGGAATCCTCCACGCCCACGTTCTGAACTTTCGTATTTTCACCAATATCTCTGAACAGGCCCACGAAGTCCGCAGACCCATTATTAAAGTACAGCCCACTGATGGTATATCCGTTGCCATCAAACGTTCCATCATAACCCAAAATCGGGGTCCACGGTTTAAAGTTGGAACCGTCACCATTCAAAGATCCGTCAGCCTTGAGCACGGATTCGCCCTCGCCACAAGCGTTCACGCAGATGTCCGCAGTCAACCTGCCGTTGATGCCAGTCTCGCCGCCATTAACCATCTCGGCAAACTTGTAGAGGTCGCCGCAGGTGCCAATCTGATAGACCCCTTCAATCTCCGTGAGATTCGCGGGCATCGCGCACGGGTCTTCATCCTCAGCAAAAACCGCCGTCGAAAAAACAGCCATCATGGCAAACAACACTGCACGAACCATCTTTTTCATCGATTCTCCTTTATGCGGGGAACTATCGCCTCAAATATAGGTAAATAAGCCGAGATTCTCATACATTCACGGGACCTCGGCAAAAGTTTGGAACTAAACGGTTGCGAATCAGCGGACGTTCACACGCTTGGCGGTGTAGCCGTTCTTGACGATGTACACGCCGGCGCTGGGGAGAGCGAAGGTGAAGTTGGCAGCGGTCGCCACAACCGTCTTCACCCTGTTGCCCTGCATGTCAAAGACGTTCACGATGGAGTTCGGGCGGGCGCCAGCGATGGAGACCATCTTTCCGGAGGCGGTGACGCTGAACTGCGGCAGTTGAGCCTGGGCGATGATGGATTCCTTCTGGCTGCTGCTGGATTTTGCCTCGCTAGAGCTGGACTTCGCTTCAGAAGAACTGGACTTCGCGGAACTCGAAGAGCTCTTTGCGGAACTGGAACTACTCGGAATGGCCTCGAAATTGGCCGTATAGGTTTCTGCCTTAGTCACGGTAATCGTACGGGCGGCCGTCTTCACGTCGTCTTCCCAGTCGGTAAACTTGTAGCCCTCATTCGCGGTGGCTGAAAGTTTCACAGTCGTACCGTATTCGTACTCGCCAGCACCCGTCACAGAGCCCATTGCCTTATCGTTTACGGCCACCGTGATGGAGTATTTCTTCACATCGCTCAATACATACTCGTGTGGGCCAAAGACCTTGAGATACGGGTAGTAGAGGGTGTCTTGCTTGACATTTTCACTTACCGCGCCGACAACCCAAAAATCTGCATCGAGGACAACGTCCGTTCCAGCAGCAAGTTCGGCACTAGTTTTGCCCCCGACATTTTCAACATCTTCGCCAGAACCCAAAGCATTCCCCGTAAAGAAATCCGTATTGAAGTAGGCGTTGCTGATAGTGACGCTGTAGTCGAAGCCGACTACGCCGCCGATAGTAAACCTCGTTCCACCCACGGAACCCATGTTGTACACATTGCTGACGGAACCTTTGTTGTCAACACCCCCAACCACGCCACCGACATAATTCCCTGTCACGCTCACGGAGCCAGTGTTGTACGCGTTGCTGACGACACCCGCATCAATATACCCGGCCACGCCGCCGACATAGTTTCCACCTTCCACAATGCCAGTGTTGTACACGTTGTCGACTTCGCCAGATTCGCAGAAACCAACCACACTGCCGACATAGTCGCCTCCCCTGAAATAGGAATCCTCCACGCCCACGTTCTGGACTTGCGCATTTTCACCGATGCTCCCAAACAGGCCCACGGAATCCGCAGTTTCATCATTGAAGTACAGCCCGCTGATGATATGAGCATTCCCTTCGGCATCCTTGCCATCAAATGTCCCTGTGTATGTTTTTTTTGCCGTTCCAATGGGAGTCCACTGCGTGAAGTTGGAACCGTCTCCATTCAAGGTCCCATCAGCCTTGAGCACGCTTTCGCCTTCGCCGCAGACGTTCAGACAGATGTCCGCCGTCAACCTGCCGTTGATACTAGTAGCACCACTGTTCACGAGCTGAGCAAAACATTTGAGTTCCAGGGCGTTACTGATTTCGTAATAACCGTCTGCATTCGGCTGGAATCCGGTATACTCAATTTCTGGCTGCGTGCCCACATCTTTGAGCCCCGGTAATTCGAGCAACAGTTTTCCATTGCGCACAACAGGTTCTCCAGGCCCGGCATTCCAAATTTCACCGGAGAAACCCGCAGGCAGCGTTGTACCGGCAAGTTCGGCAGTAGTTTTGCCTTCAACATTTTCATACTCACATTCTCCAGCACATGTTCCAACAGCACTCCCTGTATAAGAATCCGTATTGTAATAAGCGTTTTCGACGATGCCATCAAAAAAAATCCACCCGACCACGCCGCCGACTCTGTCTTCACCACTCACCGCGCCAGTGTTGTAAACGTTGCTGACGGTGCCTCCCATATTCCACCCGACCACGCCACCAACTTCCCACACTCCGCTCACCGCGCCAGTGTTGTAAACGTTGCTGATGGAGCTACTCTGATTCTTTCCAACCACACCGCCGACACCATCTTCTCCACTCAACGCGCCAGTGTTGTAAACGTTGCTGACAGTGCCATCATTATTCCCGACCACGCCGCCGACATAACTTTTTCCACTCACCGTGCCAGTGTTGTAAACGTTGCTGACAGTGCCACCATTATTCCCGACCACGCCGCCGACATTATCTCCACCACTCACCGCGCCAGTGTTGTAAACATTGCTGATGACACCCACATTATGTCCGACCACGCCACCGACATAATTCTTCCCCAATATATACGAATCCACCACACCCACGTTCTGGATTTTTGCACCAATGCCAATGTACCCGAACAGGCCCGCGTAATTCACATTTTCATCGTTGAAGTACAGCCCACTGATGACATGTCCTGCGCCATCAAATGTTCCTGTATATGGTTTTTCTGCCGTTCCAATGGGAGTCCACTGCGTGAAGTTGGAACCGTCTCCATTCAAGGTTCCGTCTGCCTTGAGCACGCTTTCGCCTTCGCCGCAGGCGTTCAGGCAGATGTCTGCCGTCAGTTTTGCATTAACATCCGTCACACCAAATTCACTTACCAGTCTTGCAAAATCCTTGAGGTCGTCCGCATTCGCAATCTGAATGACGTTGTCAACAACCTTGAACTCCAAAGCCGTTATCTTGTATTGGAAATCTGCGAAAATTTCTAGATAGGGGAAACTGGCGGTCAATTTTCCGGTTTTCTTGTCGTAAGCTAAATTGCCGGCCACCCACTCTGGACCTAAATCAATTGCGATAAGTTCGGCAGTCGTTATACCATCAACATTTTCAATACTTCCACTCTTATTTTCACCCAAAGCATTCCCTGCATAAAAATCCGTATTGTAGTAGGCATTTTCGACGGTGCCACCATTATTCCCGACCACGCCGCCGACTTCGTCCAGTCCACTCACCGCGCCAGTGTTGTAAACGTTGCTGACGGTACCATCTATATTCCACCCGACCACTCCACCAACTTTGACGTTTCCGCTCACCGCGCCAGTGTTGTAAACATTGCTGACGGTGCTGTTGCCCGCATTAAATCCGACCACGCCGCCGACTTCCACCCATCCACTCACCGCACCAGTATTGTACACATTGCTGATGGTGCGTTTGTTACATCCGACCACACCGCCAACTTCGTCACTTCCACTCACCGCGCCAGTATTGTAGACATTGCTGACGGTGCCTTTGTTACATCCGACCACACCGCCAACATAATACCTTCCCCTGATATAGGAATCCACCACACCCACATTCTGGACTATCCCTTCATTATACTTGAACAGGCCCACGTAATTCACATCTTCATCGCTGAAGTACAGCCCACTGATTCTTTTCCCATTGCCATCAAAAGTCCCTTCATATGGTTTTTCTACCGTTCCAATCGGGATCCACTGCGTGAAGTTGGAACCGTCTCCATTCAAGGTCCCGTCTGCCTTGAGCACGGATTCACCTTCGCCGCAAGCGTTCAGGCAGATGTCTGCCGTCAACTTGGCGTTGAGAGTAGTATTGCCGGCATTTACAAGCTCGGCGAACTTGAGAAGTTCTTCAACATTGCTGATTTCAACCTCTGTCGCATTGGGGTCAAGTTCGATAAATGTCGGAGCAGTCCCCACGCCCTTCAAACTCGGGAAGGCGTATTTCCTCCAACCATTGGAAATAGAGTCATAACCAGCGACCCACACTCCATCAGAATTTTCAAACGCCAGCGCTACATCAAGTGCTGCAAGTTCGGCAGTTGTCTTGCCAGTGGTGCCCTCGATTGGGTTACGGCAATGTTCGCAACGCATGTCTGTATTGTAGTAGGCGTTGCTGACGATGCCACCATTGTCTCCGACCACATCGCCAACACGATTATCTCCACGATCATCTCCACTCACCGCACCAGTGTTGTAAACGTTGCTGACGGTACCATCTATATTCCACCCGACCACGCCGCCGACTCCGTCTTCTCCGCTCACCGCACCAGTGTTGTAAACGTTGCTGACGGTTCCGCTAAGATTATAACCGACCACACCACCAACAACGTAGGAATTTCCACTCACAGCACCCGTATTGTAGCTGTTGCTAACAGTCCCTTTATTATTATAGCCAACCACGCCGCCGACATACACATCACCATTCACGGAACCCATGTTGTAAACGTTGCTGACGGTGCCTGAGTTATCCCCGACCACGCCGCCGACTCTGCCGTCTCTTATTCCACTCACCACACCAGTGTTGTAAACGTTGCTGATGGTGCCACCCGCATTATGTCCGACCACGCCGCCGACAGTACATGCTCCCCTGATAAAGGAATTCACCACACCCACATTCTGGACTTTCGCATCATAATCTATGATTCCGAACAGGCCCACGCCATCTGCGTTTTCATCGTTGAAGTACAATCTTCTGATGACATGAGCATTTTCTTCTGCATCCTTGCCATCAAATGTCCCTTTATATGGTTTTTCATACGTCCCAATCGGGGTCCACTGTTTTGAGTAACTGCCGTTCAAATCAATGTCCGCCGTCAACCGGCCATTGATGCCAGTCTC
Organism: Fibrobacter sp.; assembly: GCA_024398835.1. Classification (GTDB taxonomy): domain Bacteria; phylum Fibrobacterota; class Fibrobacteria; order Fibrobacterales; family Fibrobacteraceae; genus Fibrobacter. The sequence goes on from JAKSIK010000011.1 coordinate 26,485, forward strand.
GCCGCCATTAACCATTGCGGCAAACTTGTAGAGGTCGCCGCAGGTGCCAATCTGATAGACCCCTTCAATCTCCGTGAGATTCGCGGGCATCGCGCACGGGTCTTCATCCTCAGCAAAAACCGCCGTCGAAAAAACAGCCATCATGGCAAACAACACTGCACGAACCATCTTTTTCATCGATTCTCCTTTATGCGGGGACATATCATACGATTCTAATAAGAATATCGTTTGTAGAGGACTTGAATATAGCATAATATGAATTTTGTCGAGGCGAGTGAAACGACCGAGCCGAAGTACTAATTATGAAGCATAGATTAAACGACACAGTCAAATAAATGTCAAATTTTGACATTTATTTTTTTAAGATGGGATGGTTAGACTGTTTGTGGCGGTCACCTTTTCCAGGGGCTTCGCCCTTGGGGAAGCAAGCATGTTCCTGCTACACTCGCTCCACTTAGTCGCGGAGACACCGAACGGAGAACGCAATGTCCTTATTGTAGCTGTTCACCTCCACGTACGAGTAGTCGTGGACGAAGAGCTCGTAGTAGGCGCCGCCGTTATCGCTCTCAGTAGACGACCAGAAGTCGGCGCTGTAGCCGGCTTCGCCGAAATCGCCACTTCTGTCCCGGCCACCTGCAGGGAGCACCGCAAAACCGTAGGCATCCCTATCGGCTTCATCGCCCGTCTGCGAAACCCAGCCAGATGCAGTCTTCAAAGCAGTTCCAACATTGTTTGAACCGACTTCATTACCGACGTAGGAGAACAAGGTCTCCCATTCCGCCTTGCTGGGCAGGTGCCAGCCACTGGGGCAAGTTTCTACTGCCGCAGCCCAGGTGTACAAGCGACCGTACGTATCGCAGTTGTCCTGGTCATCACCGTAGCAATAACTCTTCGCGGTTTCATGATTGTATGCATAGTTCAGATTCTGCGCCATCCAGGTCTGGGCTTTTGTACCCTCGCCAATGACCACCACCTTGTACACCTGGTCGTCGCGGGTGTCCAGGATTTCGCCGTAGGTAAAACCGCTCTTCAGATATGTAGACGGAGCGGCGTCCCTGCAGTTGTGGCCCGCAGGGCAGCTTTTCTCATAATACCCCGCCGACATCACTTCCGCCACCGCTTCGCTGGAGGAACTTTCCTGCATACCGTCATTTGGAGAACTCGAAGTGTTCGTGGCAATCGAAGAAGAACTGTTTTCTTCACTAGCTTCAGGACCGCTGGAGCTGTCGTCACCGCAGGCGGTAAACAGAGTGAATGTCGCGAAAATCGCAGATGTGAGGAACAGTTTTTTCATGGGGACATCCTTTTATGAAGATACGCGCCAAATATAGAAAATCCCAGTACCCCTACCACATAAACTTTTTAGGGATAGGGGGTAGAGAAAAGAGGTTTATGCTTTAAAAAAGAGACTTAATATAAAGACCTAACCAATCCCTTGGCATTTTTTTATACTTGTTCCATGGGAAAAAATCGAAGCAGTTTTTCTAGCCAGCTGGGCTTCATCCTAGCCGCTGCCGCCAGCACCGTTGGCCTTGGCAACATTTGGCGTTTCCCATACCTTGCCGCAAAAGATGGGGGTGGATTTTTCATCCTCATCTATTTGATTGTCGCCATGACCTTCGGCTTCACACTGCTCCTCACGGAAATCGCCATCGGCAGAAGAACCCGCCAGGGACCCCTCACAGCATACGGCAAAATCCACAAAAAATGGAAGTGGATTGGAACCATCGCCTGCCTCGCTCCTGCCATCGTACTTCCCTACTACTACGCTATTGGCGGCTGGGTTCTCAAATACCTGGGCACCTATGTGACTTTCAATGGCGCAGCTGCCGCTGAATCCAACTATTTCAACTCTTTCATCTCCAGCTATTCCGCACTCATCTGGTTTTTCATCTTCCTCATCTCCGTAACAGCCATCGTCATCACCGGCGTAGAAAAGGGCATCGAGAAAGGGAGCAAGATTCTCATGCCCATTCTTGTGGTGATGATTGTCCTCATCGCAGGCTTCTCCCTGACGCTTTCGCACACGGATGCCGCCACCAACGTCACCCGCACTGGGCTGGACGGATTCAAGGTCTACCTCATTCCCGATTTCGCAAGCCAAACCACAAAATCAGTTCTCCTCACGATTATGGATGCCGTGGGCCAGTTGTTCTTCTCCATCAGTGTGGCCATGGGCGTCATGGTGGCTTACGGATCTTACGCCAAGTCCGATTTTGACATCGGGGCTGCCGCAAAAAAAATCGGGATTTTTGATGCCGCCATCGCACTCCTCGCCGGCATGATGATTATCCCCGCCGTATTCACGTTCATGGGGCCCGAAGGCATGGCTGCCGGCGGGCCGAGTCTCATGTTCATCACCCTGCCCAAGGTGTTCGCAGCCATGGGCTCTATAGTGGGAACCTTTGTCGCCATCATCTTCTTTGCAATGACCGCCATCGCCGCCATCACCTCTGCAGTATCCATGATGGAAGCCATCGTCTCAAGCCTTATGGACGCATTCCACATGTCAAGGTGCCGCAGTTCCCTGATTGTCACCGCCTACCTTGTGATTATGGGCGTTATCGTCTGCTTGGGCTACAACACCTTCTACTTCGAAGCAGGGCTCCCCAACGGAAGTTCCGGCCAGATTCTCGACATCATGGATTTCATCTCCAACTACGTGGCCATGCCCATAGTTGCCCTCGCCACTTGCCTCATGATTGGCTGGGCTACAAAGCCCGGCATCATCATCGATGAAGTGACTCAGAACAATTTCAAGTTTCCGCGCAAAAAGCTTTACCTGGTCATGCTGAAGTACATCTGCCCCATCATTTTGGCGCTTATGCTTCTCCAATCCTTTGGAATCCTGGATTTGTTTTTGAAATAGGTTCTTCCCCCAGGCATAAATTTCTATACTTGGGTCATGACAAACAATAGAAGTAGTTTTTCCGGACAATTAGGTTTCATTCTAGCTGCTGCCGCTTCCGCAGTAGGCCTGGGCAACATTTGGCGTTTCCCCTACCTCGCCGCAAAAGACGGTGGTGGATTCTTCATTCTCATCTACTTAATCGTGACGCTGACATTTGGCTTCACGCTCCTCCTCACGGAAATCGCCATCGGTAGAAAGACCCGTCAGGGTCCTCTCACCGCCTACGGCATGATTCACCAGAAATGGAAATGGGTTGGCGTGGTGGCTTGCCTCGTCCCGACCATCATTCTCCCCTACTACTGCGTCATTGGCGGATGGGTTCTCAAATACCTGGCCACCTACGTCACCTTCAACAGTGCCGCTGCCGCAGAATCCAGTTTCTTCACCGGATTCATTACCGCCTACTCTCCTCTGGTGTGGTTCATCATCTTCTTCGTCTTTGTAGCGGCCGTCATTCTCGCCGGCGTGGAAAAAGGCATCGAGAAGGTGAGCAAAATCCTCATGCCCATTCTCGTGGTGATGATCGTTCTAATCGCTGGTTTCTCCCTGACGCTAGAGCATACGGATGCCGCCACCAACGTCACCCGCACCGGTTTGGATGGCCTCAAGGTCTACCTCATCCCCGATTTCGCAAGCCAAACTCCGAAATCCGTTCTCATCACCATCATGGATGCGGTTGGTCAGTTATTCTTCTCCATTAGCGTTGCCATGGGCATCATGGTAGCTTACGGCTCCTACGCCAAACCCACCGCCAACATCGGCGCCGCCACCAATAGAATCGAATTTTTCGATACGGCCATCGCTCTCCTCGCCGGCATGATGATTATTCCCGCCGTGTTCGCATTCATGGGTTCTGAAGGTATGGCATCCGGTGGTCCGAGTCTCATGTTCGTCACCCTCCCCAAGGTGTTTGTCGCCATGGGCTCTACCGTAGGCACCATCGTCGCTATCGTCTTCTTTGCAGTGACCGCAGTGGCAGCCATTACCTCTGCCATGTCCGTGATGGAAGCCATCGTTTCAAGCTTTATGGACGCCTTCCACATGTCCAGACGCCGCAGCTCCGTCATCATTACCATCTATACCCTGATTATGGGCGCCATCGTGTGCCTGGGCTACAACACCTTCTACTTCGAAGTTGGCCTCCCCAACGGAAGCACCGGCCAGATTCTCGACATCATGGACTTTATCAGCAACTATGTGGCAATGCCTGTGGTAGCCCTCGCCACCTGCCTCATGATTGGCTGGGTCACAAAGCCGGGCATCATCATCGACGAAGTGACCTTGAAAAAATTCAAGTTCCCCCGCAAACGGCTTTATCTGGCCATGCTGAAGTTCATCTGCCCTGTCATCCTCGCGCTGATGATTCTCCAGTCCTTCGGCTTCCTGGATTTGTTCTTGAAATAAATTCAGCCCAGACGGCGCAAGCCGCGCAAGCGGCGTGAACGTCGTCGGCATGAAAATTGCCAGCCCGCAAACCGAATTTAGCCCGACAATCCGTCGGGCTTTTTTTACAGTCCCAGTTCCTCGTCCGTCAAGTAGCAGGCGGGGTCCTGTTCCCAGAAATCTCCGGTCACGGCTTCGGCCCGAGTGCGGAAGTTTCCGTTGCATAGCCCGAGGTAGGGGCACTTGGGGCAGCGGCCCTTCAGAATGGGTTTGCGGTTCTTGAGGCCCGCCATGATGGGGTTGGACTCGTCGCTCCAAATCTCGCCAAAACTGCGCTCCCGCACATTCCCGAGGGTGATGTATTGGGTGAACTGGTCCGGATGCACGTTTCCGATGCTGTCGATATTTCCGAAGGCCATGCCACTGCGGTTGCCTCCATTCCGGCTAATCAAATCCAGCACGATTTTCGCCCGCTCTGGGTCTTCCCGCTTCATGCGGAGGTAGAGGTAGACGGCATCAGCGTGATTGTCCACCGTCAAAATTTCCTTGTTGATGCCGCGCTTTTTAAAGTCCAGCGTGCGGTCGATGATGAGGTCCATGGCCCTGCGGCTTTCCTCATGGTTCAGGTCCCGCTCAATCATGGCGCTGCCGCGACCGCTGTAAACCAGGTGATAGAAGCACACCCGGTCGATGTTCTCCTGCTCCAGCAAATCGAAGATGGCATTCAAATCCTGAACGTTGTCCCGGGTGATGGTGAACCGGAGGCCCACCTTCTGGCCTGTGGCCACGCAGTTCCGGATGCCGCGAATAGCCAGCTTATAGGCGCCAGCGACTCCGCGGAACTTGTCATGAGTGGCTTCACATCCATCCAAACTAATACCCACATAGCCAACGCCCATGTCCTTCAACTTCTGAGCAACATTTTCTGTAATGCAGGTGCCGTTGGTGCTGATGGTGGGGCGGATGCCCTTACTGGCGGCGTAATTGGCCAACTCAAAAAAATCTGGGCGGAGCAATGGTTCGCCACCACTGAAAAGCAGCACTGGCACATGAAAATCTGCCAGCTGGTCAATGAGCTTCATGCCCTCTTCGTGGGTGAGCTCGTTCTGATACTTGATGGCCTCGGACCGCGCATAGCAATGGACACACTTCAAGTTGCAGGTCTTGGTGCTGTTCCACACCACAACCGGACCCCTACCCGGCCCCACCCCGTTCTTGGATTCGTGGGCCTTGGGCTCGTAACGCAGGGAATCGCCAAAATTCGGCGCATCCATCAAAAGTTTGGTAATGCTAATCATATGGCGAAAGATAGTTATTAAAAAAAGCCCGCGGTTTTATCCGCGGGCCCTTTCAACACTTTCAATTCCGAGATTACTTGGCAGCAAACTTCTTGGATGCAGCCTTGACCTTGGGGTCATTCTGAGCGTCCTTGATCTTCTGCTTGATGCCGTCTTCAATCTGCTTCTTGAGTTTTGCAGCCAGAGCGGGGAAACGGTCTTCCAGGGAATCACTAAAGGTAGCAGGCTTCTTGGCCTGGGAGGCACCCTTAAACTTGCCGTTAAAGGGGCGCTTCTTCTTGGCCGGGGCCTTCTTTGCTCCAGACTTTTCTTGGGATTTCGGTTCCTGAGGTTTGACTTCTTCTGTGGATTTTACTTCTTTTTCTTCTGCCATAATAGACCTCTTGGAAAATGTGAATAGGAAATAGACGGCGCAAAGATAGTAAATTGCACCGCATCAAACGGATTTATCACGAAAATTTAAGCAAAAACAGGGCTTCTCAGGCCGCGATTAACCCAGTTCGATGTTATCGATGAGCCGCGTCTTGCCAAAGAATGCCGCCACCAGGATGACAGCCTTCTCGTCCGCCTTCAGCATACCCATGCATTTCTGCAGGCGCTTCTGGTCCGCCACCTCGATGTACTGGACCTGACCGTGGCATGCGAGAATGGCCTTGAGGACAATGTCCCGAAGGCGTGCCACACCGCGTTCGCCGGCATCGTAAGCGGCCTTCGCCTGAGCGAGACCTTTGGAAATTCCGAGGGCGCGCTCCTTCTCTTCCGGGGTAAGGTATTCGTTCCGGCTGGAGAGGGCAATGCCCGAAGCCTCGCGCACGATAGGCACGCGGTGGATTTCGATATCGAAGTTCAAGTCCTTCACCATGCGCTCGATGAGGAACACCTGCTGGTAATCCTTCTCGCCAAAGTAGGCCTTGTTCGCCTTGGTAATGAGGAAGAGCTTTGCCACCACCGTGAGCACACCGCGGAAATGGCCCGAACGGTAGGCGCCGCAGTAAAGGCATTCCAGAGATTCGTCGCGAACCAGCGTAAGAGGGTCTCCTTCCGGATACATCTCCTGGACGCTTGGCGCAAAAACAAAGTCCGCGCCAATGGACTCGGCCAACTTTGCATCGGCCTCCAAACGCTTGGGATACTTGTCCAAATCCTCGTTCTTGCCGAACTGGATGGGGTTCAAAAATACGCTGACAACCGTTACATCACATTCTTTCACCGAAGTCTTGATGAGGGAGCCGTGGCCATCATGGAGAGCCCCCATGGTAGGCACAAGGCCAATCACCTTGCCCGCCTTGGCCAAGGGAGCCAAAGTAGCGCGCATTTCTTCGATTGAATTAATGATTTTCATATAACCTTCTTAATTACTTTCGGGAACAAAATAAGTCGTCTGCTTGGGGCAAGCCGCAATAGCGTCTAGCACCATCTGCAGGTGGGCTTCATTGTGGACAAAGTCAATATTGTCCGTATTGATAATCAGCACAGGGGCGCTGGCGTAATGCCAGAAGTGGTGGTCATAGCGTTCCTGCAAATCTTTGAGGTAGTTGCCTTCAATAGCCTTTTCCATGGCGCGACCGCGAGCCTTGATGCGGCTGAGGAGTGTGGGCACACTCGCCTGGAGGTAAACCACCAGGTCGGGTCTAGGAACATCCTTGTCCAAGGACTTGGCCACCTGCTCGTACATGGCATATTCGCTATCGGAGAGGTTCTGGGCCGCAAAAATTTGGTCCTTGTCGTAGGTGTAGTCGCTCACCAGAAGGTCGTGGAACAAGTCGCTCTGGAGGGCGGAGTTCTGGAGCTGCTTGTGGCGGTCCATCAAAAAGAACAGCTGCGTCTGGAAGGCGTAGGGTTCCGGATTCTCGTAGAACTTCTCCAGGAAGGGGTTTTCCTGATAGTTTTCCTCAATGCAGAGGGCATTCCAGCGTTCGGCAATCATGCGGGCAAGGGTCGTCTTCCCTGCACCGATGACACCTTCAATCGCCAGAAAGTGAACACCCTTTTCGGCCAATGTAGTCAACATCAGTTTTCCTCCCCTGTAATGGTGCGGAAGGGAATCTTGCCCTCCCGGGAAAGAAGGTCAGCGAGCAAATTCTTCACAGGAGCGCTGCAAAGGGGATCCACCCAATCAGGAGCAATATCGTTCAAGGGAACCAGCACAAACTGGCGCTTGGGGATTTCGGCATGAGGGATGGTGGGTCGCCCCGACATCACCTTGTTGCCGTAATACAGCAAATCCAAATCAATTTCACGGGAATTCCAATGCCCCCGGGGCTTACGGCCAAGCAGGAGTTCGGAACCCTTCAGATAGTGGAGAAGGCGCGTAGGGGTGCCCGAATACCAGAAACTCACCACCTGGTTAAAGTAGGGGCCCTGACCTTCGGGGCCTACAGGAGGCGTTTCGTAAATGGGACTTTCCATCCAACCGCCGCTGGCAATCTTCGACAGCATCTCACGACCCTCCGCCAATCGACGGGAGCGGGGAGCCAAATTGCTACCTAGGGCGATGAATACACGATCCAATGATTCCACAACCTCAATATAGATATTCGGAATGTCAATTTACTGACAATTTTTCCAAATCAGCCATTTTCGTAGTGACAAAAGCCTTTTTTTTTGCTACTTTAAGGCTGTTCTGAGATAGAACTCAATTATTACAGAGCCGCCTAAATTTTTAGCCTGGCTCACTATTTTCCCCTTTATTACATAGAGCAGAAAAAAGGAACATCTCGTGCCTAGAACAAAGAGCAAAGCCGATAAAGGCGTTCAGTTATTATCCGATACCGTTTCTCCGGATGCAACCATCGATTACCAGAAGTTGGGCGATTTGGCAGCACCCATCCCCGGTGATGAAGCCCCCCAGCAGAAGAGAAGAGGACGCCCGAAAAAGGCAGAAGCAAAGACTAGCAGCGAAACTAAAATGGACGAGCCGATGACGTCTGCCCCTATGGACGTGGAGCCCAAGGCAAACAAAACTAGAGCCACCGAACCGGTGAACGCTCCCGAGCAATTTACTGCCGCCGAACCCAAGAACTTTGATGCCGCTATTGTGATTGCGGAAGATGGCTACGTGGGCCAACCCTCTGCAGAAACGGTAACACCGGAAGCCCCTGCCGAAAACGTGGCAGAACCCTCTGAAGAGACTACTGTTGCCGCAGCACCTGGACACCACAACAACCAGAATGGCGACAACCGCCAGCGGAACAACGGGAACTTCAACAACCAGAATGGCCAAAACCGTTTCAACAACAACGGTAACGGCAAATTCAACAAGTTCAACAAGTTCAAGAACCGCCACAACCGGAACCTCCCCCAGGACGACTTCATTGACGAAAGCATCCAGCTGCCGCCGCCCGACCCAGAAAAGGTTGCCGCAGCCCGCGCCAAGTGGAAGGAACTTCGCGGTCTCCCCATGTTTGAACTCCAGCGCCAAGCTGAGGAACTGGAGATTCCCGACTTCAAGAAAATGCGCAAGCAGGCTCTGGTGTACAGCATCCTCAGTTCCATTACCGGCGAGGACTGCCCCATCTATACCGAGGGCGTGCTGGAAATCATTCCCGAAGGCGGCCACGGCTTCCTCCGGAATCCGGACCACAACTATCTGGCTGGCCCCGACGACATCTACATCAGCCGCAACATCATCCGCCGCTACGACTTGAAGATGGGCGACACCATTACGGGCCAGGTCCGTCAGCCGCGGGATGGCGAAAAGTACTTCGCCCTCATGCGCATCGACACCGTGAACTTTGAAGCTCCGGAAAAGACCAAGCGCCGCGTCTCCTTCGAATACCTCACTCCCATCCACCCCATCGAAAAGCTGAATCTGGAATGGAAGAAGGACGAATACAGCACCCGCATCATGAACCTCTTCACGCCCATCGGAAAGGGTCAGCGCAGTATCATTCTCGCTCCTCCCCGCACCGGTAAGACCGTTCTCCTCCAAAACGTGACGCAGGCTTTGACGGTGAACCATCCGGAAGTGAAACTCATGGTGCTCCTCATCGACGAACGTCCGGAAGAAGTGACGGAGATGCGCAAGCTGGTGGACCGTTTGAAAGACGACGCCTCTCGCGCAGGCAAGACCATTCAGGCCGAAGTGCTGGCCTCCACCTTCGACGAACCTCCTGAACGTCACATCAAGGTGGCCGACATGGTTCTAGAAAAGGCAAAGCGCCTGGTAGAACAAGGCAGCGACGTGGTCATCCTTCTGGATTCCATCACGCGTTTCGCCCGCGCCAACAACGTGGTGATTCCCCACTCCGGCAAGATTTTGAGCGGTGGTGTGGACGCCAACGCCATGCACCGCCCCAAGCGCTTCTTCGGCGCCGCCCGTAAGATTGAAAACGGAGGCTCCCTCACCATCATCGGCACCGCATTGATTGAAACCGGAAGCCGCATGGATGAAGTGATCTTTGAAGAATTCAAGGGCACGGGTAACATGGAATTGGTACTGGACCGCCGCATCGCCGAAAAGCGCATCTGGCCCGCCATCGACATTTTCAAATCCGGCACCCGCAAGGAAGAACTGCTCCTCAACGAAGAGGAACTTCGCCGCGTGTGGATTCTCCGCCGCTACCTGCAGGATATGACCACTGTGGAAATCATGGAATTCATGCGGGACAAGATGAAGTTGTTCGAATCCAACAAAGAATTTTTAACATCCATGAATGGGTAAATCAAGTCCGCCTCGTGCGGACTTTTTTAATGTTTTTTTAAAACTTCCTCCAATGTAAAATTCTCCCTGGTAAAGAAAAACGTCTTTTTCCCCAAATCTTTAAGTGACGCTCCAAAATGATACGCGAAGTTGTCCACAAACAAAAATCGGTCGTGAACCCCACAAACAGGCAATACAGAAAGAGGATATTCCTTATATTGCGCATTAAATTTTTGCATATCCAATTTGAAGATAGGGCTATCTGTTTTCGTATATATAGTCACAGAAACACCCTCTTTTCGTTTAAGCATCATCGTTAAAACACTCTCATTTACATAGTTATCCACAAGAACAATTTTTTCATTTGCCTTACGAATTAAATTGCAAACAAACACATACGCATCAAACTCTTGATTATTATAGAACAATCCTTTTGCCTTAATTTCTCCTCGATCCATTGCCTCAAAAACAGCATCCAATTTTCGATCGTGGTCTAAAATTTTTGTTTCTTGATTCAAAACAACCTTTTCCATATTGGACAGACGTTTTACCAAGCCTCCGTTTTCTAGCAAATAATGTCGCATTTCAACAAAAGCCTTCATTATTTCAATCGAAACTCTGACTGCAGATGAACTATGCAATACCGAAGATAGCATCGCCACTCCCTGTTCAGTAAAAACATAGGGCATTTTCTTGACGTGCAATCCACGTTGATTTCCACTATTGTTTAATGTCGCAATTTGCGATTTTAAACACTCCGGGATTTCCAGAGGTGTTAACTGGAAACAGAATTCCTCTGGGAAGCGTTCAATATTACGCTTGACCTGTTCGTTTATACGTCTTGTTTCTACCCCATAAAGTGCTGCAATGTCTCTATCAAGTAATACCTGTTTGTCCCGAATAATTTTTATCATCTTCGCAACATCTGAATTCATAAACGAAGTTGACACCTGCATATCATTTTTTGCCATTTTATCTCCTACATAAAAAAAGACCGTTCTGCCAAACGCAGATACGATCTATAATACCACCCTTTATGGTGCTAGAGATAATATACAAAAAATTGCATTGTATTCATCTAAAAGTTAGTTTTTCCTATTATTTCTTTATATTATTTATTTGAAAATAAAATTCTTTCTACTTCAAAACGTAATTCACTCTTCCTTGTTTCGTAGAAATGGGGTTTCCATTTTTTTATTATATCGAATAGCACATTTTTTTGTTCATTTTCCATACGTAATCCAAAATACACCTCTCTAATTTTACCCGGAACAGGGTGTACACCTTCACCACCACAATAAGAAAGCCGGCATTCATGTTCATATTGCCAATCAGAAGCCTTGTATCGAAGAATTGACTCTGGCATTTCTTTTTCAATCTCATCAAAATGAAACGATGATGCTGTAGGATATTCATCTTGGCATGCGTATAACACTTCATCAAGATGATATTCAGAAATACGATAAGGGTGCTTTCTGAATGTTGCAAAAGAATTTTCAATTTTACAACCTTCATGTAAAGGATTTTTAAATTCAAATCCTAAACAAAAGCCTTTAAATTTATCCGCATAATGCGCCCACATCAGCGTATTCTTCCAATGCGGCGTAAAACAAATTATTCCCATTTTTTGAACATTTGTCTTACTTTCCTCTACAGCAGCATCCCAACTAATACCATAATTTTTTTCTAAACTCGTTGGTAACATTCTAAAATCACAATCAAAAGGGTCATTAAATTTCGTTGGGGACGAAAAATACAAGCCTCCACAAGTTAGAGGCCCTAATGAATTTGCATTATAAGAGAAAAATCGATAAAGTATTATTTTATCAGATTTTTCACCAGAACGTTTTAGCCAACCTCTTTTATAGTCGAAAACCATATGTTAAAGTTTTTAGTCCTTTATACAACGGACAGGTCTGAGTACATCAGTATCTTCTCCACCAATCGAAGAATGGTCATCAAAGGGACGCATATTTGCACCACAAAAACGCTCTTTATCATACCCATTACCACGTAAAGTTGCATGAGAAGAACACCAAAAACGAGCTGTTGCGTATTCATCATCTAATTTTTTGTAATATGAGCCCGACGCAATCGCAATATTACACGTTAAATCATCACGAGAATCTCTTCCATGACACAAAGTGAGTGCTCCCAAAGGAAATGCATCGAAGCCATATTGATTCAATGATGTTGAAACCAATTTTTTTGCAACGTTTTTCCAATCATTTCCCCATACGCCTTCATATTCTTCCCCAATGACTCCTCCTACGAAATCATATAGGACACTCCATTCCGTTTCACTCGGCAAATGCCATCCTGATGGGCAAACACCCCGAATACTCCCCTCTGTAGGACAAGTCCCACCATCACCACATCCAAACGCATCCTCTGAAAATAATCCTACACTATCCATAGCCGCACTAATCAAATAAAATCTTCCATATTTTTCACAATATTCAGGACTGTTCTCTATGCAAGTGCTACTAGAGTCTAATTCGGCCGTGCGTTGTGTATAAGCGTAGTTCAAATTCTCAGCCATCCACCACTGTTCACCAATTTTTACCGTGCGATAAATCTGACCATCTCGATTATCTGTAAGTGAACCATATTCACAATTCTTGCAAAGCGAAGCAGTCAAATCTTCCGAGCTAGAAGATTTACTTTCTGAGGAATGCTCCTGATTTTCATCGCCATCAAAATTATTTTCCACAAGTATTTTCCACTCACGATTATTACAAACATAATAAGCATTCTCATCTTCAACAAATACGGATTGTCTATCATTGTAAGCATTACAGGACCCTAACTCATAGGCACTAGAAACCTTAAATGACTGAGATTGTTCATCGGAAGAACTAGACGAATTATCGTCTCCGCACCCCACATACAGCATGCTGGCTCCAGCCACCGCAATCATCCACTTTTTCATTGTTCCCGCCTTTCTGCCCAGAGCAGTTTTGTGAGCAGCAAACTTATTCAATACGGCGAGAAACAAAAAGGTATGGTGTCGCTCGGCTTATGCATCGGAGGCTCTGGTAAACCTGCTACCTTAAGCACAACGGAATATGCCCGTCAATTAGACAAGACAAAACCGTGGGCAAACGCCCAACGACCCACACCCGATCGGTGTGAGCGTTCGTCCCATTCCCAAGGTAGCCGAGCATCAGCCCGAAGAAATTTTACCAGAATTTCCGATGCGGGAACAAGAGTACTACTCTAATTCTATATGTTATCTAAAATATAACTTCTAACAACATCATTTGAATATAAAAGCAGATTCCGCACTGAAAAAAACGAATAAAAAAGCCAAATCTTCCCTATTTTGTTAAATTCATGCAAAACAAAGGGTAACAAAATGGCAAACAAAATCTTTTTTGCCGGTGTAGGCAATATGGGCGGAGCCATTCTCCGCGGGCTTTTGAACGCTGGCACTGCTGCAAACAGCATCTTCTTCTTTGACCCGAACGACAAGGCTGCAGAAGCCACCGCCAAGTTGGGCGCTGTTCGCGTGAAGAGTTTTGCCGAAGGTTTGAAGAAGGCTGACGTCACTTTCCTCTGCGTAAAGCCCCAGATTTTCAAGGTGGTTGGCGCCGAATGGAAGAAGGCAGTGGCCGCCAATAAGGGCGTGAAGACTTTCATCAGCATCATGGCGGGCGTTACCCGCAAGGCTCTGACGGACGTGCTCGGCGCAAAAAATCAGGTTCTCCGCGTGATGCCGAACCTGCCGCTTACAGTGGGCAGGGGCACGGTGGCGCTTGCCACCGACGGCGTCTCTGAAGCAACCCTCGCCCTGGCGGAATCCATTTTCGGAAACATCGGCGTTACCTGCCGCGTGCTGGAATCCAACATGGACGCCGTCACCGGACTTTCCGGTAGTGCCCCCGCCTACGTCTTCGAGTTCATCGAAGCCCTCACCCGCGGCGGTGTGCGTTGCGGTCTCTCTCGGGATGTGGCGCTGAAACTCGCCCTCGGCACCATTGAAGGCAGCGTGGAACTGGCAAAGCAATCCGGCAAGAGCCCCAGTGACCTCTGCGCCATGGTCTGCTCCCCTGCAGGCACCACGATTGCTGGCGTCAAGGCTCTGGAAGATGGCGGTTTCCGTGCCTCCGTCATTAACGCCATCGAAGCCGGCACCAACCGCAGCAAAGAGTTGGGTAAATAATTTGCAGGGCAAATTATTTACAATGCAGAATGATGAATGCAGAATGCAGAATTACATCTGGCAGAGCGTCTCGTCAGCAACCTAATTCTTAATTGTGAATTTTGAATTGTAAATTATAAATTGTCATGTTTTCCATCGATTTTTTCACGAAAGAAACCGCCACATCCTCCTTTGTGCAAGATGTGCTTTCTTCCGTGAACTACGATTTGGAAATTCATACCGAAAGCTACCCCCGACGTAAATCAGCCAATAAAATCCAAACCTCCCCCATCGTCATTTGGGATTTGGATTCCTTCCCTGAGGAAAGCGCCTCCGCGCTCTTGCTCCTCCGCGAAGAAAATCCAGGCTCCATGATTCTCGCCTACGCGAAAAATCCGGAGCCCTACACCAGCCGCCCCGAAAAACTTTTCGACATCATTCTCTCCACCGAGGCGGTACAACTCCACCTCATGAGCAAAATCTCCAAGCTGCGGGAAATCCTCGCCGCCAGGGAAACCTTCCAGGAGCGCATGAGCCATCTGGTGGGGAAAAGCGACGCCATGCAGGGCTTGCGAAAAACGGTGGAACGCGCCATCCTGAACAACGGGCCAGTCCTCATCCAAGGGGAAAGCGGCGTCGGCAAAGACCTCATCGCCCGCGCCATCGCCTGCATGTACGACAAGTTTGTGGTGGTGAACTGCAGCGCCATTCCCGACGCTCTTTTTGAGAGCGAACTCTTCGGCCACACCCGCGGAGCCTTCACAGGAGCGCAAAGTGAACGCATCGGGCTTTTTGAAGAAGCTGATGGCGGGGCCATCTTTTTGGATGAGATTGGCGACATGCCTCTCCACGCCCAGGTAAAACTTCTTCGCGTCATCCAAAACCATGAAATCCGACCTATTGGGGCCAACAAGACGAAGCATATCGACGTGCGAATTATTGCCGCCACCAATCGGGACCTGCGTGAAGAAATTCTAGAGAAGCGCTTCCGCGAAGATCTCTACTACCGCCTCAATGTGATTCCCGTTCATCTTTCGCCACTGCGGGAACGGAAGGAAGACATCGAGGATTTGGCCAACTACTTCATCAAGCAATACGCCCCTGCCGGCGAGCCCTACAGCCTTTCTCCAGAGGCGCTGCAAAAACTGCAAGAGCATCACTGGCCAGGCAACATCCGCGAGCTGGAAAACGTCATTCAGCAAGCGCTCTGCTTCAACGACCCAGGCGTGCTACAGCCTGAAGATTTCAGGATTGATGAATGGAATGAAGTCGCTGCGGGCGAATCTTCCGCCACCTCTCGCGCCGCCAACTACGAAGAGTTCCGCAACCTCCAGCTGGAAGAGGAACGGGATTACCTCATCAAGCACATCCGCCGGAACAACAAATCCATCAGCAAGACGGCGCAAAAACTGGGAATGCTCCGCACAGCCCTCTACAATCGCCTCACCCGTTTGGGCATCGACATCAAAAATATCTGAACGGACTAAAACCGTTCCACCTTGAAGCCCACGTTCAAATATGCAAGCTGGACTCGTCAAGGAGAAAATCAAAAAGGTTCATGACAACAACGCCATTCTCATCCTGGTGCTTTTTTACAGGGTCGTTCGTGATGATAAACTTTAGAAACGAGTCGTCAATCCGTCTAAGCGAATTCAGTTCCTGGCGCCGTTTCTCTTCGGAAGGAATGTGCCACGCGGACTGGATGTAGCAACGCTTGCTTCCCTTATAACAAACAAAGTCAACCTCAAGTTGCTTACGAACAAGTTTACCAAACTCCTTAACAAAATGCGTCACGACACCCACATCAACAGAAAAGCCGCGAATGCATAATTCGTTATAAATCAAGTTTTCTACAAGGTGGGTCGATTCCTGTTGGCGGAAATCCAGCCTGGCGTTGCGGAGGCCCAAATCTTCAAAATAAAACTTAGCGGGAGTATCTATATAGCGCCTTCCCTTGATGTCGTAGCGTATAGCCTTTTTCACCAGGAACACATCCTGCAAAATTTCAAGATAGGACTTGATGGTGGGTTGAGAAATCTTGGAATGCTTTACGGACTTGAAGGTGTTCTCCAGTTTCGACGGATTGGTAAACCCGCCTATGGATGATGCGACCACATCAATCAATTCTGCAAGTTCATCGCTATTCTTGATTTTATAGCGCTCCTCAATATCAGAAAGATAAGTCTTCTGAAACAGGTTCTTGAGGTAGTCCATCTTGGCACTGTCATCGGGCATATCGAACAACTTGGGCATACCCCCATAGGTAAGATACTCCGCAAGGCCACTAGCATTGTCACCGGCAAAAGCCGACATGAACTCGCGAAAACTCAGGGGGGAAATCTTTATTTCTTCGCCGCGACCCCTGAATTCAGTTGCCACATCCCTTGAGAGGAACCTGGAGTTGGAACCCGTCACATAGATATCCACGTTACTTTTTTTCAGGTAACTGTTAAGGACATCTTCAAATTCATCCACCAATTGGACCTCATCCAAAAGCACATAGTACATGTTCTTGTCCACAATACGGCTATCAATAAAGGCCATGAGGGCATCCGGATTACGAAGATCCTTGTTATGGCGGTCTTCCAAATCAACCTTGACGATATGGTCCCTGGAGACACCCGAAATCTCAAGGTAATTACAGAACAGTTCAAAAAGCAGGTAAGATTTTCCACAGCGGCGAACCCCAGTGACAATCTTAATCATCCCGTTATGCCTGCTAGAAATCAGGCGCTTTAGATACAAGTCTCTGCTTATTCTCATACTTTACTTTTTTGCATATATTGTACTTTTCTAAAGCAAATATACTTAAAAACGAAGGAAAACGCAATAAGTTTATTTTAGATTTTTGCATATTTATGCATTTTTCTAAAACACGCAGTAATTGTCCACCAACCCATTACTTGTTTTGAACGCACTAAAACCGTTCCACCTTGAAGCCCTTCTGCTTCAAGAGTTCCAGCACGTTTCTCTCATCCAGAACCAGGTGGGCCGTTCCAATGATAATGAAAATGGAGCGATTTTCTTTCAGGAATTGTCCGATGGATTCCGCCATCTTTTGGTTGCGATTGGAATAGACGTTCTTCTCCATTTCCGCTTCGTACTTTTCATTATCCGGCGAAGTTTCTCCATCGTTCATGGCAGCATTCAGCAGCGAATCATTCCCCGTTTTCCAGGCCCGCTTGATTTGCGTTACCATGGAATCCAGATTCGCAATCTCTCGCAACGTAGATTTCAAATAGTAAACTCCCAGAGAATCATCTTCCGATTTTCCGGACAATGAACTGATTTGTTCTTCCGCTGTTTCAAGCCCCACAATGGGCATGCCGCGCATCGCCGCACTATCCAGCATCACAGCGTCAATGCCATAACTGGGGTCTATTCCCGTCCGCTGAATGGCTATGGCGCTTAAGGTCATTGCCGCCATCCAGGGCCGCATCATCAAAAGAGTCGCACTCGGAAAGTTCCAAGCTGCACAAATGCTGTCCACCGTTTTCCAAATGTTCTTCTCAATCACGTCGGGCAAGCGCTTTCCCTTCGGCAAAAGTCCTTGCTTTGCTGATGTTTTTGCAATCTCCGTAGAGATAGAATCATTGGACACATCGATTTCCACCGCCAATTCCGCAGAGGAATCAAAGGCTTGCTCAATCACTTTCGGCAGCGGATAGAAGGAGGAATCGCCAAAATGGATACTGCCCAAAATCCACACATGGGAATCGCTGTCGCTCACCTTCCAGAAGAAGTGCTTTCCAGGGTCCGCGGCGCCACACCACACCGCAAACAAAAGCACCATCAGCGCGCAAACGCAGTGCCGATTCTTCATACGATTTCCTCCTCCGTCCAGCGGAGAAGCCCATGAGCTCTTGCTTCCGCAGCTGTATCCACTTGGATACAGCCTTTATCAATCACCATCATGCGATTGCAGTATTTTTCCGCATATTCGATGGAATGGGTAGAAACAAGAATTCCCATCTTCCGTTCTGCCGCCAAAGTGCGGAGCATTTTGAACAAATGATGGCTGTGAGGAACATCTAAAAAAGCGTCAGGTTCATCCAACAATAAAATCTGAACCTGCTGCGCCAAGGCCTCCGCCAGATAAACGCGGCTCCGTTCCCCATCGCTGAGTTCTGCGACAGCTCTGTTTGCAAATGCAGTCATTCCCACCGTAGCAAGGGCATCATCCACAATCCGCCCATCTTCTGCCAAGCGGCCATCCAGGAAGTTGGAATAAGGTGTGCGGCCAAGGCCCACAAATTCCCGAACCGTCATTCGCGAGGGGACCATATTCCCCATCCGCACCAAGGCGATTTTTTTCGCTCGTTCCCGGAGCGGCATGTTTACGACGCCCTCAATTTCAAAGGCGCCCGAAAGGGGTTGGACAAAGCCTGCCAAAGTTTTCAAAAGTGTACTTTTACCACTGCCATTTGCGCCCACCACTGCAACAACTTCGCCTGCAGACAAAGTAAAATCCAGCGGCGCGGCCAGCGCGGGCGCGGCACCCACAGCATCCGAGGTACCCGCGATAGCCGCGGCACCCGAAACCTTCCCATACCCGAACTCCAGTTTTTTGCATTGCAGAAGAGGAACTTCGTTTGTCATAAACGTCCCTCCCTACCGCTACGCAACAAAACCCAGAGAATCACAGGAACGCCTACAATGCTAAGGGTCGCATTCAAAGGAATGGTGGGGAAAAGTCCCGCCAGCAAAGCCAAATCCGCACCGCACAACATCACGCCCGGAATCAGCACCCGATGGTTCGTAGTGTGAAATAGCAGATAAGTTAAATGGGGAACCGCAATGCCGATAAAAGCAACGGGCCCGCAGAAAGCCGTCACCGCAGCCGCCAGAATGGAGGCGCCCAACAGCACGCATTTCTTCTGCACTGCAACAGAGAGCCCGAGACCGCGGGCAAAATCGTCCCCCAGCCTCGCTCCATTCAAGTACCGGAGGCAAGAGACTATTAGGAGAAGCCCAACAGCAACCGCCACCGCAAAAATCCAGATGTTCGAAGGAGTGAGCCGGCCAAAACTGCCCATGCCCCAGGAGATGTACATCCGGAGGGATTCCGCGTCGCTCCCCGCAATGAGAAGGCTCACCAGCGCATCGATGAAGTAGCCAATGAGAAGCCCCGCTACCAGCAACACGGAATTGCGCTCAAATTTGGAAGCAATCCAGAAAATGATGACGGTTACAGCCAGAGCGCCCAAGGAGGCCGCCGTAAGCACGCCGAAATTTCCAAAGCTGAAGCCCGCCAGCAGCGCCAGCGCCACGCCAAGGCTAGCGCCATTGCTAATGCCCAGCACAAAAGGACCCGCCAAAGGATTGCGAAAAAGTGTCTGGAGGGAAAGGCCCGAAACAGAGAGAGCCGCACCTGCAAGAACGGCAGCCACCAACCGCGGAACCCGGAGTTTCCAAAGAACCGTGGCAAACATATCGGAGTCCAAATCAACAGGACCAATACACAACGTTCCTGCCATTAGCAAAACGGCAAGAACAACAAGCACCCCAAAACAAATGATACGGCGGACCACAATGGCCCCTACTTCTTTCCTTTCGCCTTTTCCAATTCCTTGGCGTACTCGGCAGAAGCTTTTTCATCCTTGATGTAGAATTCCGGCGGAACGTTATCAAAGCCCTGGAGGGCGTTGAGCCAGTTGTCGTTCAAATCGCGGAATTCAAGTTTTTTCAAGTTGTAGCGCAGGGTATCACCTCCAAGAATCTTGAAGGAGATAAAGTCCCAACGAATCACATTACGATCCTTGAACACCTCGCGGCTCACCATGGAAGTGTCGTTGTCGAAACGATATTTGGCCTTGTAAGTATACTCGCCCGTCATCTGGTAGCGGCCAGAATCGGAATACGTGCGGGTCACACCATAAAGAGTATCGTTCATTCCAAAGCGGAGTTCCGCATCGCGGAAGGCATGGCCATGAGCCACAATCGCCGTGCGCCACACGCCAAAAACCAGTTCCTTCATCGCCTTCTGGAACACGGTGTCCTGCTTCCAGTGGTCGAAGTTGCTCTTGTCGTAACGGGCGCGCTTTACATACTTGCCTTCCAAAATGAGCTTGCGAACGCTATCGGCCTTGGCCTTGGCAATGCTATCCGTATTCTGCTTCATGGGGACAGCCGCCAATCCCTGGTCCATGGAATCCAGTTTGGCCTGAATCATTTCGTCCAAAACAGAGGTGGCGCCACGAGGTGCGACTACTTCGGAATCCACCGGAACTACAGGAGCCTGGGTTACGGGAAGAGGTTGAGCGGGGGTTGCCGGTTGGGCTTGTTCTGCCGGGGCAGGTTCCGCTGCCGGAGCTGGTTCTGCAGCTGGTGCGGGTTCCGCTGCCGGTTGAGCGGCAGGCTGCGCCGGTGATGCAGCAACGGGAGCAGCGGGAGCTACGGGTGCAGGTGCAGCCGCAGGTGCCGGTTCCTGTGCAAAAACAAATCCCACAAATACAATGGAAAGTACAGAAACAATGCGCTTGTAAGTCGACAAAATCATCACTCCTAAATCTAGTTAATGAATTTTCAAAAGTTAAACCACCCCCTCAAAACACCCTTAAAACATGTCTATATTTGAGTCATGCTGGATTACACGCAAATACCAAGCCCCTGTTTTGTTCTGGACGAAGCCAGGCTCCGTCGCAACATGGAAATTTTGAACGATATTCAAGCGCGGGCAAACGTGAAAATCATCTGCGCGCTGAAGGGCTACAGTTTTTGGCGGAGTTTTCCCATCATCGCGGAATACCTCCCGGGGGCGACTGCTTCCAGCCTCAACGAGGCGCGGCTTGCCAAAGAGGAGATGGGCAAAGAAGTGCACGTCTTCGCACCCGTATACAGCGATGACGAAATCGATGAAATTCTGGGCCTAGCGGACCACATCACCTTCAACAGTTTCAGCCAGTGGAAGCGCTTCAAAGACCGCACCCTCAAGGCGAAAGTCAGTCCGGGAATCCGCGTGAATCCGCAATTTTCCACAGTGGAAACGGACATCTACAATCCCTGCGGAAAATACTCCCGGCTTGGAGTGACCGAGGCCGAGTTCCAGCCGGAACTTTTGGACGGGATCGAGGGATTGCATTTTCACGCCCTCTGCGAGCAGGATGCCGATGCTCTGGAAGGGGTTCTCGACGCCTTTGAAAAGCATTTTGGAAAATACATCGACCAGATGAGGTGGGTCAACTTTGGCGGAGGCCATCACATCACCCGCAAGGACTACCATCGGGACGATTTGGTCCGCATCCTCAACGATTTTCACGCAAGGCATCCGGGAGTCCAAATCATTCTGGAACCTGGAGAAGCCGTAGGTTGGCAAACCGGAGAACTTGTCGCGACGGTAGAAGACATCGTCCACAACGAGATGGACATCGCCATCCTGAATGTTTCCATCAGCGCCCACATGCCGGACTGCCTGGAAATGCCTTACCGCCCAGTGATTACAGGAGCAGCCCTCCCCGGCGAAAAGAAGTTTACATACAAAATAACAGGCGGGACATGCCTGGCCGGCGACCAATTGGGAGACTACTCCTTTGACGCACCGCTAAAAGTCGGCGACCGCATCATCTTCGAAGACATGATTCACTACACCATGGTGAAAACAACCTTCTTCAATGGCGTTCGTCACCCGAGCATCGGCATGTTTGATTTAAACGAAAAGTTCCACCTGTTGCACAAGTTTACCTACGAGCAGTTCAAAGACAAGCTGTAAGATGTATTGAATGAAAACACCTGGTGTCGTAGTGGACGCCTAAATCATTACTATTGCCAAATATCAATAAACATCGACTCCACTTCGTCTTGACAATCTTCGTTAAACACCTCTATACAGCCAAGCGATTTATAAAAAGAAACCGCTGATTCAAGTGGATGAAGAGTCAATAAGCGAACACCCGCTATTGACGACTTTCGAATCATTTGAAGCAATTTTTTGAACGCAACCGAGCCTATCCCCCGATTTTGCCAATCAAGCCTCACTCCAAATGCCAGCAACATAACCGACGGAAAATCTTCATTATATCCAGTATTTCGCAAATTTGCAGGCTTATTTTCATAGGAACCAAAAGAAAAACCAGAGTTCGCAATACTTGCTAGAGCAAGAATGTCATCTGGTTTGGCTTTTTTCACTAGTTTATAAGTTTTAGAAAAATGTTCTTCATCCTCGTTTGGAACCACGTTGCAAAAGAACGTATCCAAAGAAACGGGATCATCGTCCGCAGTCGGGTCAAACGGTGGAAAACAAAAATGTCTCCAAGAAGCAATAACTAAAAAATCTTCCTCTGTGCAAGGAAGTAAAGAAAAATCAGATGGTTGAAGCATCCGCTTACTAATTATCAGGCTTGTCTATAATCGGGCGATCAACCACGGGGACTTTTATTTCGCCCCGAAGGTATTTCAAGACCCTCTCAACCTGCGAAGGCGGCACCACGACGGGTTTACTATTGGGGAATCCTGCCGGTTTGCAACGAATAGCCATAGCCTTATCCTTAATTTAAAGGTGAATCTATTAACTCTAGAGCAAGCACTAAACAGGTGAAAGCCCGGCAACGCTCAAAAAACCGGCGTGCCCATAATATACCAATTTATTTTATAAAAGGCAAGGGACGGGCTCACACGGAAAAGAGTTTGTCACAAATGCAAATGGGCAGTCCGATTTACCTATTCCCTTTCGATCTGTTATGCGACTTACAGAGCATTTCATCAGTCCCCGATGAGAAGACGTAGAGCGAGAATCTTGTCACTTTACTTGTTGCTTTTTCGTCGATTACAATCACGACACAACATCTGACAATTTGAGTCAATTGTAGGTCCGCCTTCGCACCAAGGCATTATATGGTCAGCCTCCATCTGTGAAAGTTCAAAATGTTGTTTACAAACGGGACAAAAACCTAGTTGACGCTCGTAAGCTTTTATCTTCTGATTATCCGTGAAGGCTCGTATAGAAAGATTCCTCTCATCGTGAGTAAGAAGATATGGATAAATTCCTTTCTTACAAGTCACATCATCGTCCTTGATAAGTCTAGCAACTTCATTATCTAGCAACTTAAAATCAAGAATTTCGTTTTTATACTTATCGTAAAGCGGTCCCCATTCCACACCCTTCATGATTTTCTTCCGTTCCTTGGTGGGCCTGAATGTGGATTCTACCCAATCTATCACAGAACGGAAGTATAACCATAGGACATTAGCATTTTCGTCATGTTGGTGAACGGCCATATATGTGTCAATGGAATTTCCGGAAATCCAGGCTATTGCAGTTTCGAGATATTCCTGGCGGTTCACCGCGCCGTCCAAATAGTCCGCACCAATTTTCTGAGCGGCACAGCCGTTCTTGCTAAAGTAACGTTTGGCATCGGCAAGCCACGGCCCGAAATACACGGCGTTTCGGAGTTCCTGCTTTGTCAACTTTTCACCGGCGATGTTGATTGTCTCGAACCACTTTAGCTTTTCGGAATCACTCCCCTCGCACACGTAGACCATCAACTCGTAATCGAGAATTTGATTTTGTTCGTCTTTCTGCAAGTTGTGGAAATGCTTGAATAGGTAACTGAAATCTCCATCCACGTACTGGCAAATCGAAATGGTTCGCTGCTGTCCGTCAATGACCTCGAAAGTTCCGTCTTCCCGTTTCGCCCAGTACATCACATTCAACGGGAAACCCTGACGGACAGTTTCAATGACGGCATCTCGCTGCTTTTCCTTGTAGATAAATTCCCGCTGGTACGGCGGGCGAATGTCCAGCCTTCCACCGAACGCGACGACACGCCCGGTTTCTTCATCGTTACTGTAACCTTCCACGAGGTCACGTACTTTAATTTGTTTAAGCTCTATCTTCATTTTTCCTCCTTACGACGACGGATGAGAATACGATTGTAAAGTCTCTTCATTTCACCATTTCCACCGCGGATATAAAACGCCGGACCGCCATCTGTTTTGCCCCTTATTTCTTTAATGATTCGCATATTTGCCAATTGCAACGAAGAGCCAATAATTTCAAATTGGTCAGGATTATAACGACTTAAAAATGTTACCGGAACACCCATAAGTCCAAAATAATCCTGTGGAATAGTTTCTACTTTGCTCACTTCTATCGCATCATAATTCACATACTTCGGATATTCTTCAACCGAAAATTTTTTATACATAATCAATTCTTCATGTCTTTTAGAAAAGTCCAAATTGGTATACCAACAAGCATTTCCAAGGCTTCTCCATTTTTTCCCATACTCATCTACCCAAAATCTTGTTTCTCGTGGTTCATAGTAATCGGGTACACGAAATTTCATATCCCCAACATGACAACCTAACCATAATCGGTCCTGTTGTAACAAGGGAAAAACCTCTTTATACATAATGGCGTTCTGATTTCCGACAATCAGAAACTCCTTCTTATACTCCACCAACTGCGCCACATATTCCCTGAACAAGCTAAACGGCGGATTTGTCACCACGATGTCCGCCTGTTTCAAAAGTTCAATACATTCCGCGCTTCGAAAGTCACCATCGCCATCAAAGTAATGAATGCCAATTTCTTCGGGGTCGGGAACGCGGTTGCCGTTCTTGTCCCCAAAATATTCAAGCCAGATTGCCCGCTCGGAATCATTCTGACTAAACAGGTCGCGCTCCTGGTTCTTGAAACAGGTAGTGATAAGACGTTTTAGCCCAAGATGTTCAAAATTGTATGCGAAATAGTGGAAGAAATTAGAAACACGGGGGTCGTCACAATTGCAAAGAACCGTCTTTCCTTGAAAATGTCTCTTGTAGTGTTTCAGTTCGTTCTCGATATCCGAAAGCTGCGTATAGAATTCGTCCTTTTTTGCATTTTTTGCACTGTTCAGCTGACTGTTTTTCGCCATCGCCGCGCTCCGTGTTGAAAGTGAACGAGTTCACTCTCATCCAGGAGCTGATCAAGACATTTTCAAAAGAATACAATACGCCCGCAAAACCCGAACGGATACAATCCACCCAGGGTACAATACGCCCATGTGTAGCACAGGCGACTGCGAGCCATTGTCTCATTCTTTTTGTTGCTGAAAGTGTCTAGTTTTCAAATGAAGAACAAGAGCAATACTCAACGAGCATTCACCCTTGTCCATGCAGGCACTTCCAAACTTTTTCTAGATACAAAAAAGGCGTGGAGTTGAATGCACTTACCATTTGAAGGTCTAGACTACCTGAACAAAATAAGCACAAACAACTCACGCCCCAAAAGGCCGAAAGGGAATTGGCAGAAGTAATCGACCAACGACCAAACGATGCGGCAAGCAAAGCCTGTCGCAGACGTGAGCGTTCGCCTGTTCTCTTTGTTCTTGAAAGTGTCTAGTTTTCAAATGGAGAACAAGAGCAAAAACTCTATTTTATGAGGAATATAGATTTTTTAGAAAGACCCTGAAGAGAAAATTGTAATTTTTGTAGAAAAACCACCCTTTTCAGTTAATGGGAATCAAAACGATAAATTTAGGGAATATAGAAGATTAAAAAGACATCAAAAGTTTTATTGTTACTCCCCATAGCACTTTTGCTTTGCTGTTGTTCAAGCAACAAGGTGAATGATTGTGAAATCTTCCTGGACAAAAACCACTTCCTTGTAGAGGAGTCCATATTCGCAGAGTGCATGGACGACAGCACACTGGTTCTCCAGCGTAAATTTTCACCCATTCACGAGTATATATTCAACATTCAAGACTCATCGTTCAAACTCAATTATATCTATAGTCGCTACAATCGTCTTGGGAAAAGGCTTACATCCTGGGAAGAATTAAAAAATGTCGGCGTAGGCAAAAGAGATTTCGATTCGAACGACTCTTTATTCTTTCCAGACTTTAAATCATTCGTTTGCTTCTTAGAAAACAAGACTCCCAGTCAATTTGATTCCGCCTACGCTGCCGATACCACCTATTACAACGTTTTTGGAGCCCCATTTTCTACGATATCCCGATTAGAATGGCATTACTTCCATGAGCATCAAATCGCAAAGAAAAACTCCACGCAACTCTACTATTACAGCAGTGAACTGTTTAGGCAGGGACTCTCCATCCATTCAATAAAAACAGACTCCGCCCATAAAGATATTTTCAGCATTGCGCTGACTTACAAAGACAGCTTCGACTCCTGCAAACACTTTGACAAAATAACGGAAAATTCCGATTCAACGATAAAAGTGCCCTTCACCAACTGTGCAGAAATTGTCTACCATGAGCCAACAGATTCCATTGAGGTTACGCTCAGCGATTCCGCACTTGTTTCTTACTCTCTTCGCCAATACAGATCCAATGGAGACACCACCATTCGATACTACAGCCAATATTTTAAGAATGATACTAACATTACGACTCATGAATAAATAAGTGTATTTAATGCGTCAAAATCCCATAAAAACACGTCCATCTAATTCACGAAATACTTTAGCTGGATAATTTGAAAGCTACATTTGGCGAAAATGGCGGACTGTGCAAAAATGATTTTCAATTCCGAAGAAGAAACCTACAACTGGGCGCTGGAATTCGGGAAGTCTCTGAAACCCGGAGATATGGTGGCCCTGTACGGAAATCTGGGCGCAGGCAAGACCGTCATGAGCCGCGGAATTTGCAAAGGCCTCGGTTTTGAAGGAACGGTCTGCTCCCCCACCTACACCATTCTGCACGAGTACCCCAACAATCCGCCCATCTTCCATTTTGACCTGTACCGTCTGGAATCGGGAGCGGACATCTGCGAAGTGGGCATGGACCCGGATTATCTTGCCCAGGGTGTGAGCCTCATCGAATGGCCGGAGCGGCTGGAAAACAACACCGCTGGCATCACCCACATCATCAAAATCGAGATTCTCTCCGAAAACGCCCGACAGGTCTCCCTGGAGAAAAAGGACAACCTATGAAAGCAATTGAATTGAAGGCCGGTCGTGAAAAATCCGCCCTCCGCTATCATCCCTGGATTTTCAGTGGCGCCGTGGACAATGTTCAGGGCGACCCGCAGTTGGGCGATACGGTGGAAGTCTATTCCTACCGCGGAGATTTTCTGGGCCTTGCGGCCTACTCCCCAAAGTCTCAGATTCGGGGACGCTTCTGGACGTATGGAGAGCGGGGAAACATAGACCGCGATTTTTTCAGCGAGATTCTGGACCGCGCCATTGCCGCCCGCAAAAGCCGCGGATTCAACATCGCCGACAAGGAGAACGCCTTCCGCCTGGTGAATGCGGAAAATGACGGCATTCCCGGCTGCATCATCGACAAGTATGCAGAATATTATTCTGTGGAGATTCTGGCGGCGGGGCCAGAAGTGCATCGGGAAGTCATTTATGAACTGCTGGCGGAAAAGACCGGCTGCAAGGGGATTTACGAACGCTGTGATGGCGATGTTCGCGTCAAGGAAGGTTTGAAACTTAGGACGGGTGCGGTTTTTGGCGAGGTTCCTGACGAGCCTGTGGAAATCAAGGAAAATGGGATTTCTTTTTTGGTGGATATCAAGAACGGCCATAAGACGGGATATTATCTGGACCAGAGGGATGCTCGCAGGCGCATCGGAGAGCTTGCCGCCGGGAAAAAGATGCTGAACTGCTTCTGCTATACAGGCGGTTTTG
Organism: Fibrobacter sp.; assembly: GCA_024398835.1. Lineage (GTDB taxonomy): Bacteria > Fibrobacterota > Fibrobacteria > Fibrobacterales > Fibrobacteraceae > Fibrobacter. Next base: position 54,436 of record JAKSIK010000011.1, read on the forward strand.
GGCTATACGCTCTCCGCGGTGGAGCAGAGCACGTGTATCAGGTAGATGTTTCCAAGGATGCGCTGAAGATTGCGAAGGAAGCCATCATGCGGAACAAGCTCCCTACGGCAAAGGCTACCCATGTGGAGGCCGATGTTTTCCAGTACCTCCGCAGGTGCCGCGACAAGGCGGAAACTTTTGACTTTATCGTTCTGGATCCGCCCAAGTTTGTAGAAAGCAAGGACAACCTGAACAAGGGCGCACGCGGCTATAAGGACATCAATTTGCTCGCTATGAAGCTTCTGGCCGAAGGGGGCATGCTCGCCACCTTCAGCTGTTCCGGCCTGATGGAGATGCCCTTATTCCAGAAGATCATTGCCGACGCTGCCGCAGATGCAGGCCGCCGCGTGCAAATCATCGAGCGGTTCGGGCAGCCCGCAGACCATCCCGTAGCAACAGGATTCCCCGAAGGCCAGTACCTGAAGGGCCTCCTGGTCCAAGTCATCTAAAACGCAAAAAGGAATACCCAGGCAGGGAGACCCAGGTATTCCCTTGTGTTGTGGTGGGCACGCTTTCGCGTACCCGGTGTGTGTGTATGTTAAGATTAGAAGGAGTCGGAGTTCATTCCGCCCATGCGAAGGAAGGCCGGCATTTCATAGTCCACGCCGTTCGTCTTCATGGAATTTTCGCCATAGTTGGTAGAATGTTCGGCGGTAGGTGCTACAGCCGGTTCCGAAATGGTCTGACGCACATAAGCCGGTTCCTCGAAGTTACCGCAAGAGAGCTGGTCAGCTTCTGCAATTTCAGGCATTTCCTGAGTTTCGGGAAGCGTTGCAGTTGCGGTGCCCTGAGGCATCACTTCTTCGGCATAGGCCGGAGACTGGACGTCAAACTGAGCGGAGCCGAAGGACTGAGGTGCAGTCTGAACGGCTTCTGCTTGAGGAAGTGCTGCCATAGGAATGGTGGGAGTGATTTCCACAGCCGGAACCGATTCCGTGGGGCGAATCAATGCAGCAAAGTTCATTGCCGTCGGGCGCGGTGTTGCAGCCACAGGCTGAGGCATAGCCACTTCTGCAGCAGGAACTGCACCCAGAGAATTCACCAAGTCAGCGGCCTTCTGCACACCGGCAGGAGCTGCGGGCTGCGGAGCAGCCTGGAAACCATTCACGCCACCTGCCGTAAACATGGGGGTAGAATTGTTCGGAATCTGACTTCCACCGCAACCTGTTGCAATAATGGTAATGCAAACCTTGTCGCCCAATTCCGGAAGAAGAATGTCACCCATAATGATGTTGGGGTCATTCTTGTCGCTCACAGCTTCGTGGATATGTTCCATTGCTTCGTTGTATTCCAGCATGGAGAAGTTTTCACCATGAGAAACATTCACAAGAACGCCAGTAGCGCCATCCACATTGATGTCTTCCAGAAGCGGAGAAGAGAGAGCCATATCCGTTGCCTTAACGCCACGGCCTTCACCTTCTGCAATACCCGTACCCATCAAGGCAGAGCCACCATTGGTCATCACTGTTCTGATATCGGCAAAGTCCACATGGATAAGGCCATGACGGAACATGATGTCGCAAATGCTACGGACGGCATTGCCCAAGATTTCATCGGTGAGCTTGAAAGCACCATCGAGAGTCATCTTCTTATCCGTATTCTGGACCACGCCCATGAGCTTTTCGTTGTCCACCACAATCATGGTGTCCACTGCGGCACGGAGGTTTTCGATACCTTCTGCAGCCAAATTGCTACGGCGTTTGCCTTCGAAGCGGAAAGGCTTGGTCACAACAGCCACTGTAAGGATGCCCATTTCGCGAGCCACAGCACCTACGATAGGAGCAGCACCCGTTCCCGTGCCACCACCCATACCTGCGGTGATGAAAATCATGTCCGCACCACGCATAGCTTCCTTCAGATCTTCCACATTCTCTTCGGCAGCCTTGCGGCCCACTTCAGGTTTCATACCTGCACCGAGGGTCTTTGTGGTCTTCTGACCGATGGCAATCTTGTGGTCTGCAAGACTGATTTCCAACGCCTTGGCATCCGTATTGACGGCATAGTATTCCACGCCCTCAATATGCATGTTGACCATACGGTTTACAGTATTGCCGCCAGCACCGCCGACGCCAAATACCTTCACCTTGGCATTGTTGAAGCTAGAATCGTCCATGACGATATGGGAATCTAGTCCCAGGTTGTTTTCGAATTCACTCATAGTTTATCTCCCTGATGTGAGTGGTTGTTGTTTAGAAATAGTTTTGAATGATATCCTTGAACCATTGAAGTCCTTTTTTCACGGATACCTTAATTTGTTTGCCCGTTTCATGACGGCGATTGCCAACCCGATCCTTTGCTCCGTAATGGAGAAGTCCAACGCCTGTTGCGTAAGAAGGATTGCTAAAGGCATCCCGAATTCCGCCGGAACTCTTTGGATGACCAATACGCACCGGTTTATTGAAAGCGCGTTCAGCCACTTCATCAATTCCTTCCAAAGCGCAGCAACCGCCCGTCAACACAATACCGCCATTGATAAGGTCATATACATTGTGTTTTTTCAAATCTGCAGAAAGCAGACGGAAAATTTCTTCTACGCGGGCAGTAATCACCTTGGCAAGAAGAGTACGAGAACAAGGAATATCTCCCCTATCACCTACGCCGGGCACTGGGAATGTTTCATCTTCAATCAGATTATTGAGTTTACATGTCCCGTACTTCTTCTTGATTTCTTCAGCCTTAGCCAAAGATATAGGGACTTTCAAGCACTTACTGATATCGCTAGTAATGCTATTCCCAGCCAAATCCAAAGAAGCCGTATAACGAACGGATTCACCAACAAATACAGCTACATCAGCGGAACCAGCTCCAATATCCACAAGAGCTACACCCAGTTCTCTTTCATCGGGAGTGAGCACAGCAAAGCCAGCCGCTAAAGGCTCTAATACGATTTTTGCCACATGAAGGCCTGCACTGCGAACGGACTTGTCCAAGTTCTGGATAGCATTGGGTCGTGAGGTGACGACCTGGACTTCCACTCCTAAGCGACGCCCGTTGAGGCCCTTCGGATTCCGGATACCCGTCTGATCATCCAAAGAGTATTCTCCCGGAAACACATGAATAATCTGTCCTGCAGCTTCTGGGATGGTACTAGCCTGATTCTTTACCGTCTCAATATCCACATTGCGGACTTCGCCGGTGGGGAGCGTAATCAGTCCCTGATAATTGATGGAATTTACATGCTTACCAGCGATGCCTACATAAACATCCCGTACGTCGACTCCAACAAGCGATTCTACCGAACGCACTGCATTTTTCAACGTTTCCACAACGCAGTCAAACTCGTCTGCTTTAGGAAGCGGGCAATCTCCGCATTCCACAATACATACGGAATCTCCTGTGGAATAGCCAACGAAAAGATTGATTTTCGACGCTCCAATATCTAGGCCGAAAATGTAATCCTCTTTTCTAATTTCACTTTGTTTGGATTCATCCATTGACACACCTCTTGTCAAAATTTCTGATGTAAGCAAAACCACTAAATCTCATATCAACTTCAAGCGCACAATGCATATCTTGGGGGAAGCCCGCTTTCACTGTTTCATACAGATCGAAAATCGTTTTGTCCATATCACTGGGGTTAAACAACACCTTATGTCCCACGTCGCGGAAATAGACTTCAAAAGCAGAGTCCGCCTCAGACCAAGAAACTTGAGAGACTAACTCATACAACTCCTTGTTATCCTCACGCATTTCACTCAGAAACTGAGACATAAGACGAATCTTATCCTTGTCTTCTACAGCTACAATGGGAAGATGTACAGCGGTCATTGAGGAAAGGGGCAAAAGCACTCCCTGTTCCGAATACACCTGAGCCTTTCCCCCATCAAAGACTGCCAATATTGGCGTTGCCTCTTCCATAATGATGGATAAGGACGAGGGGAAATGCTTTTCCACTTTTGCAGAAGCAATTAGCGGCAAATTCATCAAGGCCTTCTCAACGGAATCCGTTTGAATTTCAGCCATTTTCATTCCCGGTTCCACCTGCGCGCTTTGCACCACATCTTCCCAAGAAAGCATTCGGTTTCCTTCAATATCAATGTACTGAAGATTTCGAATTTCCATCGGGTTAAGCCGTTGCAAATAGAAGCGATTCATCCAGGCTACCGTTCCTAAAGCCACCAAGAGAATGCACACCATCCAGCCACGACGCTTAAACCAGCGGAAAAATCCGCCGAAGCCGCGACGCACTAGATGGGCACGGAATCTCTTACGTTTTTCTTCGTTATAGCCTATACGGCGCCCGAAGAATGTGGTTTTAGACTTGGTCAAATACATTCCTCCAAAATCTTCTCGCCCAATTTCCAGATGTTCCCGGCACCCATCAGCACCACAACATCACCCGGTTTCAATTCTTCCTTCAAAATCGGGAGCAAGTTCATCTGATCGCCCACAAAACGAGCATTGCGGTGACCGCGAGCGGTAGCACTTTCAGCCACAAGAGCTCCCGTCACACCTTCAATGGGGCGTTCACGAGCGGGGTAAATATCTGTTGCCAAAAGCACGTCACAGTTGGCAAAGGCACTTCCAAAAGCCTCATGCTGGTCGCGAGTGCGGGTAAACAAATGAGGTTGGAACGCCACAATCACGCGACGATCCGGGAATGCTTCGCGGAAGCCCAGCAATGTTGCAGCAGATTCCGTCGGATGGTGCGCATAGTCATCAAACACCAAGATGCCATTCTTCTCGCCAATAAATTCAAAGCGACGTTTTACGCCTTCAAAGTCAGCTGCAGCCTTACGAGCAATATCAGGACTGATGCCTTCTTCCATGGCAAGGGCGATGGCAGCAGTTGCATTCAATACATTGTGACGACCCGGAATCTGGAGTTTGAATTCACCTAGGCTCTCTCCATCACAGAAAATCTCAAAATGCGGGAACCCTTTTTCAAATTTCAGATTGTCAATGCGATATTTGGCCTGACGACTAAAGCCGTAGGTAATCACAGGCTTACTCACTCGGGAGAAAATCTGCTGCACATTGGGGTCATCAATGCAGAGAATGGCTTGGCCATAGAAAGGAATCTTATTGATGAACTGGACAAAGGCATCCTTGATTTCTTCAATATTTTCGTAGGTGTCCAAATGATCTGCATCAATATTTGTCACAATCGCAGAACTAGGCATCATAGAGAGGAAGCTGCGATCAAATTCATCACTTTCGGCGATGAGGTAATCTCCGTGGCCCACTTTTGCGCCACTTCCCTTACCCTTCACCACACCACCCACAATGATGGTGGGGTCCAAACCCGCTTCTTCCCAAATCTGGCCCACAATGGATGTCGTTGTGGTTTTGCCGTGAGTGCCTGCAATGGCAAGGGTGTATTTAAGGCGCATGAGTTCGCCCAACATTTCAGCACGGCGAATCACAGGGATACGACGAGCACGAGCTTCCACCAGTTCGGGATTGTCACGAGGGACAGCAGAAGAATACACCACCAAATCCGTTTCTTCTACGTTCTTGGCTTCATGCTTTGCGCTAATCTTAATGCCCAAATTCTTGAGATAGTCAATGACCTGGCCTTCACCTGTATCAGAACCAGTCACCACAAAATCATTTTCGTGCAAAACCTCGGCAATGCCAGACATTCCAGCACCACCAATGCCTACAAAATGCAGGCGACGAACGCGTTTGCAATCCATAATCTGCATTATGCGCTCTCCTTTTCCATAATTACTTTTGCAATCTGGTCAGCAGCATCGGGCATTCCCAACCGCTTTGCTGCATCGGCCATCTTTCCTAATTTTTCAGTATCATTCAACAGGCCTTCTACCTTGTTCCACAAGTCATTGGGATCGTTATCCAACTCCACAAAGCAGGCACCCGCTTTTTCCACGACGCGGGCATTGTGTTCCTGGTGGTTTGCCGTCGCGTGCGGGAACGGAAGTAAAATAGAGGGTTTACCGAAAGCTAGAACTTCTGCCAAGGCAGAAGCACCTGCACGACTGATAATCAAATCAGCGTACATCATATAAGCGTAAATGTTGTTCAAGAAGCCTCGAACTGCCACGTTGGGGAGTTCTCCAACACGGCCATTGATGGCATCTACATTCTTAACGCCCACCTGCCAAACCACAGAAACATTTTCATTCGCAGTAATCCGCTTCAGGCTTTCTTCAATCTTCACATTAATGCCTGCAGCACCCTGAGAACCGCCCACAATAAACACGGCCTTCTTGCCTTCCGGGAATTCTTCGGGGCGTTTCAGTTCGTCAAATGTCGGCAGCTTCCGCACAGGATTTCCATAAATCATGGTTTTTCCTTCAGGGAAGAACTTCGCCGCATCTGCAGAAGTCACAAAGATGGTCTTTGCATAACGGCTGCCCAATTTATTGGCAACGCCTGCAACAGCATTTTGTTCCTGCAGATAAACAGGAATGCCCATACGGCCAGCGGCAATCACAATAGGAAGAGAAACATATCCACCTGTAGCAACAACTACATCGGGTTTTACTTTTTTGATGATAGCCTTCGCCCTAATGTAGGCTCCTGCCAATTTAAAAGGAAGTGTCAAATTTTTGACCATGGAGCCACGACTAAGAGGAACTGCCTTACTGTATTCGTATGGCCAATTAGCAGACACTAGGCGATCTTCCATAGAGCCTTTTCGACCCGCAAAAGTGATTTCCACATCACCCATTTTCTTCATACTATCAGCAATAGCTACTGCCGGGAATATATGGCCACCTGTTCCACCACAGACAAAAAGAAACTTCTTCATGCTTCACTCCTCGTGTATTCAAAACCCTCATAATGATGGGTATCAACACCATCGGCACTGTTCATGTAGGGCTCATATATTTTTGTACCTGCATCAGCCTTGGAAATGTTCAGCAAGATTCCAATGAACAATGCAGAAAAAATCAAATTCGTTCCGCCAAAACTCAAGAATGGCAAAGGTTGCCCAGTTGTGGGGAATAGTCCTGTACTCACGCATACGTGAATCAAGAAATTCAGGAATAAAGATATCGTCAATGCTACCGCCATATACTTCCCAAAACGCGAGGAGGAATGACGAGCAATTTCAAAACCCTGATAGAAAATAACAGCAAACAACGCAAGGACGAAGAATGTTCCCACAAAGCCAAATTCTTCCCCTACCACAGAATAGACCACATCTTTGTGGGCTTCCGGCAAATACCCTAATTTTTGCATTCCCATACCAATTCCGGTTCCCGTCCAGCCCCCATTTCCAAGAGCTTCTATAGCATGCAAACTTTGATGTGCGGATTCATGATACTGTTCAGGATTCAAGAACGCTAAAATACGCTTCGAGGTATGAGATTTCACCAAGAGTACAATCAGCCCTATGGGAATGCAACCACCCAAGACACAAGCGAGATACTTGAGCCGTGCCCCTGCCACCAAAAGAACCGCAAGGAGTATTCCAGCAAAGAGAAGTAGCATGGAATAATTCGGCTGCAGCGCCAAAAGTATTGCAGAAATTCCAAAAGGAATTGCCGGCTGAATGATGCTGCATTTCAAAGACTTGATTTCCATTCCTGCAACAGACAACTTTGCGCAAACCATGGCAATAAGGCCCAACTTCAAAATTTCTGAAGGCTGGATACCCCAAATCCAGCGACTAGCCCCCTTCACATTACCGCCAGCCACAATAGCCGCAATGGTAAGCACAATTCCTATGCAGAATACCACTCGAGCACCTTTTTTCCATACACTATAATCAACGCGCGAAACAATCATCATCAAAATCAAAGCGATACCAACTTTTTGCAAGTGGGCCTTCAGATAATATTCTGGAGGAAGCCCCAAACGCAACGCATGGGGTGTTGAAGCGGTATAGACAACAACAATGCCAAAGCATATCAACAATAACGTTGACAGCAACAGCCACTTGTTAATGCCTGATTTTTGAGTTCCCTTCAACATTGTTCGCTCAGATTCCTATTCCTTACATCTTGATGACTGTTTTCAGTTTCAAGAGGCTATCCACCACTTGTTCCATCTTCATACCACGAGAGCCTTTCACCAAAAGCACATCACCTTCAGCCACCACATCTTCCAAAAATTCAATGACTTCTTGGACCGTTTCAAAATGGTAAGCGGCCTTCATGCCTTTTTCCTTGGCGCCCTTCACAAAGTTCTTCGCCTCTTCGCCTACAGCCAAGAGAAGGTCAAAATTCATTTCCGGCACCATATTTCCAATGCTGCGATGAAGTTCCTTGGAAGCCTTGCCCAGTTCCAGCATATCGCCGAGAACAGCGATGCGACAGCCCTTCACATTCATATTTCCAATAGTCTGAAGAGCCATTTTTGTAGAAGAGGGGTTGGCATTATAGCAGTCAGAAACAATCTTAAAGCCATTGCCCTTACGAATTTCCATACGCATATTGGTCGCGCGGAACCCTGCCAGAGCATTGGCAATTTCTGCCTTGGAAATATGGAAGGTTTCACCAACTGCAATAGCAGCAAGCGCATTGTAGAGGTTGTGAGAGCCCGGCACACTCAATTCAAAACGCGTACGGCCCACATAGAAGCAAGCGCAGGCGTTTTCGTTCCATGTCAACTTTTCAGGCTTAATCACGCCACGGCGCACACCAAATGTCAGCACTTTCACATTGCGGGTACTGCGAACTTTGCAAAGGCGCGGATCGTCCGCATTCACAATCAAAGTACCGCCCTTCTTGAGGCCATCCTTGATGGTAATCTTCTCGCGGAAAACGCCATCCAAATCACCCAAACGTTCCAAATGGCTTGCACCAATGTTGGTAATCACAGCCACATCGGGCTCCGTAGCCATAGAAAGCGGATGAATTTCATTAGGACCGCTAGTTCCCATTTCCACAACTGCAGCCTCATGAGAATGCTTCAGCTGGAAAAGCGTCATGGGAACGCCAATATGATTATTGAAGTTGCCCTGAGTAGCATGAGTATTGAACTTTGTGGAGAGTACTGTCTTCACCATCTCTTTCGTGGTGGTCTTGCCGTTACTGCCCGTAATAGCAACCTTCTTCACATCAAAGCGCTGCTGATAGCCCTTGGCAAGTTTGAGAAGAGCCTTGGTGGTATCTTCCACCGGGGCAAACATTTTAAAGGTATTCTGTTGGGCGGTTTCCTGATTTACAACACTCATCAGAGCTCCATCCTTTTCCATCTGGGTGACAAACTGGTGGGCGTCAAAACGAGCGCCCTTGATTGGCCAAAACACAACGCCTTTGGCCTTTTCGCGGGAATCCATGCAAAGATTCACCTTTCGCTTGAGATTCTTTGCGGGAACACCTATGGAATTCACTTCCAAGATGTCCAGCATCTCTTGCACTGTTATTTCTAGTTTCAGCATTTTTCCATTGCCTTCACCGCTTCTTCGCGGTCGTCAAAATGATGCTTCGTCTTGCCGATAATCTGATAGTCCTCATGACCTTTACCTGCAATGACCAGCCAATCGCCATCCTTCAATGCAGCACACGCACGCTGAATAGCGATTGCACGATTTTCTTCCACTTCAAACTTGTCCGTCTTCATTCCTGCAAGAACATCCTTAATGATGTCCGCAGGATTTTCCGTGCGGGGATTATCAGAGGTGAGCCAAGCCTTATCAGCCATGCGTTCTGCGATATCACCCATGATGGGGCGCTTTGTTCTGTCGCGATCGCCACCGCAGCCAAATACCACACTAAGGGTACCGCGGCAAAGACTGCGAGCTGTATTCAGCACGCGTTCCAACGCATCGGGCGTATGCGCATAATCCACAATCACATGCTTTCCATTCTTGTTCCAGACTTTTTCAAAACGTCCCGGAACGCGAACTGTAGCCAACGCCTTCCGAATAGCGGTTTCCGGAACGCCAATGCTGTGAGCCCAACCCAAAACCAAAAGCACATTGTCCACATTGAAATCGCCGCATAATGGAGTTTCAAAAGCATCTACAGCAACCATGGGAAGGGTAAATTTCAGACCATCTTCCGTATTTACCACAGTTCCCTGAGGGCGAATATCCGCTTTTTCCTTTCCCAAGCGAGAAACCGCTACTTTACGACCATTCAGAGAATCAAAAAGTTTTTCACCGTAACTATCATCAATATTAATGACAGCCACACCATCATCCGCCAAGTAGCGCGTAAACAAAAGCTTTTTCGCTTCAAAATAGGCGTCCATGGTTTTGTGATAATCCAGATGGTCCTGGGTCAAATTGCTGAAAAGGCCGCTACGGAAACGGATTCCCGCAACGCGTCCTTGATGGAGGGAATGGGAGGATGTTTCCATCACCAAATCCGTACACCCCAATTCAAGAGCACGAGCGCCAAAAGCGAACAAATCCAGAAGACCGGGTGTTGTGAGTGTGGCTGGGGTAGATTCTTCCCCAATCTTATTTTTGATGGTCCCTAGAAGTGCTGTCTTATGGCCAGCTGCCGTCAACATTTCATTCATCAAGAATGCGCTAGTAGTTTTGCCATTGGTTCCCGTTACTGCGTGAACCGTAAGCTTGCCAAAAGGATCCTTGTAGAAAATCTTCGCCGTTTCCAAACGGGCTGCCTTTACATCTGCCACCTGAATCCACTTGGAAGCCATTCCTTCGGGAGCAGGAGTCTCCCCTACAATGGCAACGGCGCCCGCGGCCAATGCCGCCTTTGCAAAAATTTCAAAATCAGCAGTAGGCATGGAGAAGAACAAATCTCCATTCTTCACGCGACGAGAATCATCGCACAATCCCTGAACAGCCAGATTCTTCAAAAGTCCTTCAGAAATCATTAGCCCTTCTCCTTCAGGGTGAGTTTGCAAATTGCACCTTTCTTCAGTTCTTCCTCAGCTTTTGGGGATTGCGCAACCACTCGACCTTTACCTGTATATTCCACATTCACGCGGATGTTCCCTAAAATTTCCATGGCATCTTTCAAAGAAAGGCCCTTCAAATCGGGCATTTTAGAAGCCACCGCATTGCCAAGCATCAAAGTCTTTCCTATAGAATCCGGCATATCCACCCGTTCTGAAATCACGCGGTCGCCATTCCCCGAGAAATTCACCGCGCAATTTCTCTCAGCAGCAACACGCTTTGCGGCATCCATCGTCATGCCCACAAAATCCATATCGCAGGATTTTTTCCCTTGCACTTGGGCCAAATTATGCGTCAGCGGAGAAAGTTCCGGATGGTAATAAATTCCTTCCATAATGCGACGGAAAATAGGGCCTGCCGTAACACCACCCACATGCTTCCCCTGCGGATCATCCACCAGCACCATGCACACATAACGGGCATTTTCAACAGGGGCAAGGCCTATGAAAGATGCTACTTGAGAATTATGATCATAAGATCCAGTTTCTTGATTGTACTTTTCCGCAGTACCGGTCTTTCCACCAAAAATCACATCCGGCAATTTCTTGCTGGCCACCTGCTTTGCCGTTCCGCTATTCACCACACGATTGAGCATTGCACGAATTTTTGCAGCCGTAGATTCGCTCACCACACGACGGATTTCCACAGGTTCCTTCTTTTCCACCAAGGAGCCATCGGCATCACGCCATTCCTTCACAATCATGGGTTCCATCAGTTTTCCGCCATTTGCAATAGCAGAATAGGCCATCACCATCTGGATAGGAGTCACCATTACTGCATGCCCAAAGCCCATGGAACGCAAATCACTTCCACTATTTGCAGAAAGCACATAGGGGTCTTTCAGCATGCCCGATTCCTCGCCATAGAAGTATTCGGACGTTTTCATGCCAAGGCCAAAGTTGCGGGCCATGCGATAGAGCTTTTCACTTCCCACTTCTGCAGCAATCTTTGCAAAAACAATATTGGAAGATTGCACCATTGCCTCAGGCATATTCATATCCCCATATTCATGAGTATCATGAATAGCGCTAGCTCTAGGATTCCATTTCCAGCTTTTGCCTTCATTGGGGAACACCCGATTAGTATCCACTACATTATTTTCAAGAGCCGCAGCCGCCGTCACCACCTTGAAAGTAGAGCCTGGTTCGTAAGACAATGCCACAATTTCATTTTTTGCCATACGGCCAACACCCTGGCTCTTGGAATTGGGATCAAAAGTGGGGTAACTAGCCATAGCGAGAATTTCACCTGTGTAAGGATCCACCACTACAGCGCTAGCACTTTTAGCGTTGAACTCCACAACGCCATCTTTCAAAGACTTTTCTACCACTTCCTGCATATTGCGGTCAATGGTCAGCACCAAATTCTTGCCCGGCTCCGCTAAAGTCACATCTTCCGAGCGACTGTAGATTTCACGACGGCGCGCATCCTGAACACTCACGCGATAGCCTTCGCTTCCACTCAAGCGGGTGTCAAAAATGCGTTCCATGCCCATATTGCCATGGCCGCTATAATCCAGCTTTCCTACAATCTGGGATGCCAATTTTCCTTGCAAGAACAAACGCGAATATCCCAAGGATTTATTCGATGTATCCTTGTAGTTGTCGGCCAAAACAACACCATTGCGGTCCATAATCAGCCCACGTTCGGCGTAGGTATTCTTCGCCTGAGTCACCATGCTCTTTGTTTTAGCCTGGTAAACACTTTGTTTCAAAATCTGGATATTGAAAGTCTGCAAGGCAAGAACCGCCACCAGGCAGAGAACAAGCCATTTCAGGAAGGCCAGGGGTTCCAACTGAAACTTATTCATTGGTCCCTCCCATCTTCATCACTTTCACCGGAAGGCCATTGAGACCAAGCTCTACCTGTTCTGCAAATTCCGCCAGGTTTTCCAAAGAAGAAAGCTGATTAATCTGGAGTTCCATCAGCATCGCTTCACGCTGAAGATTCACGACTTTCTCAGAAAGCTTGTGCGATTCCGTGTAAAGGCTATTCAATCGATTCTGCAGATAGAGCGGAAGAATCCAGACAAATGCAGCAAAGAGTACCGCAGCCACCACCACCTTGACGATGGAGACATTCATGGTAGACATACGAATTTTTTCTAATGCACTCATACGCGTTCGTATATCCTTAACTTTGCAGACCGAGCCCGCGAATTACGGGCGATTTCTTCAGCCGAAGGCAGAATGGGTTTCCGATTCACCTTCTTCAAACGTTGATGGTTCCCGCCGCAAGTGCAAACCGGCATGTGTTCCGGGCAAATGCAGGCCTTTTCATATTCTGCAGCCGTATCTTTAACGCAACGGTCTTCCACAGAATGGTAACTCATGACCACCAGGCGGCCACCAATCTTCAAGCAATCTACAGCAGCGCGCAAACTGGTCTCAATCTGAGCCAGTTCTCCATTCACTTCCATGCGGATGGCCTGGAAAACGCGAGCCAAAAGTCCGTTCACTTCACGACGCTTATCCGGGAAAACGGATTCCACAATCTGCTTTAAATCATCGGGCAGAATATCGCGACCTTCCGCAGCGGTACTTGCCGCCATTTCCACCATGCGGGTCGCCAGTTTGAAAGCGCGGTCCATATCCGCATTCTTCCGGAGAGCATCCGCCAAACCATCAGCGCTAACGCTACGAAGCCATTCCTGAGCACTGACGCTTTCGCGGCGATCCATGCGCAAATCCAGCGGATTATTACCTACAAACGTGAAGCCGCGACTGGAATCATCCACCTGATGGCTGCTGATTCCCAAATCGTAGAGAATTCCATCCAACGTATTCGCCGGAATTTCATTTCCCAGTTCGCCAAAGGGAACGGGATGAACGATGAACTTCGGCATTTTTTCTGCAGGAATCGTGGACATGCGTTTTGTGGCAAAAGCAATAGCATCTTCATCGCGGTCAAAGGCATGAAGCGTTCCCGCGCTGCTTAATTTATTCGCAATAGCAAAAGAGTGACCGCCACCGCCAAGGGTGCAGTCCGCAAAAATTCCTTCAGGTTTTAGGCAAAGGGCTTCCAGGCATTCCTGGAGCATCACGGGGTCGTGATAGAAACTACTTGGTTCCATCGGGACCCTCCGTCAAACCTTTGCCGTAGAACATCTCATCGAAAGCAGTCGTAGCTTCATCGGTTGTAAGGCCGAACTGGGCATAAAATCTTTCGGGGTTCCACAATTCCAGAGACTTGCCGCGCGCAGGCACATAGAGCACATCGCCCTTAAGACCAGCAAACTCCATCAATTTCTTGGGGAGTAAAATGCGGTTCTGGCCATCCAATTCTACCAAGGTAGCGGACAGCTGCTTCCGGAATATTTCGGTTTGACGGCGGTCAGGAATAGAATCCAATTCCGCCATGAACTTCTCGTATTCAGGCAGGACATACAACCGGAGAGTATGATCCGGGCCACAAGTGACCACGAACTCAGTCCCCTCGGCAGCCGTCAGCTGACGACGGAACTCCCTGGGGAAGGCAGACCTTCCCTTGCCGTCGATAGCCGTCTTGGCTTGTCCTATGAAAGACGAAAAATCCATAGATTATTTACCACATTTTACCACAACACCTTACAAATATACCACTTTTCCCCACTTTTATCAAGGAATTTCTTATAATTTTGTTGGGTTGGACGTGTGGGCTCAGGTCTCCGACGCAGGAACGTTGCATTTAACTCATTGAAGCTCAACAAGTTAGCAAAGCCACGAGAGCGTCGTCCCCTTATTTTGCATTTATGTAAATAATATTTTACATAAATGCTGGCAGAAATTCTTTTCTAGAACTCCTTATCCATCAACCTGTTAGCACTCCCATTCCGTGCCTCGCCCTCCCCTTTTCCCGGTTTCCCCTCTTTTTTTGCCCTTATTTTCGCCTTTTATTCTAAATTTGGAAAGAAGTATGGTACAACTGAGTCAAACATCCTGGCAAGAGTTCTCCCTTTCGAACTTTATGGAAACTCTCCGGTATGCCCCCATGAACCTCAAGGTGGATGGGTCTCCCATTCTTCACTACACGCTTCCGAGCGAGCTTACGGCCGGGGCAATCATCAAGTACCACATTCTGGTGGGTTTCAAGCGAATCAACTGGACGGGAATCATCAGTTCCGCCGCCGACAATCAGATTACCGTGCGCTTGGACAAGGGCCCCTTCCGCGGATTTACTGCCAAGCATTCCTTCTCCGCTCAAGATTCCATGACCATCTGCCAAGACGAAATGTCTTTCCAGGGCTTTGTGGATATCTCTGAAGAAGAATTTGCAGGCATTGTCAATAAGGCAAGCATTGTCTACGGCATTTTTGCCCGCCAAGACACGCGCAACGTGATGCTGGCAGTGGAATCCCAGAAAAAGACCCAGGCCTTCGAGGCACTGGAAGAAAGCGCTACTGCAGGTTAAGAGCGCAGCAAAATCATTTCGGGCATTTATGTACAAGTCCCTCAAAGACGCCCTGCTGGATTTAGAAAAAGCGGGCATGCTTTTGCGCATCCGCGAAGAGGTGGATCCCTATCTGGAAATGCCCGCGATTGCGAGGGAAGCTTTCGCACACAACGGGCTCGCGTTGTTTTTCGAGAAAGTCAAGGGTTCCAAA
Organism: Fibrobacter sp.; assembly: GCA_024398835.1. GTDB lineage: Bacteria > Fibrobacterota > Fibrobacteria > Fibrobacterales > Fibrobacteraceae > Fibrobacter. The sequence continues at coordinate 69,846 of JAKSIK010000011.1, forward strand.
TTCCCTGCAGCGGCAAACATTTTTGGCAGCCAGGAACGGCTGGACTTTTTATTTCGCGACACAATAGAAGCCACAAAAACGGCAGTGCTGTTCAAATCCAACCCTGCACAGTTTTTCAAGCAGGCTTCCGTCAAAAAAATGTGGACGGCAGCAACGGCAGGATGGAGAGCCCTTCCCAAGCGCTCCGGCAGCATCAATGATTTTGAGGAATGCAGTCTCGCAGACTTGCCGCAACTGGTATGCTGGCCCGAAGACGGCGGCGCATTCCTGACGCTTCCGCAAGTCGCCAGCAGGCCTAGCGAATCGGCAAGCATTCTCGAAACCAACTTGGGGATGTACCGCATCCAGATTTCCGGGAACGACTACGCCACCGCGAGCAACAAAGCGAATGCCAACGCAAACAGCGCCGACAAAGGCGAATGCGGGCTCCACTATCAGATTAAGCGGGACATCGCAAAGCATCACCAGAAAGCCATTGAAGAAGACCACCCGCTAAAGGTGAGCATCTTCTTGGGAGGTTCACCCGCGCATACCATCGCTTCCATCATGCCTATGCCGGAGAACCTCTCCGAGCTTGTATTCGCAGGCATGCTTTCTGGCAGGCGGTTCCGCTACTTTATGCACGAGGGCTATGTCGTCTCTAGCGATGCAGATTTCGTGATTCTCGGCGAGGTTGCGCCCGATTTGAAGCCGGAGGGACCTTTCGGCGACCACATCGGCTACTACTCCGGAAAACATCTGTATCCCTACCTGAAGGTGAAGAAAGTGCTCGCCAAAAAAGACGCCATCTTCCCCTTCACCGTCGTGGGCCGCCCCCCGCAAGAAGACACGCTTTTCGGAAGTTTCATCCATCAAATCACGAAGCCCATGGTGCCCGCAAGCCTACCTGGGGTACATGCCGTACATGCGGTAGATGCCGCCGGCGTTCACCCGCTGTGCCTTGCCCTCGGAAGCGAGCAGTTCATTCCCTACGCCAAACCCGAAAATCGGGAGCCGCTGGAACTTCTCAAAACCGCCAACGCCCTTCTCGGTTTCAATCAGGTAAGCCTCTGCAAGTATCTCTTGCTCGCCGCAAAAGAAGACAACCCGAATCTGGATGTGAACGACGTTCCCGGATTCTTCAAGCACATTCTGGAGCGAGCAAACTTCGCTCGCGATTTGCATTTCCAGACCTCCACGACCATCGATACTTTGGACTACACAGGCACTAGCCTGAATCACGGTTCCAAGCTCGTAATAACTGTTGCGGGTCCGGTGCGCAGGCAGTTGCGCAACTCCGCAAGCGACTTAAATTCGCTAACCCTTCCTCAAAATTTCAGCAATCCCAGAATCGCAATGGACGGCGTCCTCACAGTTCAATGGGACGGCGCAAAACCCGTTACACCCACAGCGGACGATTTTACCGAATTGAAAACCGCCCTCGGCCAATGGGAATTCCATGAGAATTATCCCTGGGTTTCCATCATTAACGACACCTCTACTATCGACGGCACAAAGCAAAGCCTAAGCGATTTCCTATGGATGACCTTCACCCGTTCCGACCCCGCGCAAGATGTACACGGATTGAACGAGCAGTTCACCCAAAAGCATTTTGCAATCGACAGTCCCATCATCGTTGACGCCCGCATCAAAACGCAGCACCAGAAAGAATTAGACTTGCCACAGGATGTCAAAAATCGGGCCCAGGAAATCCTGAATCGCGCAGGTTTCAGCACCAATAACGCAAAGGAAATCTGATGCGGTTCTTCTCGGCGCGACAATTGATTTTCCTCGCCGCATTACTCTCCTTCGCTGTTGAAGGTTTTGCCATTGAGCGCACTTGCGGCACCTGGCGCGCGCTCCAGAACATTCAAGAATTGCGCAGTAGTTCCTACTCCGCCCGCACCGCAACTGCAGCACGAGACTGCGACGACAGTGACTACTACAGCGAAGTTCTCCAAAAGAAAACGACACATTTTCAGATTTTCTACACCCTAGATGGTCCTCACAAAACAACCGCTCCATTTGTAGACACGCTTTCAATCTATTTGGAAAAAGCCTGGAATGCCTATGTGGAACAAATGAAGTACAAAGCACCTGTTGGCCGCGACACCAGCCATCACTTTCAGCAAAAAGTGGAAGGCAGCCTCTATCCCGTCGAAGTCATTGACATTGATTTGGTCCGCGCCCCCATTGCTGTTCTCGGAAGTGCTAGCGGATGCAATGGCTGCATGGGAGTCACCTTTTCAGGGAAACCGGACAATTCCACACAGTTATTTATCGACAACGACTTCTATGCTACCGCAGGGGCTCGCGACCCAAAAGAGATGTATTCCAAAGACGGCAAGAACTGCGCCTATTCCAAAGCGACATTAGCCATCGAAAACGTTCAACACGATTACACCTACACAAAGAATTGGGCAAAGGGCATCAAGGTAACCACCTTCCACGAATTCTATCACGCCATCCAACTGCAATATCTACCGCTCAGCAAAAGAAATTTCACCTTCTGGTATGAATCCTCTGCCGCCGGCATTGAAGAGGTAATGGCTCCCGAAATCGACGACTACATCCGCTACATCTCCTACCCCGCCAGTTTTGCGGGGAAGCCCTTTGACCAGATTACCGACGATTACGGCGGAAGCGTTCTCTTCCTCTACCTCTACAACCACATTGACAAGCGCTTTGACAAATCCATCTGGGAAACTTTCGCCAAAAAAGACGGCATGGATTTCAAGGAAAATCTTCAAAATTATTTAAAAGGGAATGGGCTGGAAGGTGATTCTGTGTTTCACGATTTTGCCATCAGGCTATCTTTCTCGGGTCAGCGCGCAAACGCCCTCGATAGCGCCCAATGGATTAATCCCGACGAATCTCTGTGGCCCAGATTTTCCTATTCCTACGATGTAAATTTCATTCCCGACACCACTGATTTCACCTACTATTTTCATAGCGGGTCCACACCGGATATTTCCAACTTTTCTGGGAAAACCAGCGCCATTCTCTACAAGAATAATCGCGCAAAAGTTTTCCCCATCCATTCACTAAAAGCCATCGATTCCATTGCCATTCAAAGCAGTCTGGCGGATTCCACCATCTGGGTCATGAGCCGTTTGGGCGAGGCAGCCCCCATCCCAAATAAAAAAGATGAAGTCGCATTGCGAGCCTTCCCTACGCCATGGCGCAGCGGCAATCCTCTCTGCTTTTCTCCCCTCCCGCAAAACAAGGAATTCATCGAAATCCGAAACCGCCGTGGCGACTTGATATTCCGCGAACCCTATCAGGAAGAAACGCACTGCATCGACGAAGCCACCATCAAAGAAAAACTCGCTCCAGGCGTATACCGCTACCGCGCAGGCGCCAACGGAAAAACCAAGGATTTTATTATCATTTATTAAGTGATTCATTTGACTGATAAAAAAATTTGTTATAAAACGAAAAGAACAATGAGGTTCCGCATGTCGTTCAAGAAATTTATCCTCGCAACCGTCGCAGGGATTGTCCTTTTGCTTTCCGCCTGCAGTTCCGAGAACTCCACATCCACTTCTGAAGAAATCCTCGACGAATCCAGTGCTTCCAAAGACAACTCTTCCGAAAGCAAAGAACCGAGCACAAATTCCTCCAGTGGCACAGCAGGTTCCTCCAGCAGTGCTGCAAAAGAATCCAGCAGTTCCATGGCCATAGAAGAATTTCAAAAAATCATTGACGACATTCTGGAATCTGCACAAATAGGGGGTTGCGAGAGCATTGATACAACTAGCGATAAATGGGAAATCAACGGCAGTTTCGCATTCGAAATGGAAGGACTCCCCTCAGAATACACCATCCAAATCATCTACGACTTTACAACAACGCCAGCAACCAGAACAATCACTCCTTTCCTTTTTGACATTATTCCAGGAGAAAGCACCACTGAAGAACTGAAAGGAACAAAGGAAGAAATCTATAAAACCGCCGTAGAAACATGCAATGCCATCCAAAAAGCGATTGAGACCAAGGATTTTGATTCCCTAATGTCCAACAGCGACCTTTTAGACCAATTTGGAGCATTCCAAGTACCATCATTTTTACAAAATGAGTAGAAAAAAACATATATTCAGTACATATATTGTATCAACCTAATAAGGAGAAATCTTTATGCAGTTCAAGAAACTCGCACTCACTCTCACCCTTTCTGCCGCCTTCGGCCTTATGGCTTGTGGTGATGACAGCAGCTCTGGTCCCAACAACTCTGATTCTGGGAGCGAATTACAGAAAGAGTTTCAAGAAGTCCAGAAAGAGAAGATGGAAGGCTTGGAAAAACTCGGCAAATGCACCGAAGATAATGCCGGCGAAGAAAAGTCTGTTACCGTCAAGGGCAAGGATTACAAGGTCGTTTGCGAAGATGGTGAATGGGAAAGTGATGAACTTGACGATCTTATCGAGGACTACGAGAAGAGGATTGCCGAAGAAAACGGAAAACACATTGATGGGGAGGGGTGTAATTTCAAAAAGACTGACAAAGTCTGGAGTTACAACGTCAGCACCGATTTGTATGATGAAGGCACAACACACGTAATTTCGATGGAATTCGAAGGAACTACCCTTATTGAGAAGTCTATCAATACCGTCACAGGCGCTAGCATTTCAACGGCTTGCAAGTACATGAGCGAAGATGACATGCACGATTCAGAGCAAATCGATAAAACTAAAACCCACGAAACCACTACAGAATGCGATGGCGATAAGATGATCGTCACTGATATAACCAAGACCACGAATGCCTTGAATGAAGAGCACGACAGGGATTTCTATTTTGAACAGTTCATGAGCGAATGCAAAATGATTAACGGAATCGAGGACGATGAAGATGATGAGGATGATGAAGGCGACATAGATGACAATGTCACAGAGCCAACCAAAGAAAACAAGGACGATGATTCTGTTGAACCTGCTAAAAGTGAATCTGACGAATATCTCAACGACATGATCAGGAATCCTGAAAAATACGGTATGACCGAGGAGGACGTCAAAGCTTACCAAGAAACCATGAAGGAATTGGAAGAAGCCACCAAAGCCATGGAAGAAATGGGCGAATGTACCGCCGACAGAGAAGGCGAAAAGTATAAATTGAATCTGTATGGCGAAGAAATTAATTACATCTGCAAGAACGGCGAATGGGGCATCGATTACGAAGCCTATGGTGCTGAAGAAAATTAATTTCAAAGTCCATTAAAATTCACGATTCCCGCGAACCTATCGCGGGATTTCTTTAATCCAAGCAGAATTTACTTGCCAACAACAATCTGCTTTATAGTTCGCTATAGTGAACTATTTTGCGTTTGTTATTGAGGGCCACGCGGATAAGGTCCCGCGCGGCAGTTTCCAAATGAGGGAAATCCACCGGATGAAGCGCTAACCGCGGAACCTTTACAGGACTCCGCAAGATAACCTTTCCAAATGCCAGAGCCAAGCCCTCGGTAGCCGCGGGAATCCCTGCAAAGCTCGCTACCGGAGAACAAAAGCGTCGCCCGGCAGCCGTCGTGAGGGAAAAGCGGTCCTCATACAGCATCTTTTCGGCACGAACCTGCCGCGGTAAAAATTTATTGCTATACCAAGTCGGCGGAATAAAGGCTGCCGGGGCGACATTCTCCCCCGCAAACAATTCCTTCCAGGCCGCAAGCCCAGCCTGCAACAAACGGCTGGATTCAAATTCACTGAGGCCCGCGAATTCCGCTTCGCCACCAGTCATGTTCATACCAATGAGCCCCATGTAATTGCGGCCCTGGCTGAACTCCGCCTTGTGCTTAAAACCATGAAGAGCCAGTTCAAAGCCTTCTGCCCGCAGTTCCGTAAGCGCGGCACGAAAACCAGCCACAGCCTCTTCCGAAGCCCCTTCCGTAGAAGGAATCACAAGCACGCTAAATGCTCTTCCCGCCAAATCCTTCAACGACTTCAGAATGGGCATTACCTTTGGGTAATTCCACACACTAAAATCATGAAAACACAGAAGGAACTTTTTGGCCATATTTGGAATATAACAAATTTTCTATATTACCTAGCATGATAGAATCCATTATCCTCGGCCTGTTGCAGGGTCTCGCAGAATTCCTTCCCATTTCCAGTTCCGGCCACCTGGTCATCGGCAAGTCCCTCCTCGGCATGAGCGAAGCGGGCATGTTCTTCGACATCATGCTCCATGCGGGAACCCTCCTCTCCATTTTCGTCGTGTTCCGCAAAAAGATTATCGACATCATCGTGGGTTGCCTCCGCCGCGACAAGGTGCAACTCAAGGAAGCGGGCTACATTATCCTCGCGAGCATCCCCACCGCCCTCATCGGCCTTGGCTTCAAGGACGCCCTCGAAAGCCTTTTTGTGAACCCGCGCGCCGTGTGCGTCGCCGAACTTTTCACGGGCGTATTACTGTTCACGAGCCAGTGGGGCAAAACCGGCGCCAAGCACCCTGAAAATGACGGCGTAAAAATGAACTGGTGTCGCGCCCTAGTCGTGGGTACCATGCAAGGCGTCGCCTGCATTCCAGGCATCAGCCGCAGCGGTTCCACCATCAGCGCCATGCTCTTTTTGGGCGTAAACCGCAAGTACGCGGGCGAATTCAGCTTCCTCATGAGCATCCCCGCCGTAGGTGGCGCAGCCCTCCTCGACGTAATCAAGTGGTTCAAATGCCAAAGCCCAACCTACGTGGCAGAAAGCCTGGAACACACACAAAAATGCGCCGACGCAGGTAGTTTCACGCCCGAACTTCTCGTAGGCATGCTTGTCTCCTTTGTCTTTGGCATCGTAGCCCTCAAGTGGCTCATGAACTTTGTGCAGAAGGGCAAGTTCCAATATTTCGCCTGGTACGTGTGGGCCGTGGGCTTCCTCGGGCTCATCTTTATCTAACGATAAAGCGCACCAAGACTAGCGATTACATATCCCAATTTTCGCAAATCGCTGTACGTCTCGTACAGCACCGATAGCGGAATATCGTCCGAAGCAATGAACACTACGTTGTCTTTATCCTGCTTGTTCGCAAGGCTTTTTCGGGAATGGATTTCCTTCAAAGCCTCAAGCATGGATTCCCTATTTTCGTAGCGATAACTTTTTTCGCCACCAACAATTCCCAACTCGTTTAGGCGAATCACATAATCATAATTTTGTCCCGAGCCACCGTTTATCGTTAGCGAAAGTTTCATAAAGTTCTCGGCACAATTTTGTTCCCGCTTTTTTAGCCCCACTTCATCAAGGGGCAGCTCCTTCGCCATGGAACCCAGCACACCCTTCCCTTGCAAGGACTGTCTGAGTCTGACAAGCTGCATATTACAGGTATCGAGCCTTCCCGCTAACGATATGTCTAAAGGATCGTCGTAGTGTTCCCCGATAGCCACCTGGATTTCATCCGCATGAGAGACCTCCGAAAGCAGACTATAAAACTGCCCGTAGTTGAGTTTCTCGTCAAAATGGATATGGAAAACAAGTGGTTCGGTTTGCATCACATTGGGGGGCCGATATTGCTCCATTTTCTCCCTAAAGGGAACAACTCCGCCAATCTCCTCCCCATTCAGAAACAGCCCCTCGTGGGTTGCATTCAGCACATAATTGTGGTCCGGAGTCATGAACTTTTCCTTCTCGTTACAACCAGCGAGAATCAGGAGAAGCACCGTCAAAGCAAAACGAAAAAGAATGTTGCAAAAGTTCATCATCACATTATATAGCAATGATTTTGAAGTTGGCTTACGCCAAGCCTAATTTGAAGGCGCTAAAGCGCCCACGTTCAAGCTCGGTCGTGCGGGGCTTTAGTCCTTGAGACAACGTACGGAAAACGCGTAGTTCTTATCGTCGTCGTCCAGGCCGGCATACTCGTAGCTGCAGTACAAATTCATGCCGTAGGCGCGGTTGCTACCGTCCTCGCTAGCAGACCAGAAGAAGGCGATGTAGCCGGCATAGCTGAAACTGCCATTGTAGTACCTGTCGCCTGCAGGGAGCGCGGAGAAGCCGTAGGAATCGTCATTTGAAATCCCATCCTCTTGTGTCCATAGATCAGAGTCAGCCTTCAAATTTTTACCAGCAACGTCAGTTCCGCCAACTGCCGTGATTAGCGCATTCCATTCATCTTTGCTTGGCAAGTGCCAGCCTTCGGGGCAGATGCCGCGCACTGTTCCACTCGGGTCGCACTTGGCGCCGTATCCGCAACCCTTGCCATCGTTACTGAATGCTGCCACGGAGTCCATCGCAGCAGCCCAAGTGTACAGACGACCATACACAGAGCAATCACCCTCTGCCTTGTCGCTTCCACCACCGCACCAGCTCTGCTCGTCTGGTTTCACGGAGTAGTTCAAATTCTCGGCCATCCACACCTGGTCACCGATTTTCACGGTCTTGTAAATCTTGCCATCACGTTTATCCTGAATGAACGGGCCCTTCATGCTTTCCAGCCATTCCGCCTCGGTTCCTTCAAAGCCGTTTTCCTTAGCGATTTCATAAGCACTCTTTCCTGCCTCACCATTATCACCATTTTTGCCGTCCTTGCCATCGGCACCCTTCGCACCTTTAACGCCGTCAGCGCCCTTTTCACCATCCTTGCCGTCGGCACCCTTGAGCGTCTGCCAGGATTCACCGTCGCAGATGAACGCTTCAGAGGAATCCATCACAAACAGCATCTCGCCCACATTCGCCGAATCACATTTCTGCTTCGAGAGTTCTAGACCCGCTTCGAGTACGGCCATACCATCTTGATGGATTTCATTGACTTCGGTAACATCGTCACCGCAAGCGACAAACATAAGCGCACAGGCAGCAAACGCCAACAGGGATTTTATATTCATAAGAAGTTCTCCTTTCTTGATAAATATAGGATGCTTTGGCATGGAACTTGCTTCATTTCCATTGAAAACAAAACAAACCGTCTGTTTGTTTCATTTTGAAACATTTTAGCCGTTTTTATTTGAAATTTGAACAAAAAGGACAAAATTATGGCAACAGAAAAGATGGAATTCCAAACTGAAGTTCGCGACATGCTGAACCTCATGATCAATTCCCTTTACAGCAACAAAGAAATTTTCCTCCGCGAACTCGTCTCGAACGCCGCGGACGCACTCGACAAGCGCCGCTTCCTTTCGCTTTCCGACGCAAGCCTCTTGCCGGTAGGCACGCAACTCCGCATCGACATCGAAGTAAACAAAGACCAGAAGCGCTTGACCGTGACCGATAACGGTATCGGCATGAACAAGGAAGACCTCATCAACTGCCTCGGCACCATCGCCCGCTCCGGCACCAAAAACTTCATCAAGAACCTCAAGGATTCCGACAAGGCGAGCGTCGATCTCATCGGCCAGTTCGGTGTTGGTTTCTACTCCATCTTCATGGTTGCGAAGAAAGTCGAAGTCTTGACTCTCAAAGCCGGCGATACGCAGGGCTACCTCTGGAGCAGCGAAGGCACTGGCGAATTTGAAATTTCCGAAGCCCCGCGCGACGAAGTGGGCACCAAGATTACTTTGTACCTGAAGGACGACGAAGACGCCGAAGACTTCACGAGCGAATGGAAAATCAAGGACATCGTCAAGAAGTACAGCGGCTTCGTGAACTACGGCATTTTCTTCCACCCGGAAGCCACGAAGAACGACAAGGGCGAACTCGAAGTCAAGCCCGAAGAAAAGTTGAACGACAAGGTGGCTCTCTGGCGTCAGAGCGAAAAGGAAGTCAAGGAAGAAGAATACAAGGAATTCTACAACGTCATCTGCCACGACGGCGACGAACCGCTCACTTGGACCCACAGCCACGCCGAAGGTTCCCAGGAATTCTGGAGCCTCGTGTACATTCCTTCCAAGGCTCCGTACAACATTTGGCAGAACGACTCCCTCAAGGGCCTCAAGCTCTACGTGAAGAAGGTCTTCATCATGGACGACTGCAAGGAACTCCTGCCGCCGTGGCTGCGCTTTGTGCGCGGCGTGGTGGATTCCGAAGACTTGCCGCTAAACGTGAGCCGCGAAATCCTGCAGAGCAACAAGATTATCACGAACATCCGCAAGCACGTGATCAAGAAGGTGCTCGATTCACTCCAGAGCATGGCCGACAAGGATGCCGCCAAGTACAACGCCTGGTGGCGCGAACTCGGCATGATCTTGAAGGAAGGCTTCTACATGAACTGGGAACATCTTGACGAACTCAAGAAGCTCCTCCGCTTCGAAAGTACGAAGACCGAAGGCGACGCCCTCGTGAGCCTCGACGAATACGTGAAGCGCATGCCGGAAAGCCAGAAGGAAATCTACTACCTCGTTGGCGACAAGAACGCCGTGAAATCAAACCCGATGCTCGAAGCCTTCAAGGCGAAGGGCTACGAAGTCCTCCTCATGAGCGACGGCATCGACGAATTCATGATGACAAGCCTCCTCGAATTCGAAGGCAAGAAGTTCCACGACATCAGCAAGGGCGATGTGGACTTCGAAAAGACCGACGACGAAAAGAAGGCCGAAGAAGCCAACAAGGGCCTGTTCAAGGGTCTCTGCGAAAACCTCCAGAAGATTCTGGACGAAGACATTTCCGAAGTGCGCGTCTCCAGCCGCCTCAAGGACAGCCCGTGCTGCCTCGTGACAAGCGAAGACGCCATGAGCGCCCAGATGGAACGCATGATGAAGGCCATGGGCCAGAAGAACTTCCAGAAGTCTAAGCGCATCTTGGAAATCAACCCGACGCACCCGATTTGCGAAATGCTGAAGGCGAAGGCCGAAGCGAAGGAAGACCTGGGCGATTGGCCGAAGGCCCTCTACGGCCAGGCGCTGCTCGCCGAAGGAAGCCCGCTCCCGAATCCGGCGGAATACGTTTCTGCAATCACGAAGCTCCTGACCGCCGCAGCAAAATAGCATACTTACCGGAGAATGAACATCTATATGCCGCAGATGTAAATCGCTAAGAAAACAATCCGCAGCGACCAACGGGAGCGAGGCCCTTGTTTTCGGGCGATTTGACATCAAGGCATCCACAAGGAATTTATGCCGCAGATGAAGCATCTATTTGTTATCGCCACAGGAAGCGCAGGCAAAATTCGTGATTTTGCCCACATTCTTGGCACCGAAAAGTACGAGTTCAAGACCCTAAAGGACATCGCCTTCGATGAGGAAATCATTGAAGATGGCAGCACTTTTGCAGAAAACGCCATCATCAAATCCAGCACTGTAGCCAAGTGGCTCCAGAAGAAAGGTGTCACCGCCACCGTTCTCGCCGACGACTCTGGATTGGAGGTTTTCGCCCTCAATGGCGAGCCGGGAATCTACAGCGCCCGCTATTCTGGCAGGCATGGCGCCGACGAAGACAACAACACCCTCCTGATGAAGAATCTCCAGGGCGTCACCGATAGAAGGGCCCGCTATTTCTGCGCCCTCTCCTATCAAGAAGTTTCGCCTGAGGGAATCACTGACCCGAAAATCTTCGAAGGAGAATGCCGCGGAGCCATCAATCATGGGCCCGTAGGCGACATGGGCTTTGGCTACGACCCGCTTTTTGTTCCCGATGGAGAAACCCGCACTTTCGCCCAGATGGAACTGGAAGAGAAGAAGAAAATCAGCCACCGCGGAAACGCCATCCGCGCGCTGCTTCATTCCGGGCTGTTGAAGTAATGCTTTTTAGATTGCTTCGGCCCATGGGCCTCGCAATGACGTATAAGACAAAAACCTTTTGAATTCATCCTTCAAATGTTGATATTACAGAGGGAACAGCGGATAGTGTTCCTTAGTATAAGCCCGAGTGTAGGCATTGAAATGCCACCACTCGCTACCCAGCGGGACCCATCCCGCTTTTTTCATAATGGCTCGCAGCTTGTTGCGGTTGTCCACCTGCTGTTGCGTCAAGCGTTCGCACATAAGAGCAGCTGCTTCCCCATCCGCACCCGCGCACTTCTCGAAGGAATCAAAATCCGTCCCCATGTCCAGCAATGCGCCGGTGCTATCCGTGATGCTTAAATCCAGCGCCAAGCCGTAATTGTGAAGACCGCCCGTTTTTCCGGAGGAGACAAAATTCGTGTAGGGTGTACCAGCCACCGTCGCCTTCAGTGCCGCCTGCGCATACATGGGGCGGGCCGCATCAAAAACCACCAGCTCCGAGCCAGGCATTTCCTTCTCCATAATCTTGAGCGTTTTCTTCAACTTCGGCAGAGCATCCCGATGAATAAACGCCCGCTGTATTCCGCAGTAGAGGTCATGCCCTGTCACATTATTGAAGGTGGCATACCGCAAGTCCATGCGGATACCCTCCATGTGGGTAATTTCCACAAGATTAGAATCCTCTGAAGCATACTCAATCCAATCCCTAGCAGCAGTGCAATAACGCAAAGGCTTTTCAGGCTTCGGTGGAACAAAAGCCTCGTCTGCCCCCTGAGCCCACGTCACAACCACCGCAAAAATTACAAACAAACTAATCCGCATTCTACAATTCAAAATTCAAAAAAATGCTAGATTCTTCACTTTGTTCAGGATGACACTTGAGGTAATGTCTTCGCCTCGACAAAATTCTGCATTCCGCATTCTGCATTCATCATTAAATTCCTAGTTGCACTTCTACACCGAATTGCAGGTACAGCCCCATGCCCTTGGCAATGAAGGGAACCAGGTCGTATCCATTGGTGGAATTGGCATCATTATCCTGCGTCACCCAGGAGCGTTCGCGGGCGTTTTCAGAGCCAAGGAAGCGGAGCGCATCCACATCCAACTTTGCAAAGATGTTATCCAGTTCCAAGTAGAAGCGGGCATTCTTGAAATACTTCTTGCCGTGCAAATCCAGATTCACGCGGACATCGGTGCGGTACAAATCCGTAAACTCGTTCAAGTCACGCAGGCGACGAGTTCCATTCTTGCGAACCACCTTGCCGTTTTCATCGGCCGTTGCCGTAGATCCCTTTATCTGGTAATAATACAAAGGTCTGTGCCATGCGGCGTGGTGCGTCAGAATCACGGAGACCATGGAATCCTTCCGCGGATAATAGCGGAAGTGTGAAATCATGTCCAAGCGGGAATTGGCCTCCCAAGGGAGCGAGCCCTCCCCCGTCAACTCATATTCACCATACACGCTGCTCACATTACTGGACATGGAAAAGTGATGCGATGTTTTCCACTCCACCTTTGCCCCAGTTCCCAAAACCCAGGCGTAATCGATGTCCGTCAAATCCTTGTACTGGGCATAGGCCTTCGGCATGGGGAGCAGAGGATCTTCGTAGAATCGTCCAAAACCACTAGCCTGCGCATCCAAATATTTGGAGCGGTAGCCTAAGCCAAGTTTTGCAGACGTTCCCGTTTCCAGGCGACCCGTCAAATCCCCATCATCATAAAGAGGCTTCCAGTCGCTACGATAGGCGGCACTACCAAACAGGCGCCAGTATGCAGAATCGTTCTGAGATAGATTCAACTCCCCATCCAAAGAAGCTGTAGGCGCCGCTTCATGATCCATAGCATCCGCCACGCCACCTACCGAGAGGATCGCTTCCGAGTAGTCCTGCTTCCAGTCAAAACGGCCCGTACCCGAAAGTACGCCCGTGGAATAATCGTCCGAAATTGCGCCACCGCCTTCAGGGAAGTCCCGCTCCACGATGTGATGTTCGTAGAGCAATGCGCCGCTCAGATTAGAGCCCAAGATATTCCCCTTGAAGTTCTTGTCCAATCCGCCAGAAATCGTGGAATGAGTGTAATCGTATGCATCGATGAAGGAGGCTCCCGACTTTGTATTTGCGGTTTGGCGGAAACCCGTCGTATCGCGCAGAGTATCGCCCAGATGCTCCCGCACAAAACCTGCATGAGCGCTAGTGCCGAACTTGCTTGCATATTCCGCACCCACCACCAAATAGGTCTGCTCACCTTCAATGATGTGGATGGGCTTCACCTTATCATAAGCCGTAGAAGTGTCCTGCTTGATGGTATATTCATCGGAACTGTACAACGTGCGCAAAGCCCAGGTGTTGCCCATGGAATCAGAACCATTCAACTGGGCATAGATATCATAAGCGGAAAGTTCAAAGGGATCGGAAGAGGCTACCCGGCAATCATCCTCGCAGTCGCCATCCCGCTTGCGAAATTCCGTAAAGAACTTCTCGCCCAAATTCTTCAACATTTCATCGTCCAAGCGGCGGAAGGCAAAGCGGAAGCTATCCCAGATGAAGAAGGGCGCATCCAGCACAACCTCTTGCACCGTAAGGCCAGCCGCACCCTTCAAGCCCCAATCGCCCTTGGTCTGCTCGGGGATGTACTGGATAGAGGTGGCGAGACCCTGCCCAATAGGGCCCGTGCCGTAATGGTCGTGAACCTCAATGCCACTCAGAATATGCGGATTTACTACCGAGAGATTTCCCGGGAAGCCCACATCCAGATGGCGCATGTTGGGAATGCGGAGCCGCCCCAGATGGTAAGCCACGTCCCCAGCGCGAGAACCTTCGTAATAGAGGGCACTACTGAAATCCTTCTGGCCCGAAATGCCCGGCATCTGGCTCAAGTGTTCCGTCAAATCGAACCGCATGCCCGCGGCATCTTCCAGTTTTTCAACCGCGACAGTGCGCTCCGGCTCCCACTTCTCCGGCTCGCCACCACCAACGATGGTGCTGGAACCCAAATTCCGGAGATTGGAGGAAAGCGTCACCACCATATCCAGCAAGTCCGCAAAATCCTGCAGTTCCACAAACACGCTGTCATAGCCCGTCTTTTTGAAAACGAGAACCGCATTGCGGGAATCCACCGTAAGTTCAAAGCGACCTTCCGAAGAAGTCTGCCCCAGCACCTTACCGGAACGGTAGGTGATTTCCACATTGTCCAAAGGCAAATCGGATTCAGATTCCAGAACTACGCCTACAATAGGCGTAGGCGTCGCAGCAAAGGCAAAGGCGACACACAAAAGAATAGTCCATAAGACTCTGGAATTCATTAGGGTCTAATTTAGAAAAAGGCGGAAAGCAAAATAAACCCAGGGAACCCAAAATTAGGGGTGATTTATATCACGAGCCAAAAATGTACAAAATACTTTCATCGAGACGCTTAAATTCATAACTCCTTATCATTCAATCAATTAACCTTCATGTGCTTATTTTAAGCCCATCACAGCCCATTTTCTCGCAAAAATATTTTCTCATTTTTGACACCAATTGTCAAAAAATAAAGTTAACTTTGTTGTTGTGGATGGATTGATAGTCTAATGTGGTATATGCCATTTTGGATATCGCCAAAACAGGTGGGTGTGTATGAATACAACGGACTTGAACAAGCTGAACTATGCCAAGGCGCTGATTAAGGCAGGGATTGCTCGGGATTTGGTTCTCAAGATTACCTCCATTTCCCATTACCAGTACGCACAGATTCAGAGAGAAGTCCTGGCAGCGTAACCAGTAGGCTATTCATAGCCCGCGAACAGCATCGCTGTTCGTAAACCGTATCTACTCGTGCAAATCATCCTCAAAATTTCTTCACAGCCTGCAACTCAGAACAAAGAGCGGCAGGCTTCTGTTTTACAGTGCCATAAGGACGGCTCTCTTTTGATGGACGCTCGTGATGGCGAGAAGCCCGCACGCTTCACCCTCACGAAAGAAGACGTCTTCCCTTGGGAGGAGTTCCTCGAAAAACTCCTCATCGCTTGGCAACTCGGCGATTACAGCGATGTCCCGCCGCAATTCAGGCCCCAGAAGCGCATCCCGCAATTCGTGCTGGACGGATTTCCAAAGGAACCCCTAGCAAACAAACTGAAAATTCTCGCCACCCTCCGGCAGCAAGGCTATTTCACCGCCCTCGCCAACCGCAAATAAAAGCCAAAGACAGCGGCGATTGCTAACTTCTGCCTCATGAAAAATTTTTCGGACATCAGCGGCAAACGCTGGTTCATGGGCAAAGGGAAAGGCATCGCATCCATTCAGGAAATCGATTCCGCGGAACTGGGCGACACCCGCATTCTCATTCTGCAAGTGACGTTTGCCGACGGTTCGAAAGATTTGTACTCCTACATCGAAGACGAAAGCCGCATCGGGAGCCTTTTTCACGAAGCCTTTGCGGACGGGGCCTGCGTAAGCATCTTCCCCAGCCAAAAGGGATACTTCCGCTTCAAGGGCGCTCAAGGCCTCCCGACGAACGTGCTGCGAAACCTGAAGCCTTTAACCACCGAGCAAAGCAATTCCGCATTCTTTGTTCCCGGGAAACTATTCTTCAAACTCTTCCGGAGGCTTCAACCAGGGCTTCATCCCGAGGCAGAAATTCTGCAGCACTTGGTCCAAAATGAATTCAGGGGCGCCCCCGCATTTTACGGCAGCTGCGAATACCATTCCGAATCCGGAGAAACATTCACCCTCGGAATTCTGGAACAGCATTTCCAAGGCGCCACCGACGCCTGGGTCTATTTCAATCAGCAAATGGACGAAAACGCAGCCAGGGAATTGGGCGTGGAAACCGCCAGAATGCACAAAGTTTTAAAGGGGTTGGACGGGACGAATCCTATCAAAGAGGAACCGCCTTTTGAAAAGCTGGAAGAACTTTTAAAGACGGCAGGCAAAAATCTCGTCGCAGAAAACGTCGCAATCGACGGCGCAAAAGACGTCGCGGAAGAGGCTGTCCGCGTTCTGGAAGCGCTCCCTCGCATCAAAGAAAATCTCCCCAAAAATGAAGGCGACGCGTCTCTATCTCCTATTTTTCAGCCGCAGCGGATTCATGGGGATTTTCACCTGGGGCAGGTTCTCAAAACTTCCGACGGGTTCAAGATTCTGGATTTCGAGGGTGAACCCACGCGGGACCTGGATTTCAGACGGCGGCTCCGCTCCCCCGCAGTTGATATTGCGGGCATGCTCCGGAGTTTCCGCTACGCCGCCGCAACCTCCCACAAGAACTGTTCTGCCGTAGAAGTGGCATTTCTGGAAGGCTACAGCGAGGAAAGCAGCATCGATACCCCTCGCCTCCAAAAAGCAGCCGCACCCTACGTGCTGTCGAAAGCCGTTTACGAAGCCTGCTACGAACTGGAATTCCGCCCAGACTGGTTCTGGATTCCCGCAGAAGGTCTTATCAATTCATAATTAAATCGCAGGCGCATTCCTTGTCAGATATAATTCTGCATTCATAATTAAATCGCAGGTGCATTCCTCGTCAGATATAATTCTGCATTCAGCATTCTGCATTCATAATTAGATTGCCACGCCCAATGGGCTCGCAATGACGCGGAAGCCAAGTGTTTCGGCAAAATTCATAATTAGTTTATGGCGCGATTCCTCGTCAGATACAATTCTGCATTCAGCATTCTGCATTCATAATTAAATCGCAGGTGCATTCCTCGTCAGATATAATTCTGCA
>JAKSIK010000012.1 GCA_024398835.1 Fibrobacter sp.
GAACTCATCAACATGGACGACTATGTGGAAAGCGGCGACGGCTATACCGCCATCAGCTACAACCACAAGAACGGGAAAACCATGATGAAGCTCTATTCCGACTTCATCCCCTCTACAGAACCCGCAAAGGAATTGCAGGTGGCCTGGTCCGTTCTGGATTCTGGAATTGTGACGCCAAAGGCACTGCGGCTCGTGACTGACGGCAAACGGACAGGCATTGAATTTGAGCGCATCACGCCCAAGAAATCCATTGCCCGGGCAATTTCCGAGGAGCCCGAGAAGCTGGAATTCTATACGCGAGAGTTTGCGCGCCTCTGCAAAAAGCTTCACGGCACCCCTTGCGATAAGAATGTCTTCAATTCTGCCGAAGAACATTTCAAGAAAGCCATCAATAACAACAAACTCTTGACAGACGAAGAAAAGCACAAATTCATCCAACTCATCGCAAATACCCCTGCGGCATCTACCTGCCTCCATGGCGATATGCATATCGGGAACATGATTGTAAGTCAGGGAAAATACTATTGGATCGATTTGGCGGACTTCCGCTACGGCAATCCTTACTATGATTTCGGAATGTTCTACTTCGTATGCCAATGCACTCCGGACTTTATGGTAGAAAAGCTTTACCACATCACTAAGGCACAAATCCTTCGAGTATGGGATGTTTTTATACAGGAATACTTTGGGCCCGACGTTGATGTCAAGGCAAAAACAGCAGAACTTGCCCCATATGCTTGTCTCTACATGATATTCTTCAGCAACCGCAGCGGCAAATTTGACCCCTGGATGTTAGATCACCTCCACAAAACTGTTTTGAAATAACTACATTAAGAATATAATGGAAGAGATTACGGTACATACAGATTTGGAGAATTTGGACAAGGTCACAGCCTTTGTGGAGGCTGCGTTGGAATCCTACAATCCCAGTATGAAGGCCCAAATGCAGCTCAATGTGGCTATTGACGAACTTTTTAGCAATATAGTCCATTATTCCAAGTCAGCAGACGCCACCATTCAGGTGGAAGTTAAGAACGACCCCAAGCAGGTCAAGCTAACATTTATTGATTCCGGCGTTCCTTACAATCCCCTCATCAAGGCAGACCCCGACATCACCCTTTCCGCTGAAGAACGGCAGATTGGCGGTCTAGGCATTTTCCTGGTGAAGAAGACCATGGATGGTATGGAATACCAACGCGCCGATAACAAAAATCAACTCACCATTTACAAGAATTTAGCATAGAGGATAACATGGAAATCGTAAAGACAAAAGAAAACTCCTCCCTCACCTTCGCCCTGGAAGGTCGCCTGGACACCATGACAGCTCCTCAATTGGAAGCTGAAGTCAACAACAGCCTGGAAGGCGTTACCGATTTGGCCTTTGATTTCGCCAAGCTGGTCTATGTATCTTCCGCAGGCCTCCGCGTTTTGCTTGCCGCTCAAAAGAAGATGAACAAGCAAGGCAAGATGGAAGTCCGCAATGTCTGCCCGGAAATCAAGGAAGTCCTTGATGTCACCGGATTCAGTGACATCCTGACTATCGTCTAAGTGCAAAACCTGTCTTTTAGCGTCCGGCGGTTTTTCTCACTGCTGTTGTCTGCAAGCGCATCCATCGTGGTGTGGCTTGTGACGATTTTTGAAGACACCCTCGTTTCTAGCCATTTATTAGGGGAAACCGCTCTTGCGGCTTACACTCATATTGTCCCCATCTATTCATTCATGTTGTTTATTGGAACCGCCATTGCTGTTGGCAGTTCCGTGTGCTATACATACGAGATTGGAAAGTTAAACAAAGAGCGGGCGCACGAATTTTTCGGACAAGCGGTTATACTTGCAATTATTGCGGGATGCATTCTGCTTGGGGTCAATACCATCGGTAGCAGCCTTGTTTTAGGCATCATGAATCCCACTGCAGACTTGGCTCCCTATATTAACCAATTCATGAAGTGGTTCCCTTGGGTTTCCCTATTGATTCCCCTTTCCTGCGTACTCATGAACATGGTGCAGGCGGACGGAGACACGCGCATCGTAAATTTCCACAACGGCATCCTCATCATTGGAAACTTTCTGCTATCCTGGATTCTTGGAGGAAAATACGGGATGGAAGGAATTGTGCTAGGCACATTCATTTCTTCGCTAGTTGGACTCATTATTTTGAGTCTTCATTTTTTTCAGAAACAGAATTCTCTTCGTTTCAAATTCCATCTAAATTTCAAAGACGTTTTGGTGGCATTTCGCTTCAGTGCCGTAGAAGCCTGCGAATATCTCTACCTTGCATTACTGACTTTTCTGCTTTCCCAATTCGTCACCCGATACTTTGACGAGAACACGCTCACTACCCTCTCTGTGATGTTTGAGGGTCTGGAAATGACAGTCATCTTCGGAGGCATCTGGCAAGCGGCAGAACCCCTCATCAACATTTACCGCGCCGAAGAAAATGCAGTTGGAATCAGGAGACTAATGCACTATGTAAACGGGACCGCCTTCTTTGAAGGCCTCTTCGTAACCATTGGTACTTTCGTTTGCGCCCCACTGCTAGTACTTTTGTTTCACATCCAGACTCCTGAGTTACAAAATTCCACCGCTGCAGCTATCAGAATTGCCTCCCTAGGCCTATTAGCGCTCGCCTTTGTGAATTTGTACAACAATTATTACCTTCATGAGCACCCCTGGTTCGCCATGTTCATTTCTGCCATGCGAAATTTGGCGGTTCCCGTCGCTGTCATCACGCTCATGGGCATTCAATTTGGTAAAACCGGTTTATGGATAGGATGTGCGCTAGCCCCTATTTTTACTCTCGGATTATGCGCTCTCATATTCATCCTCAAGTTTGGGCGCACCGAATTTCCACTGTTCCTCAACGAATTTGACCAGAATTGCTATTACCAGTTTGATTACCCGATGACACCCGCCGCCATTGTTTCCCTGCGAGATCAAGTTGCCAAGAGCCTCACCATTGAGGGCGTCAGCCCCAACATCCGTATGAAGGCTATGCTTTTGATTGAAGAGATGAACATGGCCTTCATCGAAAAGAACAAAGGAAAAATGCATTATGGAGAATGCTCTTTGCTAGCAAAGGAAGACAGCGTTTCTCTCATTCTGAAAAATTCTGGAAAATTGTTGGACATGACTAATCTGGAAATGTCCGTTTCCAATCTGCGTGCCTATATGGTGACAAGTTTGATGGTCTATCAAGAAAAAAGAGCTTACGTGCTCACCACGAGTTACAACCGCCACGTTTTTGAATTTCCTAAAGCATAGAGGCGTTTCATGAGCGACTTACTTCTAAAGTCCGTTTATAAAGATAACAAGACCTGTGACATCCTCATTACACAGGGAAAATTCGCAAAGATTGCCGATAGCATTGACGCTACCACGCTCAAGAATACCGATGTCGTGGATTGCAAGGGTCTTGCCATTCTCCCTCCATTCTACAATGCCCACTGCCATGCCGCTATGACACTTTTGCGCGGCTATGCCGATGACATGGAACTGAACAAATGGTTGCGGGAATACATCTGGCCCTTTGAAGCCAAAATGACTTATGCAGACATAGAAATCGGCAGCCGACTTGCCGTTTTGGAAATGATTAAATCCGGAACCGTCTTTTTTGCGGATATGTACTGGCACCGTCAGAACACCATGAAGGTCGTGAATGAAATGGGCATTCGCGCCACCATTGGCGTAACCATTGCCGAAGGCCTTACTACCGCAGATGCCATGGAAGCAAACTTCAAATTTTTACACGACCACTGGGGAGAAAACGAACGGATCAAAATTTCCGTCATGCCCCACTCCGTGTACATGGTAAATAAAGAACTGCTTAAACGCTGCATTGAGACTGCCCGGAAAGAGGGCTATGTGCTGAACACCCATCTTTCTGAAACTTTATATGAGAACTTGCAGTGCAAAGAGAAATATGGATGCACGCCTGCAGAACTTTTTGAACGCTGTGGTATTGAAGGTGTGCACTGGGTAGCCGCCCATTGCACCAATATGGTGGATAACGACTACAACATTCTCAAAAGGACGGGAGCCACGATTGCCCTCAATCCTTGTTCCAACTTAAAGTTGGCCAGCGGAATTCCACAGATACCGGCCATGATAGCAAAAGGCATTCCTCTTGCCATCGGTACTGATGGAGCCTCCTCCAACAACAATCTAGACATGCATGAGGACATGAAGTTTGCAGCCCTTCTCGAAAAGAACTGCCCGGGTGGTAGCGCCGATACTCTTAAAGCGGAAGACATTTTGAAAATGGCCACCCGAAATGGCGCCGTGGCATTTGGCTGGGACGCTGGCGTTATTGAGGAAGGAAAGTTAGCGGATGCCCTACTGGTACGGCTGGACAACGAACGCATGGTGCCATGCTACAATGTAATCTCCAACTGGGTTTACGGTGCAGATTCAAACGCCATTGATTCCGTGATTTGCAATGGAAAGTTTGTGATGCGGAACGGGCACGTGGATGGCGAAGAGGACATTGTCAAAGAAGCCATCCAGTGCGCAGAAAAGTTCAAACGATAATTGCTAGATCCCCGATCGAGTCGGGGATGACGAAGGCAGGGCTGCGCGAGGATTACGAGGGTAGTGCGAGGATTACGAGGGTAGTGCGAGGATTACGAGGGTAGCGCGGGGAATGACGCACAAGAAAGGGCACCCGCAGTTGCGGATGCCTTCTTAGGGTAAAAAGCAGTAAGAACTGCGCAGACTACTCTGCCGGCAGGATAATTTCAATGTGGCTAGTACTTACATTCAAAAAGTGCGTGCGGAACAAGTCCTTCTCGGTACGGTCACTGACCTTCACCTGAGTTACAGCGATGAAGTCCTTATTTTCGCGAATGTAATCCGTAAGGCGTTCGTCACGAAGGGTGTCGATTTCGCCAGTAATGATAAAACTATCTGTCCAAATTTTTACGAGCATGTTACAAATATAAAGAATTTTCCAAATTGGAAGAAGATAAAATCAAAATTTTTTGCGTTTTTTTGCAGAAAAGAGTATTTTATTGAAGAATATTGCCATTCACATTTGTAAATGACGGAGGTTTTTTATGGCTATTAAAAAGATGATTCATCCTGCACCAGGAAAAATGGCTTACCACAATGCTGAATTTATGGAAAGCGATGCTGGACGCCCTCTCCGCATTTTGGCTGAATTTTTTGAACCCGGACTGGTCTTTGCCCAAGAAGATGTGCGCAATTCCATCGTTTTCTTCGGTTCTGCCCGCACTCTCCCCATGTCCGAAATCAAGAAACAGCGGAAAGGCTGCAAAGACAAGGCAAAACTTGCCCGATTGAAAGCCCTGGAATCTGTGGCTGAATACTACGATGCCGCACGAGAACTTGGTGCAAAACTTGGACGTTGGGCCAACAAAAAGCATAACGGATACGCCATAATGACCGGCGGCGGTCCGGGCATTATGGAAGCGGGCAACCGTGGCGCTACCGATGTAGGAACGCCTTCTATCGGTTTGAACATCAAGTTGCCCTTTGAGCAGCACCCTAATCCCTACATTGATGAAGCCTTGAACTTGCAGTTCCGCTACTTCTTTATCCGTAAGTATTGGTTCTTGAAGAAGGCTCGCGCATTGGTGGTCTTCCCCGGCGGTTTTGGGACCTTAGATGAGATGTTTGAAATGCTGACCCTTATCCAGACCGATAAGTACGCACAGCAGATTCCTGTCATCATCTTCGGCTCCAAGTTCTGGAAGAAAGCCGTCAATTGGGAATATTTTGCGGAAACGGGCATGATTAACAAGGAAGACTTGAAGCTTTTCCACTTCTGTGACGATGTGGACGAAGCCTACAAGATCATTACCGAAGCCTTGGAAAAGCAAGCCGACGAATGGACCGTACTCACTTGGAATAGAGAAATCAAGTAACCGTGCTTCGCAATTTTCTGGCAGAGTTCCTAGACAGGACATCCCGAAATCTGGCGCTGCGCCCCCAATACAGCATGGAGGAATACCAACGCTGGTTTGACCAGAATCCTGATTTTCTCCATAACGGCGCTATGGAGAAAATTGAGTTGCTGGAACCGCTTACCCTAGAGGGAACCAACAACCTCTACCGGGCGAACTTCTGGATTAAGCATCCCGGAGACGAGCGACATTATGGCGAGCGGGAAATCGTCGTGAAAATCTGCAAATTCTGGGCGGCACGAGGCAAAAATCGCCTTCACCGTTTGAACATGCTTTTGAGCGCTTTTCAAGACGAAATCCGCATCAACAACTTGATTCGTGCGACCAACATCGAGGGAGTCGTCCAGAGTTTGGGCGGGGGTCTTGCCGGCAGGCACCCTTACCTGAAGATGGAATTCATCAAAGGTTGCTCCCTGGACCGGCTGTTCAAAAAAGAGCTGACGGAAGAAGAACTTCTCCATCGCGTAGCTCAGATTGCCTACTTGGCCAATACCATTAGCCAATTACATTATTATCAGATTGTCCATAAGGATTTGAAGCCCAAGAACCTGCTACTTTGCCAGGATCCAACCCACAAGAACAACCACAAAATTCTGGTTTGCGATTTTGGCTACGCGCAGGCAAAACTGCGAGAGACCGTGACGGAATACGGTGGTCAGCTGACTCCTTGCTATAGCGCACCGGAGCAAGCCATCATGGGTGAAAATCTCTCCGCATCTGTAGACTACTTCAGTTTTGGCATCATCATCCACGAATATCTGACGGGAGAAAAGCTTTTCCCTGACGCCATGAAAATTTTCGTGGAGGACGGATACAAGATTACAGACCGTTATCTGGAGTATTTGAAACACGGGCGTGAAAACAAGTTTTCTAGCGAACTATTCCCGGAAATTAGTGAGTGGATTGACAGACTCACCATTTTTGACAGCTTTGAGCGGATGCAAAATTGCCCTAATTTATTTGAAATGGCCCACAAATTGAGAGAAAAGGTAAATTCACTGGGTTATCGGGATGTGAATACGGACTTTTTGTGGAACCAGTTGAACGAATACGGACGCAGGTAATTAGCAATTCACAATTCACAATTCACAATTCAAAATTTAGTTGCAAAATAAAGCTGCAGACTAATGGGTAGTAAAATGAAGGCGAAGATTAAGGCATTTTTGAAGTTGTTCAAGGTTCACCATTTGGTGGTGTTCGCCGCAATTCTCGGCATTGGCATTTTCAATGCAGTGACGGCACTGACTCCCGAAATCAATCAGTTCTTCTTGGAGCGCAACATTACCAAGTCCTTCGACCAATGGTGGGATGAAGAGGGAGCCGCCCAAATCAAGGCTGTGGGGTTGGAGCCTGACGAAACAATCCGACAAGAAAAATACGAAGACTATCGCACGCGTTACCTCAAGCAGCAACATTCCTACATTGTGGAAGACCGCTTGGAAGAAATGCGGCACGAGTTTCGGGAATGGTGGGAAATCAAGGGCGGAAAGCAGCAATGGATTGACAGCCACGGGAACAGCTACCCCAATGAACAAATCTTTGAACAAGAATGGAAAGACTGGTCCAAAAAATTCCAGGATAAGCACATCCGCTATCGTTTGGCATTCATTCCAGCGGACGACGAATACGAAAGACTTTTTACCTGCTGGATGTTGTTCCCTAGCTTCGTCGGCTTTTTGCTTTTTGCATTGCTCTTCGGCTTTGCGTACATGAAACTTTCGGACCGCTGGGGAGCCGTCATTGTCTTAGGTTGTTTCATTCTTCTCGCCATTGGAGGCGGATTCATCGTTTCCCTCTTTACGGGGACAAGTTTCTTTGACCACTACGCTGGCGAACGCTACATGGGGTTGAGCATCGCCCTTGCCTTCTTTATGGGAGCAATGGCCTTTGGCCCCAATCAAGAAGAAATCCCTCTATGGGCCAAAATTCTCGCCTTTGTTGGCTTTATTGCTGATGTGGCCACAAACTGGATTATCAATTCTGGAATCTACGGAGCAGTTTCTATTGCATCACTCCTGATTTTCGGGCTGGGCATCTTTGCCGGGATTAAAATTCCCACCCGTCGGAAAACGCTAGAAGAAGTGAAGGCGGAAGCGGCTGCAGAACGAATGGAGAAAGTCACCCATTCCTCACCCACAGACCAAAAGCGCAAAACCAGAGCCATTATCGACAGCGGATTAAGAGAAGCAAATCAAGGCCAGTACGAGAAGGCACAGCCGTTACTGAGTCAGGGAATGACCGCCCTTTTGCAGGAACCAACCGCCGATGTCGCCGCCATCAATTCTCTAGCAGAAAAGATGACTGACAAGAACATGTATATCGATATCAAAAATACCCAGTGGACGGAATGGGGCAAGAGCGCCAAGATGAAGAAAGTCTACGATGCGGCTCTACTCATGTTGGAAAAAGGTTTGAAAGGCGAAACCAGCGGTACTTACGCCCGCAGATGCCTTTATGACATTGGCGAAATTCGTGTGACGCAGAATATCTTGAAAGAAGAGGGAATCGCCCGACTCCAAAAAGTCATTTCTCTTGGTGATGGAGATATTCTAGCGCTGCAGGCGAAAAAATTGTTGCAACGCTATGCAGGCGATTCTGCAACAAAGACAGCGCCGCAGGCTCAACCGCCTGCGGGAAAAAATGGCAACTAAAAAAGTTCGTCCACTTTCGTTTTTGCAAGAACTCTATTGTAGATGATGCGGCGACCTTTGACGCCATCGGGACCAACCCGATCTTTAGGCGGTTTTAAAAGGCTCGCCACCAGATGCGCCGCCACCGTTTCTGCATGAACAGGCCTGAAAAAACTGGGGAGAAATTCGGGATGTCGCCCGAAAACCTTTTGCATGAGGTCTTCGCCAAAACGGGGCTCCTTATGTTTCCCGAGAAGGAGCGACGGGCGGACCAGAGTGAGAGATTCAAAGCCCATCATGGTGAGGCCTTCTTCCAGCATGCCTTTGAGGCGATTGTAGAAGAAAGGGGACGCGGAATTTGCGCCTTGGGCGCTGACGCAGAGAAAATGCTTGACGCCTTCTTTTTTGGCGATAGCAGCAAGAGATAGGGGAAGCCGGAGGTCGATTTTTTCTTGTGCGGCCTTGCTGCCCGCTTTTTTGAGGGTTGTGCCGAGGCAGCAAATGACCGCATCGCAACCGAGGAATCCGGCCCGAAGCGTTTTCAAATTTTCAGCACACGAAGCAGAAACATCTGCGCTTAGATTTTCAAAATTAATTTGTTCAAAGCCCACTTTTGAGGAGCCCTCGGATATTCCCAATTCACTGGACTGAGGAACAGTACGAACAGGACAATAGATATGCTGTATTTGGTCCAAACGCGCCAAAAGTTTTAGCACATTCTTACCGACTAGCCCTGTAGAGCCCAACAATGCGACTTTCATAAAATTTTTTATTCTTCCTTAACTTCCTGCGAGGGAATCATCCAACCAACAGTATCTCCCTTAACAGGAAGAGCCGTTATTTTATCCTGTTCATCAACGATTACCACTATACCAGAAAGGTAATTTACCCAATGGAATGGAGACTCAAAACTTTTGAGATTGATTGTCCTATTGGAGACAAACGCAATCAATGGTTCCACAAGGACATCATGGGAAACAAGAATGCTCACGCGCTCCCACTTAGGCATATTTGCCACAATAACTTCATTCACAAACTGATTGCCTCGAGCAAAGAAATCTTCATAAAAACAAGGTTGGGCTTTCTGATCCGCGGCATTTGTACTACTGAAAGCATCGTAAGAATAACGAGCGATATATTTGGGTGAACCGCCGCTCTTTCCCATAAGGGCATCCAATGTGTCCGAGGGAACGGTGAGGAAATAAGCTCCATCAATTCCATCCCATGTTTCAACCTCAGCTTTTTCACCACGCGCCTCAGCAATGAGTTCAGCGGTTTTACGCGTCCGAACAAAATTGGTAGAAGCATAATGGAATTTTTCATCGCTTTTCAGTTTTGCGCCAAGATCTTTAGCCATCTGTTCACCAATAGGAGTCAATTGCGATTCAACCCCTGTACTCTTATAGCGTTTAGAGTGGCGAATGACAAACGCAATTTTACTGGACTTAGGAACCGCCTTATACACATCTCCCATGTCATAAAAGCCATCTTCATCAGGTGTAACAACAAGTCCTGTAGACGCCGGCATTGTAAAAAAGGTAAAGGGGTCTTGGTAATTTTTCGGCACATTTGTTGCCGAACTGGAACCCCCAAGCGGGTTAATATTTCCCTCAGAGGAAGTTCCCTCCGCGCTAGAAGACGATGCAACCTCATCAGAAGGACTTGACGAATTATCTCCGCATGCAGCCAATAGACAAGCAATCATTAGGACGGCTAGACTAAAAAATTTCTGTTTTATTTTTTTCATGGAGCAAAATAAATTCCGCATATTTGTTCCTTTTTAGTTTTTTCTCTAATCTAACTTTTTCTTTTTGTAATTCCCATGGGACCTTCAACCCAAATCTGTTCCCCATCAAAAAATACATCAATTTATGGGTTTCTGCGTGTAAATGCTCTTTATGAAACACCTCAAAATTTCCTAAACTTACACACGAAAAATTAACCCCTAACCCATAGGCTTATTTTTATGGCAAAAGCAACCAAAAAAGAATCTGTAGCACCTGTGCTCGGCACCGATGCGGAATCCTTCCGCAAGGCCTTTACCGACCACATCAACCACACTTTGGCCCGTAGTATGAACACCGTCACGGACCATGAAAAGTTCTTGGCTGTTGCATACGCAGTCCGCGACCGCCTGGTGGACCGCTGGATCAAGACTCAGGAAACCTATTACAAGAAAGACGTGAAGCGCGTCTACTACCTGTCTCTGGAATTTTTGATTGGCCGCACTCTCGGCAACTCCGTTTTGAACCTGGATGTGGAAAGTGCCGTACAGGAAGCCCTGGATGAAGTGGGCATGACTTTGGACGAACTCCGCGAACAGGAAGTGGATGCTGGCCTCGGTAACGGTGGTCTCGGCCGTTTGGCAGCTTGCTTCCTCGACTCCATGGCAACCCTCGAACTCCCGGCCATGGGTATGGGAATCCGTTATGAATACGGTATGTTCAGCCAGAAGATTGTGAACGGCGAACAGGAAGAACAGCCGGATAACTGGCTCCGCCTGCCGAACCCCTGGGAAATCGCCCGCCCGGCCAACGCCATCAAGGTGCCTTTCTACGGCTACGTGGTGAGCTGGATGGACGACAAGGGCAAACTCCGCAACCGTTGGGAAACCAAGGACTACGTTCTCGCCCTCCCCTATGACACCCCAATTCCGGGCTACAAGAACAACACGGTGAACAACCTCCGCCTCTGGAGCGCCAAGTCCACCGACGATTTCGGCCTCAGCTACTTCAACAACGGCGACTACATTGCCGCCGTGCAGGACATGGAACTTTCTGAAACCATTTCCAAGGTGCTGTACCCCAACGACTCTTCCATGAACGGTAAGGAACTCCGCCTCAAACAGCAGTACTTCCTGTGCTCTGCCTCTTTGCAGGACATTATCAACCGCTTCAAGAGAACCCACGGCAACGACTGGAAGGTGTTCCCCGAAAAGGTGGCGATTCAGCTGAACGACACGCACCCGGCAATCTCCATCGCCGAAATGATGCGCATTCTTTTGGACATTGAGGAACTGGGCTGGGACGAAGCTTGGGACATTGTGACGAAGACCTTCGCCTACACCAACCACACCTTGATGCCAGAAGCTTTGGAAAAGTGGCCCGTGAGCTTGTTTGAAAGACTCCTTCCCCGCCACCTGCAGATTATTTACGAAATCAACGCCCGCTTCCTCCGCATGGTGAGCATGAAGTGGCCTGGCGACAACGATCGTTTGGCCCGCATGAGCCTCATCCAGGAAGGTGGCGAAAAGATGATTCGTATGGCCTACCTCTCCATCGTAGGCTCCTTCGCCGTGAATGGCGTTGCTGCCCTCCACTCCGACCTTCTGAAGACCACCCTCTTCAAGGACTTCTACGAACTGTGGCCTGAAAAGTTCAACAACAAGACGAACGGTGTGACGCCGCGCCGCTGGGTCCGCAAGGCTAACCCCGCTATGAGCGAACTCATTACCAGTAAGATTGGCGAATCCTGGGTCAAGGATTTGGACGATTTGAAGAAGCTGGAAAAGTTTGCAAAGGATGCCGCCTTCCAGAAGGAATTCATGGCGGTGAAGAAGCAGAACAAGGAACGCCTGGCCAAGTACCTGAAGGAAACCCAGGGCGTGGACCTAGACACCAACATGTTCTTCGATGTGCAGGTGAAGCGTATTCACGAATACAAGCGCCAGCTGTTGAACATCCTCCACGCCATTCACCTTTACATCCAACTGAAGGACGGCAAGGAAATCATGCCGCGCACCATCATGATTGGTGGTAAGAGCGCTCCGGGTTACTGGATGGCAAAGCAGATTATCCGCCTTGCGAACGCCGTGGCCGCCATCATTGATTCCGACCCCGTTTGCAAAGGCAAGCTGAAAATGGTGTTCCTGGAGAACTACCGCGTGTCCTTCGCCGAGAAGATTATTCCGGCTGCAGACCTCTCCGAACAGATTTCTACTGCCGGCACAGAAGCCTCTGGTACTGGCAACATGAAGTTCGCTTTGAATGGAGCCCTCACCATCGGTACGCTTGATGGCGCTAACGTGGAAATGAAGGAAGAAATTGGCGATGAAAACATCTTCATCTTCGGCCTCACCGTGGAAGAAGTCACCGACCTCCTGGCCAAGGGCTACCGCCCCCGCGACTTCTACGAGAAGGATGATGACCTGCGTCGCGTGATTGACTTGATTGGTTCTGGCTTCTTCAGCCCGGATCGTCCGGACTTGTTCAAGCACATTGCAGACAAACTCCTCACCCACGACCCGTACATGCTCTGCGCTGATTTCCGCAGCTATGTGGACATGCAGGCCAAGGTGGCTAAGGAATACCTGAACAAGAAGGCTTGGGCTGAAAAGGCAATTCTCAACGTGGCTCGCATGGGCAAGTTCAGTTCCGACCGTACCATCAACCAGTACGCTAAGGAAATCTGGAACGCCAAGGCCTGCCCCATCGACCTGTAATAATCAGTATCAGCCCGATTCGAAATAAAAATTGAAGTTGGGCAAACAGTCTCGGGTCCGCGATGAAAGTCGCGGGCCTTTTTTGCACCACAATCCATATCTTGTTATCTTTGAACTGTGATTATTGATGTTTCTAAAGAGAGAATGGTTGGCCTGGATGTTTTTCGCATTCTAGCGGTGCTTTTCGTATTTCTCTTTCACAGCCGCATTCATCATGGTTGCAACTACGGATTCCTAAACGATTTTATTCAAATGGGCGCCGTCTTTATGACCGGATTCTTTATGTTGTCCGGTTTTGTTTTGCATGCCACATACAAGTCTCAGGTACTAAGCGAATTCCCAAATCTGAGAAAATTTTATCTAAAACGAATAGCCGGCATTTTACCCCTTTACTATCTTGTCGCGCTCGTATACATCCTTACTTTCGGGACTGAAAGTACTCTAGAAAATCTTGTTCTTCTGCCCATTGAAGCCCTGGGATTGCAGTCCGTGTTTTCCTCACTATTTGAGGTATCCCACAACAATGGGACCTGGTTTATCTCGTGTCTCCTTTTATGCTACCTCGTATTTCCACTTCTACACGAAATAGCAAAGCACATTTCACCTAAACTCAAAGTCATCTTTGTCCTAGTATGTACACTCATCCTGCTCTGGTCTCCTTTGATTGTACATTTTTTCAAAACAGACTCTATTTATTCCAATCCATTTTTTAGAATACTTGAATTTTTCATTGGGATTCTTCTCTGTTCTCTTTGCCAAGGAATTAACCTTCACTCCAAAAAATGGTTGTTTTGTTGGCCAACATTCTTCATTGAATTCGTCATTCTAGCGGGAGGCATTTCTCTTTGCGTGCATCATAATCTATTTGTAGGGAACTTCATGCTATATAATTGGATCGCACTTCCCTGTTTTGCCCTTATGCTTCTGACCCTTTCAAAAATTACCACTCCCTGGCTAACGAAATCAAAAGTTCTGCGCTATCTAAGCGCACTTTCGTTCGCTTTCTTTATTGCACAGACGCTCAACACGGACATTGAAAACGCCTTATTCCAAAAGTTCGCTATTGATGGAAACCTGCCTAAAATTTTGATTTCCTTCGGCGTTTGTTTCTTACTCGCTTTTCTCCTCCATGAAGTTGTTGAAAAGCCCATCTCCCGTTATTTAAGAAAGAAAATCAACTAATTATGGCTCGCGCGCGCAAGACAATCACTCCAGACCCGTATGCAAAACCGATAGCGAAGGTGCTACCGCCTTCTCAGAGTTTGCCCGGGAAACTGAAACAGTTTCAGGAGCCCATCCGCGCGAACTTCGAATTAGTTTCGCCGTATGGTGCCGCAGGCGACCAGCCCAAGGCCATCGAGCAGATTACCGAAGGTTTCAAGAACGGCGAGCAGTTTCAGACACTCCTCGGCGTTACAGGTTCCGGCAAAACATTCACCATGGCGAATGTCATCAAGAATGTGGGGAAGCCAACCCTCATCCTCACCCACAACAAGACCCTAGCCGCACAGCTCTATCAGGAATTCAAAAGTTTCTTCCCGAATAACGCCGTAGAATACTTTGTCAGCTATTACGACTACTTCCAGCCGGAAGCCTACATCGTCCATACGGACACCTACATCGAAAAAGACGCAAGCATCAACGATGAGATTGACAAACTGCGCCTGCGGGCGACGGCAAATTTGCTCACCCGCCGAGACGTCATCATCGTCGCGAGCGTGAGCTGCATCTACGGTCTCGGAAGCCCTGCCGAATATTTCGATTTGATGGTCCGCCTCAAAAAAGGCGACACTTACGACCGCGATAAAATCCTTCACGACCTAGTCCACATCCAGTATGAGCGCAACGACTACGCCCTAGACCGCGGGACATTCCGCTGTCATGGAGACGTGATTGAAGTTCACCCCAGCTACGACGAGAACGGCCTGCGGATTGAGCTTTTCGGCGATGAGGTGGACAGGCTTTGCCGCTTTAACATGGTGACAGGAGAAGTCATTCAGGAACTGGAGGAGATGACCATCGCTCCGGCGAAACATTTTGTGACTCGCGAGGAAAATAGGAACGCCATGCTCCAGCGGATTCAGTTCGAACTGACGGACCGTCTTGCCGAATTGGACAAGGAAGGAAAGGTTCTGGAATCCGCCCGACTCAGCAGCCGCACCCGCTATGACATGGAAATGCTCCGAGAAACGGGCATGTGCAACGGCATCGAGAACTACTCCCGCATTATTGAGGACCGCGCCCCAGGAACAAGGCCCTTCACCCTCATCGACTACTTTGGCGACGACTGGCTTTTGATGGTGGATGAATCCCATGTGAGCATTCCCCAAGTGGGTGGCATGGCCGAAGGCGACAAGAGCCGAAAGACAACCCTTGTGCAGTACGGCTTCCGGCTGCCCTGTGCCCTAGACAACCGCCCCATGAACTTCAAGGAGTTCGAGTACATGTACCCGAAGCAGGTGCTGTTTGTGAGTGCGACTCCTGGAGATTACGAGTTGGAGAAGACTGGCGGTGTGGTGACAGAACAGATTAACCGCCCCACAGGACTGCTGGACCCAAAAATCGAGATGTTCCCCATCAAGGGCCAGATGGACGTGCTGCTGTACCGGATTGAAGAAACAGTCAAGGCCGGAGACCGCGTGCTGGTCACCACCCTCACCAAGAAGATGGCCCAGGATTTGACGGACTATTTTGTAGAAGCGGGAATTCGCGCCAAATATTTGCACAGCGACATCAAGACATTGGAACGCCATGACCTCATCAAGGGGCTGCGCACCGGAGAGTTTGACGTTCTCGTGGGCATCAACCTTTTGCGCGAGGGACTGGACCTGCCCGAAGTGAGCATGGTGGCCATTCTCGA
Source organism: Fibrobacter sp. (assembly GCA_024398835.1). Classification (GTDB taxonomy): domain Bacteria; phylum Fibrobacterota; class Fibrobacteria; order Fibrobacterales; family Fibrobacteraceae; genus Fibrobacter. Next base: position 15,853 of record JAKSIK010000012.1, read on the forward strand.
CGCCGACAAGGAAGGTTTTCTCCGCAACTACCGCAGTCTCATTCAGACCATGGGCCGCGCCAGCCGTAACGTGAACGGCACCGTGTTGCTCTTCGCCGACAACATGACGGATAGCCTTGACAAAGCTATTGCGGAAACCACCCGCCGGCGCGCACTGCAGGAAGCCTTCAACCAGGAACACGGCATCGTGCCCAAGTCCGTCAGCCGCAAGCTGGAAGACGACCTTGTCATCAACGACCCGCTGGCAGACCTCTGGAAGGGCGACAAGAACGCGGCAAGCAAGATGCGGGACGCCGAACCTGAGGAAGAAGACGAACCGCAAAGCATCGAAGAGCTGGAAAAACAGATGAAGGAAGCGGCCGCCAAGCTGGACTTCGAAGAAGCAGCACGACTCCGGGACATTATTCGCGGAATGAAGGCCTAAAAAGGCCCATTTTCCCCTCCACAGATTCCCCGAACCTATCGTTCCAACCCATTTTTATGTATTTTCAAGAAAAACAATTCATGAGGTATACAATGAACTTCAAATCTCTTATTCTGGGATCGGCATTTGTCCTTTCCCTCTTTGGCCTCACCGCCTGCGGTGACGACTCCTCCAATTCCGGTGGTGATGGTGACGAATTCGTGCCAGAAGAATACGAACCACCTGTTGCCAGCGATGTTTCTCCAGTTGTGTTCAACGGTTTAGCAGGGAATCTTGTTGGAAGTGCTGATGGCGCAGGACAGAGTCTCTCTTTTAGCGGAATGATTCAAATCGACCCTGACTTTGAAGATCCCAATGTAAAGTTTACTGCAGACGTGAACATTACCATCGACAGCATTGATTTTCAAGTCGCCTACGCTAAAGACGGGAAAACATACAAAGACACCGTTCTCGTAGATTTAGATACGGAATTCCCCGCCTATAAAATTCTTCTCACAAAGAAGGGATTTGATCTTTCTAAGCTTTCTACATGTGGTGATTTCGACTTCAATGTTTACATTGTCGTCTACTCCCATGCTGAAGAAGAAGGAATTGATACCGTCACTTACACAAGCGTAAATAATTCCATCGTGTTCGGAAACACTTGCAAGGTGGAAGTTTCTTCTTCTTCTGTTGCTGAAGTTTGCACATCCGTCGCTTCAACAGAAGTAAGTCTTTCCAATCTTGTGGCAGGCAACATGGACGAACTAAACTTCGCCACCGGCACAAAGGACAATCCGCACATTAAGCTCGTCACCGAAGACAAAGTCACCTATCTTGAAGCTGTAGGCACTGGCGTACAGATTTTTGAAGAATTTGACGAAAAGCACTCTGGCGGCATCCCCCCCGACGCTTCCGAATGCCTTGAAACATTCAAGAAACTTGGAGCGGGCAAGACAAAAGTTGAAATAGCAATGATGGGCTGGTACATTGTTGAAACCCCAGAAGGCTCCTTCCCGCTCTATGCAGGCTCAACAGTCTACTCTGACGATGGCAGCCGTGGCACCTTCGAGCTTACCTACCTCAAGAAGCCGTAATCACAAAATCGTCTTTTCAAAGGCTCCCGCATTGCGGGAGCTTTTTTGTTTGCCATTGGCAGAGCCAATGTTTTATTTCTAAATTAGGCCTGTATTTTAACGCGCCCGGAAGGTCCGGGCATAACTGGAGTTAATCATGCTCAACAAGCTTTCCAATTTCCCGGGCATCAAGGGCCCGGTCGTAACCATCGTGATGGATGGTTTTGGTATCACCGATAAAGTCGAAGGTAACGCCATCAAGGCAGCCCGTACGCCGGTTCTTGATAATCTCTTCAAGATGTACCCGAACGTGCTTCTGAAGGCCCACGGCCGCGCTGTCGGTATGCCGACGAACGAAGACATGGGTAACTCCGAAGTGGGCCACAACGCCATCGGCGCAGGCCAGGTGTACAACCAGGGTGCAGCCCTCGTGCAAGATTCCATCGTCTCCGGCGAAATCTTCGAACGCGATGCCTGGAAGGAAATTTCCGCCAATGTCCGCGAAAAGAACACGGTCCTCCACTTCATCGGCCTTTTCAGCGACGGCAATGTCCACAGTAACATTAGCCACTTGAAAGCCATGGTCGCCGAAGCCAAGAAGGAAAACATCAAGAAAGTCCGCGTCCACATTCTCTTGGACGGCCGTGACGTTCCGGAAACCTCCGCTCTTGACTACGTGGAACCGTTCGAAAAGTTCCTCGCTGAACTCCGCAGCCCGGAATTCGACGTTTGCATCGCCAGCGGCGGTGGCCGTATGCAGATTACCATGGACCGCTACAACGCCAACTGGAAGATGGTTGAACTCGGCTGGAAGACTCACGTGCTTGGCGAAGGCCGCATGTTCGAAAGCGCAAAGCAGGCCATCGAAACTCTCCGCGGCGAAACCAAGGCCATCGACCAGGATTTGCCTCCGTTCGTGATTGCCGCCAACGGCCAACCCGTGGGCACCATCAACGACGGCGACTCCGTAGTGTTCTTCAACTTCCGTGGCGACCGCGCTATCGAAATCAGCCGCGCTTTCGAAGAGGAATCCTTCAGCGAATTCGACCGCAAGCGCTTCCCGAAGGTTTGCTACGCCGGCATGCTCCAGTACGACGGTGACCTAAAGCTCCCCAACCGTTTCCTCGTGCCGCCTCCGGCCATCAAGGAAACCTCCGGCGAATGGTTCGCAGAAACTGGCGTGAAGCAATTCGCCTGCTCCGAAACGCAGAAGTACGGCCACGTGACCTACTTCTGGAATGGTAACCGTTCCAGCAAGTTCGACGGCGAAACCTACCTCGAAATCGAATCCGACGTCGTTCCGTTCGAACAGCGCCCGTGGATGAAGGCCGCCGAAGTGACCGACGCCATGATCGAAGCCATCAAGACCGGCAAGTACCAGACGCTTCGCTGCAACTACCCGAACGGCGACATGGTGGGCCACACCGGTTCCTTCCGCGCCGCTACCATGGCTATCGAAGCAGTGGACATCGGACTTGCACGACTCCTCCCGGTGATTGACGCCGCTGGTGGTGTCGCCATCATCACCGCCGACCACGGTAACGCCGACGAAATGTACGAAATCGACAAGAAGACCGGCATGCCGAAGGTGAACAAGGACGGATCCTTCAAGGCAAAGACCAGCCACACGCTTAACAAGGTTCCGTGCATTTTGTACGACAACGTCACGGGCGGCAAGCTCGGCCTCAAGGAAGGCGACTGGGGTCTTTCGAACCTCGCCGCAACCACGGCAAACCTCCTCGGCTTCGAAAAGCATGAGGCTTGGGATGAATCGATGCTCATCATCAAGTAACGAGCACCAACCATTCGTATCAAAACAAATAAATAAAAAAGGACTCCTTCGGGAGTCCTTTTTTGCTTACGCCTCCAAATCCTTTTTAAGATTTGCAGTCCACTAAAGTGGACGCAAAATCTAAAAAAAACGATTTCGTTCACCGATTGATGGTCTAAAGACCATCTCCCGTGCTGAAGCACGGAGGTTCATGAGAGGCCTGGGATGAATCGATGCTCATCGTGAAGTAATGGTTAGCGGTTCGTAAACAGGACCGCATACAAAAAAAGGGGCCGAAAGGCTCCTTTTCTATTTAACCTCAAAATGAAAGAACCCAGCCTTAAGCCGGGTTCTTCACATTTAGACCAATCTTTTATTACAGGTCGGAATCATCTTCGCTAGCACCATCGCAAGTGCCGTACTTACCCACCTTGTAAATCTTCATAGTATTTGAATATTCAGCAGGAGAGCAATAGGCCGCAGAACTGCACAAATCAGCAGACCAAGAGGTGTCATCATTAGTGTACTTGAAATCAATACCTGTCACAGCATTCATTGCCGTAGAAGCCTTCACTGTTTTAGCCCAAGATGCCTGTTTAAAATCACTCCATTCAATATCAACTATTTTCTTCTTTGTTGTAGCAGCAAGGGGATATTCATAGAAACCGCTATCTTCATTCTTCGGGCTGGTAAGGCCTATGCGGAACTGAGCATCAGCTTCATAGACCACGCAAATACCAGTGTCGTCAATTTCCAACACAGAAGCGACTTCAGAATTTGCATCCTCAACCAGCGGAATTGAGAATCCACCATACGGATATGGATCCGGAGCCACATAAGTAGTTGTCAAGTACTCTCCGTAGTATGAATCATAATATTCCGTTTCCATGTTCTTGAAATTATCATAGACCAAGGTTACATCCAGCAGCAGGTGATCTTCCATAAACTTGCCCGAAGCCTCGGAGGATCCGCCATCCAAATTGTCAACGTACTTTTTCCATGTACCCACATTAACCGGTTCTACTTTAAAGAAGTTGTACTCATCCATGTCATCAATGAGGAACGTCCTTGCACGCTTCTTGTAAGAAGCAGTCCAAATAATGCCGTCTTCGAAAGTAACAACCTTCTCACCAGAATCCGTTTTCTTGCTGCTGGAAGACTTCTCGTCGTCATCCTTGCTATCTGAGGAACCGGGGATATCAATATCGGCAGGGTCCACAGATTCCCAGTCGCCGTTATCACATATCACGATTTCTTCATCTTCAATATTATAGAATTTACTTCCATTTCTCTTATCACTGCACTTCGGCAAATCGTCCGCAGTCTCAACGGCGGGGAACCATTTCTTAGCGGCGCCCACGCAAGCATAGCTGCCTTCATCCTTCACTTCAACGATTTTACCATTAGAAGACTTTCCACAAGACGGCAGATCTTCCACAGATTCAATAGAGGATTCATCACCCGAACCACCGGTCGGAGTCTTATCCGAGGAAGAAGAATCGCTACATGCAGCCAGACCGAATAGCAGCGCTGCGCCACATGACAATGTAAACACCTTTTTCATAAAGTACTCCTTAAGTTAAAAAGCTTTTATAAATATATGTTTTTCTGCCGTTTTTTTCAAAAACATCCCTAAAAAACGGAGATCAACACCAAAAAAAACGACTCTATGCCCCCATAAAGGTCAGCAACTCTGACAATTGAAGATAAACGTCTTCCTTTTCGCCCGAATTATCAATAAATCTTAGATTTTTCCCAAATTTTTGCAGTTCTTGTAGCATTCCCTGCTGATTCTGGATTCTATTCGCAATTTCGTTTTCCGTCATTCCCCTATCCAGCAAGCGCTGTTTTTGGCAGCGCTCATCCGTTTTTACCACCCAAATGGCATCCAGCATTTCAACGATTGAAGAGGAACGGGACAACACCGCAGCCTCCAAGAAGCATGTTTCATTAGGATATTTCACAAAAAAAGATCGAACCGACTCCGTAAGGTAGGGATAGACTAAATTTTCCAGTTGGATTCTAGCAGAATTATTTTGAAAAATCAAGTTTGAAAAAAAAGCCCTGTTCACGCCATCTAGAGTCAAAGACTCAGGGCCAAACTCCTCGGCAATTCGTTCCCGCAAAGGCAGGCAACTCCGGTAAAGGTCATGGACCTGCTTATCCGCATCCAATACCGGATAGCCCTTTTGCTGAAGAAGTCTACATACAAAAGACTTCCCAGAACCTATCATACCTGTCACACCTATTTTCATATCAAATCTCAATTCACAATTCAAAATTCAAAATTAATCATGCCTGGATTGCCGCGCTACGCTCGCAATGACGTTTCTGAAGCATCTCACAATTCATCATTCAGCATTCCGCATTCAGCATTCATCATCTCATAATTCATACTTCGTAATCAATCATGCCTGGATTGCCGCGCTACGCTCGCAATGACGTTTCTGAAGCATCTCACAATTCATCATTCAGCATTCCGCATTCAGCATTCATCATCTCATAATTCATACTTCATAATTCATAATTCTACTTTCCGAGAGATATCAGGCATAGTCCCAGCACCACTCCAAGCAAGGCGAGAAACTTCATCTTGCTCTTCCGCTCCTTGAAAATTAGTATCCCAAAGACAAAGCTGATGAACACGCTGGAACGACGAAGCACCGTAATCACAGAAATCAGCGCATCCGGATTCCCAACCGCCAAAAAGTAGAAGCGGTCCGCAATGATGAGGAGGGCAGCCACCGCCAAAAATGTCCAGCGGAACTGGAACGGCGTGGTACTCTTTCGCGTGGGGAACCAGGTGAAGGCGGTAATAAGAAACTGCACCACCAGCATATAGATGCTAAACCATACCTGCACCGTCATGGGCTCGAAGTTCATCCGCTGGAGAATGAACTTGTCATAGATTCCGCTACAGGAGGCAAGAATGGTTCCGAGCACCATGGAAATGACCCAACCGTTGCTAAAGAAATGCCCCATCTCTTTACGGCCAGCAAGACTCAACCCCACATAGGAGCAAATACAAATCGCTATACCCAACCACTGCAGCGGGAAGGGTCGCTCCCCCATAAAGCCAACCGCAATCATGATGGTGAAAAGAGGCGCCAGAGCGCGGATGGTTGTAGAAATACTGAGGGGCATGTGGGCAATGGCGTTGTAAGTAAATAACCAACTCGCCCCAACGATGACCGCCTTTCCCATAAGGTAGAGGTGATCGTGGAAGGTGAGGGATTCGCAATGGCCCGTAAACAACACGGGAAGCATAAAAAGGGCGTAAAACGCACTGCAAAGCAACAAAACCGGGCGGACGGCATTGTCCTGAACCGATTTTTTCTTAGCCAAATCGTAAAATCCCAAGAAAACAGCGGAACCAAAGGCCAAAAGTAACCATGACATAGCTCACACAATTTAGAAATCAGGCTTGAAAAAGCCATGGACAAAGCTATTTTTTATTTGCTTAAACAATAAACAAAAGGATCCACAATGGACATTAAAGGTAAAGCAGGCTCTCTGCTCGAAGAATTCAAGGCCTTCGCATTCAAGGGCAACATTGTCGACATGGCTATCGGTGTTATCATCGGTGGTGCTTTCGGTAAAATCGTCACTTCCTTCGTGAACGACATCGTTATGCCGTGCGTCACCGGACTTATCGCTCTCGGTGGTGGCAAGGACGCTGGCGAAGGTCTCAAGGCTCTCAGCTTTGATCTCGGCGGTGTAGCCGTTCCGTACGGAAGCTTCATTGGTGGCATCATCGACTTCCTCATTGTGGCCATCGTGGTGTTCATCGTCATGAAAAAGTTCCTTGGCTTCATGCAGAACATGCGCAAGAAGGAAGAAGAAGCTCCGGCTCCTGCCGAACCTCCTGCTCCTCCTGAACCGTCTGCTGAGGAAAAGCTCCTCACCGAAATCCGCGACCTTCTCAAGAAGTAATCGCCGGATTCCTCGACTCAGGAACCAAGATTTACGCCGCGACTACCGTCGCGGCTTTTTTGTGCAACAATCCCGCTTTTTTCACTTATCCAAAACCCATTTTTTAGGTCCACATTACATCGCCAGCTTTATTTTGACTAGATTTTAAAAATCTTTTAAAACATCCATACTTTTCAAAAGTTTAGGAGTCCTGATGGAACAGCAAGTTGTAGAAACTTGGATTTTCGCCCACGGCACATTCTGGGCACTGGTACCACCCATTGTGGCAATCCTCCTCGCCCTCATTACTAAGGAAGCCTATTCCTCCTTGTTCTGCGGTGTTGTCATGGGAGCCCTGTTTATCAGCCAGGGAAGTTTCCCCGCCTTCTTGGACGCCGTATTCAAAGACGGCATGATTAAGCAGGTCAGCGACCCCTGGAACGTCGGTATTCTTTTCTTCCTGGTCATCCTAGGCACCATGGTCGCCCTGATGAACAAGTCCGGCGGATCCGCCGCTTTCGGTAACTGGGCCAAGACCCACATCAAATCTAAGGTTGGGGCCCAGGTTGCAACCATCTGCCTTGGCATTCTCATCTTTGTGGACGACTACTTCAACTGCCTCACCGTAGGTAGTGTGATGCGCCCGGTCACCGATAAGTTCAAGGTGAGCCACGAAAAACTCTCCTACCTCATCGACTCTACCGCCGCCCCTATCTGCATTATCGCTCCCATCAGTTCCTGGGCGGCGGCTGTGACGGGCTTTGTAGATGGCGAAGACGGACTGGGACTCTTTGTGAAGGCCATTCCCTACAACTTCTACGCACTCCTCACCATCGTGGCCCTCTTCGCCATCGTTTTGATGAAGGTGGATTTTGGCCCCATGAAGAAGTTTGAAAACGCAGAACAGATGATTGACGAAAAGATGAAGGACATCGCCCCCGCTGAAGGTAAGGGCGGAATCCTGGACCTTGTCTTCCCCATCATCAGCCTCATTATTTTCTGCTTTATCGGACTTATCTATACCGGCGGATTCTTCAGCAGTGGCGAAGCCCACAAGGGCTTCGTGGATGCCTTTGGCGCCAGTGACGCTTCCGTGGGTCTTGTGCTGGGTAGCTTTGCCGCCCTCACCTTCACCATCGCTTGGTACTTGACTCGTCGCGTTCTTAAACTCCGCAAATGCCTGGAATGCCTCCCCGAAGGTTTCAAGGCCATGGTGCCCGCAATTCTCATTCTGGTGCTGGCTTGGAGTTTGAAGGGCGTTACCGATACCCTTGGTGCCAAGGACTTCGTTGCAGGCCTTATCGCCGGCAGTGCCTCCACCTTCATGAACCTGATGCCCGCCATCATCTTCCTCATCGCCGTATTCCTGGCTTTTGCCACCGGCACCTCCTGGGGAACCTTCGGCATCTTGATTCCTATTGTAGTGGCAGCCTTCAGCGGCATCGACTACAACCTGATGATTATTTCCATCTCTGCCTGCATGGCGGGTGCTGTTTGTGGCGACCACATCTCCCCCATTTCAGACACTACCATCATGGCTAGCGCCGGCGCCGAATGCAATCACGTGAACCACGTGAATACCCAGCTTCCCTACGCTCTGGCTGTGGCAAGTGTGAGCTTCGTAAGCTACATCATTGCAGGCTTTACCCGCAGTGCAGTTCTTTCACTGGTTGTGGGCGTCATCTTCATCATCGGCGGGCTTTTCGCCGTCAAGATGATTTGTTGGAAGAATGAAGCTGTGCAAAAATAATCGCCACCATCATTAGGCAGCACCCAACGGCTTCTCGGACTGTGAACCGTTCTCCAAGAACCGCCCAGCCCGAAAGAACCGCAAATACGGATTCCAAGCTCATCAATAGCGACGCTATGGTGGGCTTTATTTTATCCTGGGCAATAATCTGCAAAGTGAAGGCCACGCCCGTAGAAAGAATAGCCGCATAAAGTAGAGGAATCCAAGCATCCCATTGAGAATAAACATCTACCGCATGGGCTATAACAGGCGCAGAGAACTTCAAATCAATCGCAAACATGGGAATGAGCGTGAGAACTGCGCAGACGAAAAACTGAATGCAGGAAAGTCGCACCGGGTCCACCTCACCCACATACCTATCCACCATGAGAATCTGGACGGAGAAAGCCAAGGCGCAGAGAAGGAGCACTCCATCGGAAATTTCCACCGAGAAATCTCCCTTGACGCAAAGCAGGAACAATCCCACTAGCGTCAATAGCACGCAAACCCAAATTCTAAGGGAATTTTTCTTCCCGAGAAAAATGCTGAGTACCGGCACGAGAATGATGTAGCAGGCCGTAAGGAATCCCGACTTCCCTGCCGAGGTTCCGAGGGACATTCCGAACTGCTGAAAGTTCATGCCAAAGAAAAGTGCTAGGCCGCAAAGTGTTCCCGCCTTCCACAAATGCTTTCGTTCTGCCGCATTGGCGGGCCGGCGCACCGACTTGTGAATGACATCCAGAAACTTGAAAACCAGTACCAGAAAGGCCGACCCGATAAAGTTGCGGATGCAAGTGAAGACAAAGGGACCTGCAGAATTTCCTTCTGCCTGGGCCACAAATGTGGAGCCCCAGATAAACGCCGTCAACACTAAAAGAAAACTGTAGCCAAGTTTCGCCATATCACTTTCTATCCCGCAACTTTGCCAAAGCCAACAGCAACACGCAGGCAACAACGGGCACCACCACATTCCAAGGCGCATGGTAGCGAATGGAATTTGGTGTTGCAAACCACAAATACACAAACACGATGTGCGCGCTGTACACGTCCAAACTATGCCGTCCCATCACGTTGGCGAACTTGAAATCCAGAAGGTTCGGCCATTTCCGCACGATGTAACAAATGCCGAGCATGAATGCAAAGAAGTTTACAAACCGGAGGAGCCCCACATGCACTTTGCTGGTAAAAATTTCCGAGGGCAGTTCCAGCGAAATGAACTGATGGGACCACAAAAAGCAAAAGATGAGGATGGGGATGAGAAGTGGGCTCAACTTCACAATGGAACGCACCGCAAACGGCGCACCCGCAGACTCTTCGGCCCGAGCCCGCTTCCACCAGGCCGCCACCGCAGCACCGCTAAAGTAGACGAACTGCCAGCTGTACGGGTCAAAGTCTCCATGACTCACCCATGCCGGAAAGAGCCCATTTATCCAACCCTGCAAACCAAACTGCGCTACAGTCCACACCGCTAACGAGGGCAGCCACAAATAGAAAATCTGTCGTTTCTTTTTCGCCTTCACAAACAGCGGGAACACGAAGGAGCCAAGCAACAAAAATACCACATACAATGGCAGCACGTCCAGCCACTCCGGCGTGTGCACCAACAGTAGGCTCCAGAGAATCCCGCCTGCAGGGTTCTGGAAAATGCTTTTGAAATTTCCAAAAATGGAAGGTAGCAGCCAATAGCTCAGCAAGCACAATATAAGCAAGGTTGCAATGTGATAACGCCAGGTCTTTAGCGCACGCCATCGCATCCAATGCTGCCCCGGATCCTTGACGCCCTTACTTGTGGCCGCGAGAATACCAACAAATCCCGACAGAAAAAAGAATCCTTCAGCGGCGCTGAAGAACCCAAAGCACTGGTAGAGATAATGGGAGATGGGCTTCCCGAAATGGTCCAGAGTCATCTGCAACAGCAGAAGCCCCCGGATGGAATCAAGAGCCCGAATTCGCACGGAGGAATCCTAGGTTAGAAATCCGCCCTGCCGCTGATACCCATTGCAAAATCGGTATCGATGTTATCGCTAAAGTTATAGCCGTACCAGAACACAACTTCTGTGCGCATAGTGGGATAAACATAGAAGTTCATACCCAGGAAGTGGTAGTCATCCCCATGGACTTCGTCATCCGGGTCGTGATATTCGTAGCTCACGCCGAGAGTCAGTTTTTTGTGGAGATTAAAGCTGGGCTCCACAGAGAACATCTTCTGGTCATCCGTAAAAATCTGCGGTTCAGCGGCATAGTCTTCATCGGTAATGGCATAGAAATAGCTCATACCCAAGTTGAAGATGGAGTAGTTAAAGCTAGGTTCCACCAAGAAGGAGTGAACTCCCTTGCCCTTATAAGGGTGGAGGCCCCACACGGCATAGATGCCCCAATTCAACTTCTCGTAACTCTTGGAGTAGTCCACTTCCGTACCGAGAACGTAGGTGTAGCCACGGCCAATCTCATCACCGAACATCCAGTCCACGCTGGGGGTCAACACCAAGTGTTCATCATTTCTGTTCAGGAGAGGCACAGCATAACTGCCATAAAGAGCCATGGTATGGAGCGTATTGTCAGAAGCGCCCATGTAAACGCGGCCCTTGCCATACTTGTCATTTCCAAATTCGGCACCAACACCGCGAAGACTTTCTTCACGAACAATCACCGCATAACGGGCCGGATCGCGCCAGAAGTAGTAGTTGAAGGAACCTGCACTATAAGTCAAATCGCCAAAGATGATGCCCACCGCATGAGTCACGTCCCAGCGGAGCTGCACACCATCAAAGTTGAATTCCGTCCAGCGGCCTTCCTCGTCACCAAAAGCGGTGCTGCGGGCAAAGTCGTGACGGTGAGTCTCGGAAGCATGTGTTCCCGTAGAGTCCGTGTAGGTACTATGGGTGTTAGCCATAATCGTCACAGACACATTCTCATCCATGAAGGCCGTGGCAGAGAGGTCGATATCCTGATTGGCCGCATTTTTCGGATCAAAATCACTATCAAAATAGCTGCCGTAGTCCATGTCTACGGAACCATGAATTTCCACTTCGGCGGCAAAGGCGCAGGCAGCCGAAACCAAGGCTATAGGCAAAATGAAATTGCGCATAAATTCCTTCCAATTAGATTCTTCACAAAAATAGAAAATTTAAGCGGATTGGAAAAGAGAAATAGCCTCCCTTTCGGGCTATTTTGTATTTTTGGGAGCAGTTGCAGGAGTTTTATGAAATCCCTCGTTTCTTTTGTTTATTGCTTGTTGTTCGCCTTTGTTTTTGCACCGACGGCATTCGCCCTTTCTGCCGACGAAGCCATGGTCAAATCCCAGAACTGGTTCAAGTCCGGTAAGGCCTGGAATCTGGAATTTCAGGTGCAAGTCTTCTACGCCGACTCCCCCGACATCGCCTCCCAGAAAGGAAGTCTCCTAGTTGCCGAAGGAGACCGCTTTAAGCTGAACATGGCTGGCATCCAGTTTTACAGCGACGGCGAAACCCTTTGGCAATGGAACATGGAACAAAAGCAGGTGCTCATTAAAGCGGTGGAAGATCTTTCCTCGGCCCTGCACCCTTCAGAACTTCTATTCAAATACCTGAACTGCAAAGCCAAAGAAATCACGGAGGCAGAATTCAACGGACAAAAACTGTGGGTACTCAAACTAGACCCATCCAAATATGCAGGCCAGTTTACCCAGATGGAAGTCTGGCTCTCCAAAAAAGACTTCTCCCCCGTGCGATTGTTCACCGTTGATCCCAGCGGAAACGCCTCCTGGTACAACATCATGAAGTTGAATGTGTTAAAATCCATGAAGGTAGAAGACTTTCGCTACAAATCCGTCCCCGGTGTAGACGAAATCGACATGCGATAAGGATGTTCCCGTGCTAGGTTTTCGAAAATTTATTGGGTTGGCATTTACATGGGTGGTTCTCGGGACAGTAACCGCGGGCTTCGCGGCCACCGAGACCTTGTTCAGCAACTGGGCCCTCTCCGTAGCTCCCGCAGGGAGCGAGGGAGTCCTCTGGGTTTATTCCCGCGGTGATGTGGCTAGCGGCATCACCCGCATTACCGTCGCCAAAAACAACTCCGGCGACTACGCCAGCATTCGAGTTGTAGAATCCAAGCAGGAGGCACTTTCAGACTCTGTGTCCGCTATGCAGTCCGGGTTCCTGAACGATAAACTGAGTGAACGCCGGCGCGTAGCGACGGCGGACGCGGGCGACCTGGGCCGCGTGCTCCCCATGTTCACCTTCGATGACGCGGGCCAGTTCCTGATGCCCACCGGATTTTTCTCTGTCCGCGGCATGGACGCCATTTATGAAACGCCCGTTTCACAGCCCGTTGTAGCAACTGCTGTGGAATCCTCCATGGATTATGCCACCAGCGGATTTGCCTTCGATAAAAAGAAAAACATTCTGTGGGCGGCAAACGGCGTTCTCGGCATCCTAAAATATGACATTTCCAAAGGCATCGGCAACGAGCCCAAAATCAGTCACCATCTCTTCAATCGCAAATCTCTGAAATTGGAGGAATTGGACGAAGACGCCTCCATCGATTTGGAGAAATACACAGCAATTTATGATGTTACTGTAGAAGAATCTACAGGCGATTTGTGGATGAGCACCGCCAAGGGACTCTGGATTTACAAAGCCGACGGTTCCATCACAAGTGCATCCAAAGCGTTGGAAGAAACTCGCGTCACAGGACTCTGGATGGGAGGCTCTCCGCTCCAAATAATTGCGGAAACATCTCTCCTAAACGAAGGAGATGTCAAGGGAAGCCTCTGGCGCAAATTCGCCAAAGATAAAGACTTCGCAAAAGTTCCCTTCCTGAACGCCGCAAAGAAGGCGGAAAAGCGAGACATCTTCGATAAGGAAGACTACACCACCACAGGCGTCGCCTTCATTGGAAATCAGGCCTTCGTGGGCGTATGGGTTGCAGGCGGTTCCGTCAGCGGCTACCTGAGGCTGGATTCCTCGGGCGTACGCGGATTCACGCTGGACGAGGAAGAAGAAACTCGCTACCTCCACAGCTTTGAAACAGGCGTTACCGACAGAGACGCCATCATCACCTCCATTACCGCATTCCCCATGGAAGGTGGCACTACTGGCCTTGCCGTTGCAACCTATGGCAATGGAATTTCCGTTTCTGCAGATACGGGCGCCACCTGGACCCCCATCCTCAACCGCGCAAAACTAAGCGGGAATCTAGGGTCTGTTCGCATGGTTCCCTCGGTCATTGCCGCCGGCGGAGAATCCCTAGTTTCATACAAAGTAAGCAGAGATTCCAAGATTACAATTGAAGTTTTCAGTTACGACATGAAGAAGGTGCGGAAGATTATAAAATCCGCTCCGCGCGCTGCCGACGATTCCCGCAGTACCAACGCAAAAGAAGATGTATGGGACGGGTTGGATGATTACGGCAGACCCTGCACCATGGGCATCTACTATGTTCGCGTAAAAGACAATCATGGTCACATTGGCTGGGGTAAAGTGATGACCCTGGGAGGTGGCAGATGAATGCTGAATGCAGAATGCTGAATGCGGAATGCCTCCCACACGTCATTGCGAAGAGGCAACGCCCTCCCCTACGTCATTGCGAGCGTAGCGAAGCAATCCATTCGTTGTCTGTAGATTGCCACGGCCTTCGGCCTCGCAATGACGTTTTATCATCCGCCCCTCGCAATGACGTTTTATCATCCGCCCCTCGCAATGACGTTGGGTTGAACTACATAACATTGTGGAAAAAAGCAACCATTTTGTTGTTTTTCATTTTAAGCATTGCGCAGGCGGGTGTTGTGGATAAAAAAGCGGCCTTGGGCGGTTTTGATGGTTTTGTGGAACGCATGGGCGCTGGCACCCGCGAACTTGGCCGCGGAAACACTGGTTCTGCCGATACCGCTTCCATGCCCGGCGCCTACTGGAACCCTGCCATTCTCGGTTTCCGTCAGAATTTCTCCTACACGTTGAATGCAGAGAAACGGGATTTAGACCGCATGGGCGGTTCCCTTGGCATCGAATCCCCTGTGGGCAAGCGCATGGGCGTAGGTTTTGCCATGCTCTACCGCGGTGATTTGGATTTTGATGTGATTGACGATGACGACCAAACATTAGGAACGGCCACGCCATTTTTCTCCATGATGTATCTGGGATTTTCATACCGGGCCACTCGTCGGGATGCCTTCGGTCTTTCCCTCTCCATGAGTTACGACAACTTGGATATTGCGGATTACTATGATGATGTGGATATTGAAGATGGATTTACCAGTCCCGTCTCCCTGAATTTCGGCTGGCTCCGGCAATGGAACAAGAACTGGTCCACCTCCGTCATGATTCGAAACATCAGTTTCAGCAATAACCTTTCTGCCCGCTGGACAAAGAACATCAGTTCCGACAACTCCGTGGCCTCCACAGAAGGCCTTCGCCCGAAAATTCTGCAAATCGGATTAGGCTACCGCTCCGAAATCATGGGCAAACCCGTTTACGCCTGGATGGAAGCTTTAGATTATCAGGTGGCTGATACGCTGTTAGTTTTTGACCCAGGATGGCATGTATGGACAGGTCGCGTGGGCTTTGAATGCGAAATCATCCCTGAAGGGACCATTCGCGTGGGCATGGACGATTTGGACGCCATGCTTGGCCTAGGCTACAAATTCAATGTCCGCATCGGGAAAAAGAAATGGCTCTTTGATGTGAACTACGCCTTGACTTACGAATCGGAAGCGGGGCTCTGGAATCCCTTGAGTTTTGGGCTGCGAGGCTTTATTCCGTGATAAAGAATCTTGCCATCCAGAATGTGCGCAGCCTAGCAAACCTCGAATATGAGTTTTTGCCCGGCATCAACATTTTCTCCGGAGCAAACGGCTGCGGAAAGACCACGGTTCTGGAAGCCATCTACCTGCTTTCCCAAGGATTTTCCTTCCGAGCGAAAGATTTGAAGGAAATGATTTGCTGGCATGCCGATGGACTTATTTTGCGGGGAGATTTCATCTGCGGCGAAAGCAGTTTTTCGCGGGCAGTAGGCGTCGACCGCAATAAAATAAGCGCCAAAGAAAACGGTGAAGCATTGCGGTCGCCGGCGGTTTTCTTCGGGAAGTGCCCAGCGGTCATCATGCAGCCCTCGGACATTGAACTTTTGCGGGGGGCTCCGGAGGTGCGCCGCCATTGGCTGGATGAAATCCTCTGCTACCGCTCCCCTGCCAATGCGGCGCTACTGAGGCACTACAAGCGAGTGCTGCAGCAGCGGAACCAGTGGCTCAAGCAGTACAAGCGGGATGGCGCCCCCACCGGCGGCGAAGACTTGTTCCAGGTGCTCACTACCCAGCTGGTGGATTTGGGCGCCAAGCTGTGGCTCGCCCGACTGAACCTCTCCTGCGAAATCTCGCCCGTGATTACAGATTACTACCGCAAACTCTCCGGCGGTGTGGATGCAATTACCTGCGATTACAAAAGTTCTATTCTCAAGGAAGACGGTCTTGCAGATTTTGGCGATACAGGCGTCGTGCCCGACGAAGAAATTTTGCGAAAGACTTTTGCCTCAAAACTAGCAGGTTTAGAACTTGTGGAAAAGCTACAGGGCCTCACCATGGCAGGCCCTCATAAAGACGATTTGGCGCTCTGCGCCTCCGGCTACGAAATGCGCTCCGTGGGGAGTCAAGGCCAATGCCGCTCCGCCGCAATCGCCATGCGCTTTGCCGCAGTCGATGTAGCCTCCCATTATGTGGGCAAGCCAGTCCTACTGCTGGATGATATTTTTGCGGAACTAGATGTAAACCGCCGAGACGCAGTAGCCTCCCTGATTCGCGAAAAAGACTGCCAGGTCTTTATCGCAACACCTCAGGCAGAAGAACTCCCCTTCACCGCCGACAAACATTTTTCTCTTGGAACCTTCTGAACAATGTTTCCCTACGTCATTGCGAACCTCTTCGCTCCCTACGTCATTGCGAACCTCTTCGCTCCCTACGTCATTGCGAACCCCGCAGGGGTGAAGCAATCTAATCCATCAATTCATAAAATAAATCCTTCCATTCAGGATTCATAGAACTTATCATATCAAGCTTCTTTTGCCTAGAACCAGCCTTAATCTTTTTCTCTCGTTCAATTGCCAAAACAATACTTGTGTGTTCTTCAAAATAACCCAGCTTATCCACTTTGTACTTTGCGGTAAAGCCCTTTATCAATGATTTGTGTTCTTGAATACGCCTCTTTAAGTTGTTTGTAACGCCAACATAAAGGGTTCCATTCGGACGATTAAAAAGAATGTATGTGTACGATTTTTCTTGCATAGAGAGCCAAATTACAAAATTTGCAATTAGATTGCCGCGGCCTTCGGCCTCGCAATGACGTTTTTATTATACAGCCTCGCAATGACGTTTTTATCATACGGCCTCGCAACGATGTTTTCCACGCCCCAAAATACTACATACAAAAAGAGCCTGCCGAAGCAGACTCTTAAATTTTTAGTGCTGTATAATTAACGCGTTAGATTGCCGTGTGCTTTCACGCACGACGCCCAATTACTTCACCAAGCCCTTGCCGCGCTTAGCGCCCCAGACTTCGGTTTCTTCGGTCTTACCCTTCTTACCTCTATCGGCAAGTTTTACATAGGTATTCATCTTAGCGATATAGGCGCCTGTTCCCACCAAGCGTTTCTTCTCAGAAAGCATATTCCATGCAATGTAGAAGTTCTGCTGGTTTTTCATACAATCGGAACCGCCGAAGTATTCCTTACCATACTTTTTCTTGTTTATCTCATCCTTACAGTAAATGCGACCGCTCTGCTCGGCAACAAAGCCACCCAGGTTGGTAAAATACTGTACCTTGTAATTAAAGTATACATCGTTGATCTTATCGGGATACTTCGCAAAATATGCCTCCGTAGCACTATCCTTACTCATGAAGGCACTAATGTCTGACTTCACTATGAAGCCCAGAGTATTAGGATAAAGTTTTTTCACTTCATCCTTACCTGCAGTAGTAGGAATCATGAACACTTCACCCACAGGAGTCTTCTTGGCATCTATTTCGCCATTCATTACTGCAAAGTTCACAGAGTAAACTTCCACAGAGTAATCACCAGTGATAACCACCCAAGAAGAGGGCAAACGCTTTGTTGCATTGTAATGCGTGGGAGAATTCCAATGCATAGAATCATCAGAAGCAGCACGGACCGCTTCGCCAGAAATATCCGTAGTGTCACTCCACACCCATGTGTCCGCACGGAAGCGGATGTAATCACCTAAACGCGGAGTTGGATTTGTTGGCTGAGTTTTATCATACAACAAAGATACTCTTGTAGTCTTTAAACCACTAGGTGCGGTTGTTCCACTAGGGGTAGCATAACGTTTATCTTCGGATACTTCCACCGCAGAATTCATGTAGAAGGTAAACGGAGACTTAGTTACCGCGGTATCCAGCAACTTTACAGGTTCAGAGAAAGTCACAGACAGTCGGTTTGTCTTCTCGCTAGCATTCTCCACACGGGCGCTAAGAATAACTGGTGCTATGCGATCCGTAATGATGCCATCGAAAGCACCCTTCGTTTCTTTGCCTTTCCACTTATAAACGGCATAGGAGAGAACCGTTCCAGAGCCAAAGGTCTTTACATCGGAAGAGAATGTAGAATCCGAGACAAAGCGCAATATGCTGTCTCCTTTAACATACGCCTTGGCAATCTGTTCCTGAGTGAAGCTATAGGCACATCTCGTTGATGTATCACGTACGTCATTAGAAATACCCAAATCATATGGCCTAATTGTTTCTTCACTATTCTCATCCCAGTTCACGCAAATATATGTGGGCAGAGAGTCCGGGTGAATCGGCCTATCGTAGATAATGGCAATAGAATCTGCCTTACCATCCAGATAGTTCTTCGAAGAAGAGTAGTATGGTTCAGGAATCACCAACGCACCCAAAGAAGGGCCCTTCACATCAAAGATATCTACCATATTCGGAATAGGTACCGGCGGTTTGTAGAAGTGCATATTGCCATATTCCGCAAAGATGTCCGGATTCTCAATACTGCCCACCTTGATAGACACAGAATTAGGCGGAATAAATTCAGCAGAAGAACGAATCATGATGGTAGCAACGCCCTTCACGAATCCAGAATTCTTGCTTATCAGCTTTCCACTACTATTGTCGTCAATCAAATCCACTGTAAACTGGCATTCCTCACAAATCTTGTTTGTTGTGGGGTCAATCACCAGCAAATACAGAGGTACGTACTGTCCCACCCAGTGGAAGTATTCTTCACCGGTGGAATCAGCATCAGGATCCTGAAGCACCGGATGAACAAAGCCAATAGGATTACCCTTCTCATCAAAACTTGAAGGGGTACCAAATTCAAACTTCGGGGCGAAGAACGTGACGGACAAAACTTCAGAGCGAACTGCTGCTGTCACCGCCATCGATGTTCCCGTCATGCCAGCCAAAGGCAAGGTCATCCAAACCGTATCTACACCAGATTCTCCAATCATCCCATTGTATGGTGTTTTCAAAGGAATCGTATCTGTCTCAGACTTGTAAAGAGAAGCACCTCCAGACACCTGTAAAGTATATCCTTGATTCATTGCAGAAAGAAGGTCAATGCCACCATTACCATCAGGAGCAGACACATACACAGGAACCCGTGTACCAGCAAGCGCCTGATTCACCACTTTCCATGTCTGGCCCGCGTATGCCTGTTGCTGAGCATTCAATTCATCGCCAGCCACCGGAGAGAATGTAGCGTCCTTGGTAACCACATCTAAATTACCCTTCACCCTGAAGGTGATGTAGGTTTTGGTGCTGGAACCAGACACCGCAATCACCAAGCGATAGGATCCAGGGCTCAACCCACTAATCTTATCAAGATTAATCTTCGGGTCATAGGGGTCCGTCAAATCAATAGCACCAAGCCACAATTTGTCGGAACCGTTCCAGCGTTTCACTTCTTCATTAGTTCTTGTAGTAACGTAGTACTCCAGAGTCACTCCGTACTGGGCGATAGCTGCACCACAAGCTTGCTTTTCGCCTTCCTTCTTCTGCCCAGCAGTACCCATAGCAATATCAGCACAGGTGCCACTACCAGTTTCCTTCCAGCACACCTCGTAGGAAGTACTGCCATCAGGATTCTTGTAGGTGCCATCTGCAGCCTTCTTCGGAGTAATGTCTAGGCCCGTAGACTGCTTGATGTACATGTTCGTCTTGATACGCACGTTACTCATGGTAGTACGGCGGTCACAGAAGAATATGTCAATGGGATATTCGCCGCCTGGAACAAGGGCATTGCCATCCCTATCCTTGATATCATCCAAACGCACATAACCCGGAGCCGCTAGATGCGTACCACCCAAGTCTACAGCCAGACGGCCACCGATAAACACCCAAATGTCATCGTCACCGCGGAAGGTGAATCGCTGACCAGGCTTGTAGGTAAAGGTGGCATGACTTTCAAAGCAGAAGTGCTGGTTGCGGGGCTGGCCCGTCCATGCATTAGACCAATTCCAAACCCCAGGTTTACCATCAGTTTCAAAGATACCATTGCCACAATCAACGGCTGCACCACCATAGTAGGAGCCGCTCCAACCAGGTCCCTTACAGTAAAGGTCAATTATAGGAACCTTCTCCACAGGGTCCAGTTGAGAATAATATTCATTCACAGGCACTGGACCATCTGCATTACGGAAAGTTCTTGCTCTAGCATCCGAGGGATGTCCTCCAGCTGCGGTAATCTTGGCATCTGTGACGTCATCTACCGGATAGAACCCTCCCTTGGGATAATTAGGCTGACTCCGATAGTTATCGGAATTGAACTCCCACTTTCCATCCGCAGAGCGGCTAAACGGAAGGTCATAGCAAGACATTTCGTTCACACCAGATGTTTCAACAAACATCTTATTAAACCATGTGGAATCCGGGAAGCAAGCCTGAGCATTCGCAGTATTGGCACGATGAGGTTTATTATCCGGGCCCAAAAGTTCCTGAACAATACCCGTCCGAACACCCAAGCAGGCATTAATGGCAGTTCCACCAGTTTCACCGCAACCACCATAGCAAGAGAAATAGGGATGAAGGCTTGCATCGGTATCATAAATAACTGCTGCTAGCTCGTAGGAGCATATACCTTCCTCTTCAGGATCAATTGCCGACATGGTTCCATCTACAGACATGAACACGTCATTGGAACCAAACTCCTCAAACTTCGCTTTTATAGGAATAGGGGTCAAATCATCGGCACCATTTAATCCGAACACATTTTCTGGAGAATCGTCTAGGAAGATAATGGCAGATTCTGCCGGTTCTTGGTCCATATACACCAACTGGTACCAACCACAACGATTCGGGTCTGCAGTTAAGTACTCGAAAGTTGCGCCACCATCAAAACTAATCACCGGAGCAGAAGCCAACCAGTCTTTGTCGTCTGGCAACAAGAAATGGAATGTTTTAATATTTGGAACTGATGTTGTAATGAGGGTCGTCCCAGGATTCTTGGGATTTTCCATTATGTAGACAGTACTTCCTGCCCCTGGGCAAGGAATATTAGACATGGCATCTTGACCTATCTGCATTCCCGCATTCCAAGCACCCTTATTAACGCATTCCTTTCCTTCCCATAAAGCACCGCCATTGGACAAGCCAAATGTTGTGCGATCGTTCCATTGTCCAGGAGTGTAAGAGCCTAAGTCTATGGAAACATAACCATCGGCATCCACCTCCACCGGATAGACAACACTGACTTTTTGTTCATATGTAACATTAACGGCCGTCCAATCATCAGGTTTTTTGAACATCACCGTACCAAAACACTTTCCGGCATTCGCATTCCCCGCCAAACCAGTGACGACCATCACTGCCAGTGGGAGCGCTGCGCACAGAGCAGACTTAAAAGAATGAACTTTACCAAAGAACGAAATTTTAGATGTCTTCATAAAATTTTTCCAAATTTGGTTTATATAGGTATACCGCCACTAAATTTACCCTTTTATTGGAGAAAAATCAAAGGGTATTTATAAAAAGGGGGCTTTTTCAGCCCTATTTCCCTATTTGCAGAAATGAGTTAGACAAATCACGTTTTTCTGCAAAAAAAAAGACGCCGAAGGCGCCTTAATCCGTAAATTTTTATTAACAAACAAGCAAGCTAGACCAGTTTTACCCCTCGCCACCCTTCTTGCTGAACTTGGTCACCACGTCGGGGACAATATCCATCACCTTGGACACTAGAGAGCTGTCCTTGGTAATAGGCATAATGCGAACGTCCTCACCATTAATAACCAGGAACGCCACCGGATCAACAGAAGCTCCTCCGCCAGAAGCAGTGAGTTCTCCCTTGCCCGCGTGACCACCAAGGCCAAAGCCCACGGACACACGACTAACAGGAACCACCGTAGCAGCCCCTGCCTGGATGGGTTTACCGATTACCGTCTCCGCCTGAGTAATGAAGCGGAGCTTTTCAAGAAGCGTTTCTGCAAATTTTTCTATAGCCATGATATTAATATAATTAAAAATTCACAATTCATAATTCACAATTAAAAAATAACCGTTCTTGGATTGCCGCGCTACGCTCGCAATGACGTTTCTGATAATTCTCATATCTCATAATTCATAATTTATAATTAAAAAATCATCGTTCCTGGATTGCCGCGCTACGCTCGCAATGACGTTTCCGATGTTTCTCATACCTCATACTTCGTAATTCATAATTAATAATTATGTCAGTATCTGGATTCGAAAACCCGGTCTGCGGCAATGAAGAACAACCGTTCCAAATCAAACCAATCCAAGTAGCCCCATAAACAAACCACGCGACCGCCGGGGAGCAGGGTCGCCATGGCATTAGTCCCATCGCCACTGCGGAAATACACATTTTCGCGACTTATAGCGATGCCCTTCGGTTCCACCCGATGTAGCTGGTTAACCCAGCGTTCATAGGCGTCCGTTTCCACCACATCCCAACTGCGGGCTACATTCCAGCGGAGCGCCCCGTCGCCATAGCTCTGAATGAGCACCGGGAATTCCGCACCACCGCCAAGGAAGTTCTGGGTCTGAATGGAGGTGCGCCCCGGCAAACGATGTTCAAAAGGCAAGCTCAAAAATTCCTGCGGGAACCCGGCCCTATAGCCGGGGAAGTTGCGGACGTAGTTTTCCAGTTGACTGCGTTCGTAGCGGCGGAAACTGTCATGCCGGAAAATGAAAATGCGGGCATCGGACCGAATGCTCTGCTCCATGAATTCTCCACGAATGATGGGATGGATTCCCTGAAAACGGCCGCTATTCATGTAGTAGTCCAGCGCATAGACGTCGCTTTTGAATTCCAGGACAGAAATGTCCAGGGTGTCACCAAACTGCGTCAAATAGCGGAAGTCGATTTGACGGGAAAAGCCATTCCCCACCTGACTGATGGAATCCTCCACCACTGAAATGGGGGCGCGATTTTCGTATGAGATTTGTGATAATGGTATGGGGGTTTCCTCTGGGGCGCAAGCCATCAGGAGGAGCGCTACCGCGAGCAAAAACTTTTTCATCCGCGGGCCTCCCCGTAGCCGCAAAACTCAAACAGCGGGCACTGGGCGCAATGGTCCGTCACTTCGCGACAAATAAAATCAGACTCTCCCTGCTCCAAAAAGAACTGCAATGCGTGAGACGCGGTGTAAGGATTTTTGGGCGCGAGCGCCTCATAAATTTCGCCAGCCATTTTCTGCTTTGCTTCCGGCGCCAAGTCCGCAAAGCCACCATCCTTTGCTGGCCCGAGAATGGCGAGAAAGCGTCTAGCGCCCATAGTAAGCGGGAGCGGCGGGAGTTTCGTGGATTGCGATATTGAGGGCAAGGACCGCGGCGTTGAGGACAATGGCTGCGCGACCTTTAGCCCAAGCCCCATAGGCGCAGGCGCAAGAAATCGATAGATGGCAGCGCAGGCCTTAGGACGCGGGTTATGCTTCCCCATAAAGTAAATCTCGCCCAGATCACGCCAGAGGCCCTCGGGCGTGCGGCTTTGGAGCAATTCCGCAAGGTTCTCATGATGCCGCACAAAGAGGCCCACACTCCAGAAAATTCCAGACACGTGAGGAAACAAGGACCAGGTTCTGCAATCTAGAACCTTCTCTACAATCTTTTCAATTTCTCCGCCGCGAGGAACGGGCAAAGTCCACAATTTTTCTTCAGGAAATTTGGCGTACAAGGCTTGCAGCAAACGCTGCAGCTCAAAATAACTGATGTCCTGGAATAAAGCCGTTCCAAGAATGCACCATGCAATTTTGGAATCAATGGATTTACATTGCGAAGCGACACTCATCACCGGGTCTTCTACCCGAGAAAACATCTGAACGAACTTCTGCGCTCCCTTGAACAGCAGCGGCTCGTCATGAATGAATCGCTTAACCGAAACCATAGCCTAAAGGGCCTCGCCCACCTTTACCGCCTGACCTACACGAGACTTGAACAAATTCGGCATCCGTTCCCGAATCTTTTTATCCACCACCAGAATGACGGTACTGCCCATTTCAAAGCGGCCAAGCTCCCCACCTTTCTCGAAATTCACTTCTGTAGCGGGTTTCCAATCCAACCTCTTTTTATTTCGTGGCAAACGGCCGGCATTGGTGAGTAGATCATCGGAGTAAACCACACCGATACGGCCCACATTGGTCGCGCCCACCTTCACCACCAAAATTTCAGAACCATCCTCCAAACGGATGCGGCTGGTAAGGCGTTCATTGATGCAGAAAAGGCCTTCCACACGTTCCACGCTGCCCACATTTACGGGCCAAAGCGTGCCGGGGCAATAGCTAGCATCCACCAGGGTTCCCTTCACGGGGCTGTGAATGCGGTGATAGTTGAAAGGGGCGAGGTAAATCGTAGCAAAGGCGCCACCTTCAAAGCGTTTTGCCATTTCGTCATCGCGGAGCAAATCCCGCAAAGAATAGGTCTTTCCCTTAGCCTGAATCAGTTCCTGCTTACCATCAAAAGTTGCCGTCTGGGAGAGAACTCCATCCACAGGGCTCACGATTTCTGCGTCTGCCACAGGGCGTGCGCCAGGCTTGAGTTTACGGATGAACAAATCCCCAATGTTGCGGTAATGGCTGAGCGGAAACTCCGACTCTTCCATGTTCAGTTTGTAGTAAGAGGCAAAAAGATTTTTTGCAATAGTACTCACCAAAGGAAGGCGCAAGCGAGTAATGGCACCGAAGGCACGACTAGCCGCATTCTTCGGCAAAAGCTTCATAAAAACATAAAAGGCGCTGTTCATATTGAGAAAAGTAGTAAAATAAATTTAAATCTCAACTGCATCAAAGAATGCAGACCTATTCGTTACAATAGATCGCCACGCCTTCGGCTCGCGATGACGCAAAAAAAAGAAAATTCTATGACGGGTGATATCTAATGGGATTCCAGTTTGGAGAAATCTACACTGAACATTTTGGAAAGTCTGGGAGAGAAAGGTGTCGCCCATTCCTTTTCGGGAGCCACCCTACTCGTAGTTGCGGCAGTCCATTCGGAATAAGTCAAAAAGACCAGCTCGCCATAACGACCATCCCAGAGAGTCCAGAGGATTTTCCAGGTGTAGCCACCGCTCTTCCCCAAATCGGGAATCATCTCTACATCCATGGCCACAGGAATGGAAATGTAGCGCAGGGCATAGCGACTTGCAATTTCTTGCATCAGATTTTTCAAAGTCTGCGGAACCTCGCGCGTGTAGGCTTGTTCAACGCCATCACGCTCCACCCACGGGGAATAGTCCGCAAGTTTCTTTCCGTCTGCAAAAATGCTATTCAAGAATTTTGCCGCCACAGAATCAATGTAGAGCGAATCTTCGTCCGGAAGTCGCATGCCCGGAAGCATCAACTCCCGCTGCATTTTCGGGAAGGCAGCCACAAAGACGGAATCCTCCACACGGGCGAGATCGAAATCCAAGGCCTCTGCGCTAAAACTGTGGCAGAACTTGCACTTTTCAGGCCGTTTTGCATTCACCTTCAAGGCAGGAAACACGCCTACGACAGCGTTAGAATCCAAGCGAGAAAATGCAGTCTGATTCCATTCCCGGTAGAATTTTTCATCCGTAATTTTCAGTTCGATATCGCCACGGGAGCCGCATTCCTCACAAGGAGTGTCGCCCATGCCGCTAGCATCCGATTCGCCACCGCCGGCAGAGCCCGCACAGGCGGTAAGAACCGCAAAAACAAGCATCAAAAGACAAAAAGATATCCTTTTCATGCTTGAAAATATACGAAAAATCCCAGAACTCTGGCTCTCGTTAGTTATATTTGGCCTACTATGTTTTCACAATTGACTGACTCTCTAGAATCGACCCTCAAGAACCTGCGTGGGCAGGGCAAGCTGACTGAAGAAAATGTTGCGGAATCTCTCCGCGAGGTGCGCCGCGCCTTCCTGGAAGCCGACGTGAACTTCAATGTGACCCGCGACTTTGTAAAAGCAGTCAAGGAAAAGGCACTTGGGTCTGAAGTGCTCACCTCCGTGACGCCGGGCCAGCAGATTGTGAAAATCATTCATGACGAACTCGTGAACGTCATGGGTGGCGAAACCAAGGAAATCAACCTCTCCGGTGCGGCTCCCGTCGGCATCATGATGGTGGGTCTCCAGGGTTCCGGTAAAACGACTTTTGCCGGCAAGATTGCCCTCTACATGAGGAGCAAAAAGAAGCGCAAACCGCTCCTCGTGGCAGCCGACGTTTACCGCCCGGCCGCCATCAAGCAGTTGCAGGTTTTGGGCAAGTCCATCGGCATTCCAGTTTATGACGAAGGCCAGGGAAATCCGGTCGAAATCATCAAGCACGGCTATCAGTACGCGAAAGACAACGGTTTTGACCTGGTGATTTACGATACCGCAGGCCGCCTGCAAATTGACGAAGAATTGATGCAGGAACTGGAAAAGGCCCGCGACGCAGTGCATCCCGACGAAATCCTCTTCGTCGCCGACGCAATGATTGGTCAGGAAGCCGTGAACGTTGCAGAGACCTTCTGGCAACGTCTCTCCTTCACTGGCGTCTGCCTCTCCAAGATGGATGGCGACACCCGCGGCGGTGCTGCCCTCAGCATCAAGAAGATGACGGGCGTACCTATATGCTTCATCGGCGTTGGCGAAAAACTACCGGACATCGACCTCTTCCATCCGGACCGCATGGCCAGCCGCATTCTCGGCATGGGCGACGTGGTCTCCCTCGTGGAAAAAGCACAGCAGGTCATCGACGAGAAAGACGCAAAGGACTTGAAGAAGAAAATCTTCAACAACACCTTTGATTTGAACGACTTTTTAAACCAGCTCCGCACCGTAAAGAAGATTGGACGATTCAAGGACATTTTGAGCCTCATCCCAGGCCTCAACAAGCTCCCCATTGACCAGATTGACGAAAAGGAACTGGTTTATGTGGAAGCGGTTCTCAGTTCCATGACCCCCAAGGAACGCAAAAAGCCGAGCATCATCGACGGCAGCCGCAAAGCCCGTATCGCCAAGGGTTCTGGCACCGAGATTGGCCGCGTGAACGCCGTGCTCAAGCAGTACGAGGGTATGAAGGAAATGTTCAAGAGAGTGGGCGATTTTGCCAAAAAGCAAAACAATGGAGGCCAGATTGGCTCCAACTACACTCCCCCGAAAGTCAAGAAGAAACGCAAATAAGATATTTGCGTCTAAAAAAACATCTTTTTGAAAGAGCTTTCCTTCGCGGTAAGTTCTTTTTTTTACTTTATTCAAGTACGCAAAGGGTGGGTTCTTATGAAAAAAACTCTATTTATGGCAATAGCCGTTTCTCTCTGTCTTTGGGCTTGTGGCGATGAAAACTCCGATTCATGGGTTCTTCCCGACGAAGATTCCTCCAACAGCAATAGTGAAGGAGATTCCCCTGAAGAGGCCTCCACCTACGAATCGGAAGACGATATGCCTAGTTGCACCAACAGCCGAAAAGGAGAGCTCGCTCTTGTGGGCAAAGACTATTTCGTTTGTATCCCCAAAAAGTGGAAAAATATTGATGAAGTCGTCAAAAGTCTTTGCGACGTTCCATCTTGTGACGAAGACTCTGAGGATGCCACATATTACGTTTCTTCAGAAAAAAGGATTTACCAGTGCGTCGATGGCTCCTGGGAAGATTCCGAAGGTGAGGGCATTGACACCAAAACTCTTTTCAACTGTCTCTTGGAAGAGGTAATTCAAGATACTGTTGAAACAGAAGAAGATTTGCCGAGTTGTTCTACCAAGCGTAACGGGAAACTTATACAAGTGGGTGACGAGACTTTCACCTGCAACGAATCTCAGTGGTCCCCCCTAAATGATGTAGTTCTATCCACAGATGAACTTGCTGAATGTGACGATTCCAGGGAAGGCGACATTGTTTACATTGTCGAAAAAAAGATTTCATACACCTGTGACGGAGAAGTCTGGAGTAATGGCAACGACGTCATCGAAACCAAAACGACTGACAAGGAAGACGAAAACGGGGAGGAGTCTAGTTCCAGTGGTGTCGCTTCTAGTAGTTCTACCATTTCCCCCAGCAGTTCCTCTGCAAGAGTCAGCAGTAGTTCTGTAGCATCCAGCTCTAGCAAGGCACAAAGCAGTTCCTCCACAAAGGTCAGCAGCAGCTCTGTTGCATCCAGCTCCAGCAGGGCACAAAGCAGTTCCACTACAAAAATCAGCAGTAGTTCTGTAGCATCCAGCAGCAGCAAGGCACTGAGTAGTTCCTCCACAAAGGTCAGTAGCAGTTCTACGATTGCATCCAGTTCTAGCACTGCCGGTACAGGCAGTTCCACAAGCACCAGCGACATAGGCACATGCGCACCCGTAACTACAAGTTCAGTTCCAAGAGGATTATCGACTAAATGGGTATTCACGAGAAGCTCGGGACTTCCTCTTACAGAGTATGTCAACGCAAATTACCAGTGGACCTTTGAAGGCGGATCACCATCAACCGGTTTTTACGCATCAAATACCACAGACGATATCACTTACAATATCGGTGGTACATTTAGTGCAACAGTTTCGGTTAACGGGCGATCTCCTATCACCTGTTCTCCCGTCACTATTGAAGGTGCTGACATTTCATGCTCCTGTACTCCTAGAAACGCCCTTGTAGACATTAACGGTAGCCACACTGCCGCTTGGGACTTGAGCTGTTCCTCTATAGCAGAAATCACAGATGTGACTTGGAATGGAGCAACATCTGTAGGAAGCGCATACTATGCTGAAAAACAAGTTTCTGCAATTGGAAAAGTCTCTGGCCCCACAGTGTCGGTGTCAAATGAAGAGGGAAGAACGAAATCCTTTACATGCGGAAACGTTACCGCAGTAGATAGTACCAACAACACTTTTGAAATTACTGGAGAGAAAATGACATTGTTCGAGGGCACACACTCTCTACGCTATGGATGTAACCATGTTGGTGGTGCCCTAGCCATTTACGGCAATGGAACAAGTTCTATCACCTGGGCTACAGACTATGGTTCCGGAACATTTAGTGTAAACTATTATAGTGAAATTAGAACATCAACATTGTTCCCCACAGGCGATATTTATGGTGAAGAGATTGCAGTCAACATAAGTGGTGGAAGCGTGCAGATAAGTTGTTACTAGTTATTCGGCACGCCCCATAATAGCTAGCCGTTCTTTTAGTGCTTCATCTTCGTAGCCTGCTACAAGGGTGACCATGGGAACAAGGTCACCCTTTGTGTAGTAGGCCTCAAATGCTGCGTAGTAACGTCGCCTGTCGGTAAACTTGATATTGATGGGTAAATACCCCAACCGCATCAAAGCAAAATTCAAAAGCAGTCTCCCAGTACGGCCATTGCCATCAACAAAAGGATGGACTCCCTCAAAATCAAGGTGGAACTTGGCTATACGCTCCAACGGGTGCACATGATTTTTATTTGCGTTGAACTCCGCAACCAGTTGCTCCATCTTGGGCTCAATTAGGTATGGTTGCGGAGGTATATGACTCGCCCCAGAAATCATCACCGGAATGCGGCGGTAAACGCCCTTGTCTTGTGGCCGATCCATAAGAACAAGGGAATGCAATTCCCGAATGACCCGCTCTGTAAGGGGGGCGTCATCAGACACGAGAGAGAGCATGTATTGGAACGCATCCCTATGGCCAACAGCCTCCAAGTGGTCGTTCAGTGGTTTCTGGTCAATGGTTACGCCCTCCAGCACCAAGCGGGTTTCACTGAGAGTAAGAGTATTGCCTTCGATGGCGTTGGAGTTGTAGGTGTAGTTGATGGTAAAATCATCTCGAAGACGAGCTAATTCGCCCGCTGTCAATGGACGGCGGCGGTCTAGTTCCCTTTTTTCGGAATCCACCCGAAGAAAAAGTTCCCGGAAGTCCTCGCAGATATTAAGCCAACGAGTTTCACGACCATCCAGAGGTTTGATGGCGCCCTTGGGAATTTTGTAGCTGCGGCCCTGCTTGATGGCGCCCTCTATTTTACCCTGTTCGCACAAATAACGAATACGGCGCTCACTCAAGTTCCAAAGAGACGCCACCTCGCCTACCGCCATGTAAAGAGCCTGATTTTTCAAATTCGCCATAATTTCACCTTGGTTTGCTTTATTGCGGAACAATTACTATATATTTTTCAGTTATAAATGTAGATAATATTCCTGTAAATTTCAATAAATCCGAGCATATTGTACCAAAAAACTTTAAAAAAGCACGTCATTCTTTTCTATTTTTTACGCAAAATTTTATAAACCAAAGGAAAAACAATGGCAACTATCGATTTGTCCGCCAACACCCTCGAGGTCGCACTCAAAAAGCCTCGCGCAAAATTCACCAAGGATGACATCAAGAACTACATCCGCAAGAACGACATCCGCCACGTGAACTTCATGTACGCTGGTGGCGACGGCCGCTTGAAGACTTTGAACTTCGTCGTGAACAACGCCGACTACCTGGATGAAATCCTCAGCTGCGGCGAACGCGTTGATGGTTCCAGCCTCTTCAGCTACATCGAAGCCTCCTCTTCCGACCTCTATGTTGTGCCCCGTTTTTCCTCGGCCTTCATGGACCCGTTTGCAACTCTTCCCACCCTCTGCCTCCTCTGTAGCTTCTTCAACAAGGACGGCCAGCCGCTGGAATCCTCTCCGGAATACACCCTCCACAAAGCTTGCCAGGCCTTCAAGAAGGAAACTGGCCTTGAATTCCAAGCCATGGGTGAATTGGAATACTACGTCATCGCTGACGATCCGAAGACCTTCCCTGCTGTAGACCAGAAGGGTTACCACGAATCTGCTCCGTTTGCAAAGTTCAACGAATTCCGCCAAAAATGCATGCTCTACATCGCACAGGCAGGCGGCCAGATCAAGTATGGCCATAGCGAGGTGGGTAACTTCACTGAAGACGGCAAACTCTACGAACAGAACGAAATCGAATTCCTCCCCTGTCCGGCAGAAGATGCAGCCAACCAGCTCACCATCGCCAAGTGGGTCATCCGCAACTTGGGCTCCCAGTTGGGTCTGGACGTGACGTTTGCTCCGAAGATTACCGTGGGCAAGGCTGGCAGCGGTCTCCACATCCACATGCGCCTCATGAAGGACGGCAACAACCAGATGCTGGAAAACGGTGTCATCAGTTCTACTGCTCGCCGCGCCATTGCAGGCATGATGCAGCTCGCTCCGTCCATCACCGCTTTCGGCAACATGAACCCCACTTCTTACCTGCGTCTCGTGCCGCATCAGGAAGCTCCCACCAATGTTTGCTGGGGCGACCGCAACCGCTCCGTGCTCGTGCGCGTACCTCTCGGCTGGGCTTCCAAGGCTGACCTCTGCAAGATGGCGAACCCCGAAGAAAAGGGCACCAGCTACGACACGCACCAGAAGCAGACTGTGGAAATGCGTTCTCCGGACGCTTCCGCCAACGTGTACCTCCTGATGGCGGGCCTCTGCGTGGCTTGCCGCCATGGCTTAAGCCTCAAGGACGGTCTCAAGATTGCTGAAAAGACCTACGTGAACGTGAACATCCACAAGAAGGAAAATGCCAAGCTCCTCAAGACCCTCAGCACCCTTCCGGATAGTTGCTGGGCCAGCGCCGATTGCCTCGCCAAGCAGCGCAAGATCTACGAAGAATTCGGTGTGTTCAGCCCCGCCATGATCGATGGCATCATCGCTCAGCTGAAGGCCTTCAAGGACAAGACGCTCCGCGCCCAGGTCACGAAGTCCAAGACCGCCATGCAGAAGCTGGTGAAGACCTACTTCTACTGCGGCTAATTCTTATTAGTCTTCATTGACAAAAGCACTTCAGGATTTTCCTGAAGTGTTTTTTTATTTTGTGTTATATGGAACGGATTTCTTGGATAGACTACGCCAAAGCCATTGGCATCTATTTTGTGGTTTTAGGCCATCTAAGCCTACCCCAAATAGGGTCCGACTTCATCTATTCCTTCCACATGCCTTTGTTCTTTCTACTCGCGGGCATCACCTTCAAAACTTCTTACGACACAATCACATTCTTACGGAAAAAATTTCACGCTCTCATAGTCCCCTATTTTTGTTTTTCCCTAATCTTATTTACTTACTGGTTCTTGGCGGGGCGACACTACGGAGCCGATGTCGCAAGCGGGACATCAACTACGGTTTTACAAGCAATCCAGCATATATTTTACGGAATCAGTAATGACATTTATCCTTCGCCTCTTTGGTTCCTAACCTGCCTTTTTGTTTGCGAAATTCTCTTTTACTTTATTCTAAAACAAAAGTCAGTTATTTTGATTATAAGTGAAATTGGCATTTTACTTACAGCTGGACTCACACTTCAAATTTTAGGAACCGAATGCTGCCCTCGGCTTATTTGGAACATGGATTTGGCCTGCTATTATTTGCCTTTTGTAGCCCTTGGCTATGTTCTCCAGAAAAAAGATTTTTTCCAATTCATTTTTAAGACAAAATGGAGCCACGGGTTCTCATTCCTGATATGCGCACTCATCTTCCTCGGCTCTTTTTACGCAAGTTGCGTTTACCAGGTTGCTCCATTCAAAAACATCATTGACATCGCTCCCGCAATCACGGGATCACTTGTAGTGATTCAAATTGCGAAACTCATCCCAAGCAACAAACTGCTTTCCTTCTGGGGCAAGAACACCCTCACCCTATTTGGCCTGCACACCATCGCCCTTGGATTCATCAAGGCCTTTATTGTGTTTGTTTTACACTACGATTTGAGCATTATAAGCAATTGCGTCGCTATCAACGCAGGCATAAGCCTTATTGCACTTTTCCTGCTGATGCCCGTTGCATTCCTCTTTAGGCGATTCGCCCCCTGGGCTATCGGGCAAAAAACATCACTTTAGCCGGCGGTAAACGGCCGCGCTATTTTAGCCGGCGGTAAACTGCCGCAAGCAGGGCGCCCGAGATATTATGCCACACGCTGAAGATGGCGCCCGGCACTGTAGCCATGGCGAGATTCGGGAAGGCCGTGCCCGCTAAAGATGTGGCAAGGCCGGAATTCTGCATTCCGATTTCCACAGAAAGTGCCTTCTTCTTTGCCACCGGGAACTTGAGCAAGTGAGCAAGCCCGAAACCGCAGGCGTACCCGCAGAGGTTGTGAAGAATCACCACCACAAAAACAATGATGCCAGTGGCTAGAATCTTAGCGGCATTATGGCTCACCACGGTCGTCACAATGAGGCAGATGGCAATGACCGAGAACATGGGAAGAATTTTTGTAAACTTCTGCACGAACTTTCCGCAGAACTTGTTGATGAGGATTCCTGCGGCAATGGGCACGATGACCACCTGCACGATGGAGAGGAACATGGAGAGCACATTCACAGAGACGGTAGTGCGAAGCAGCAGGTAAGTAATGGCCGGAGTGAGAAGCGGTGCGAGGAATGTATTCACCGCAGTCATGCCTACGGAAAGCGGAACATCGCCATCGGAGAGGTAGGTAATCACATTGCTGGAAGTTCCCCCCGGGCATGTTCCCACCAGAATCACGCCTACCAGAAGTGCAGTTTCAAGGCCAAAAATCTTCCCGAGGGCAAAGGCCAGCAACGGCATAATGGTAAACTGCGCGACGCAACCGATGAAAATGTCCCGCGGGCGGGTGAAGACCACCACAAAATCAGAAAATTTCAGCGTGAGACCCATGCAGAACATGGCCACCGCCAGAAAGTATGTAACGCAAGAAGTAGCAATCCAGTTGCAACTTGCAGGCACAAAAAGCGCAAGAATCGTCAGTGCCAGCACAATGAGGGCCATAAACCGCCCGAAGAACCCGCTAATCGCTTCCAAAAACTTCATGCCTTAAATTTAGCTTCTGGGAGCTTCAAAATGGCAAAAAGGCGGGGGTTTATGCTACAAAAGGAAAAAAATCCCGCTAAAATTTCAGATTTTCGGCAAAAAGACGGCATTTTTGATTGACGAAGTGCGTTTCGAAGTACTTTTTTCCGAAAAACAGCCCTATTTTAGGATTTTCGGTAAATTTATTGCGCAAAATTCAAGAAAAAAGCAGGGATTTCTGTCAAAAGTGCTCCAGAATCCCGCTATTTCGCCCAATTTTGCAAATTTTCATTTAATTTGTCTGCAAACAACGGAAAAATTTACAATTCCGTCCTTTACACACAAACTTTTTGTTGTTATATTTGGCCCCAAATAACAAACCACCCCTTTTTAGGGTTACCAATAGAGGTTAAAATGTCTACAGTTATCCGTCTCGCTCGTTTTGGCAAGCGTCACAACCCCATCTACCGCGCCGTGGTTATCGACAACCGTAAGGCTCGCGACGATAGCTTTATCGAACAGGTGGGTTTCTACAACCCCAACCTGAAGAAGGCTGAAATCCGTTTCGATCAGGAAAAGATTCTGAAGTGGCTCTCTGTGGGCGCTCAGCCGTCCGACACTGTCCGCAACCTCCTCAAGAAGGTTGGCATCATGGATTTGTTCCACGAACAGCGCGCTGGCCGTTCCATCGAAGGCAAGACCGCTACTCCTCGTGCTGACAAGGAAAAGAAGGCAAAGCTCGGCCCCAAGGCTCTCGCCAAGATCGAAGCTGAAAAGGCCGCCAAGGAAGCCGCTGCCGCTGAAGCTGCTGCCGCCGCCGAAGCACCTGCTGCTGAAGCTCCTGCTGCCGAAGCCTAATTCTAAGGAATTGAAGAAAGTCTCGCGTTTTTGGATTTACTCCGCGCGGGACTTTTTTTATCCCCACTCCCACACCCTCACACTTAAATGCCGAACGCTCAAGAATACATCACCGTCTGCGAACTCATGCGCGCCCATGGGGTTAAAGGCTATATCAAAGCCATGCCCTGCACCCATGACCTGGAGCGGCACAGCCTGTTGAAGGAGGTGCTGGTGCGGAAGGTGAACGGCGAGGAACTCAGCCTCACGCTGGAAGATTCCAAGCTGGCAGGGAACCTTTGGCACCTGAAGTTCAAGGGCTTCGACACGCCGGAGGCTGTGGCGGTTTTGGTGAACGGCGAGGTTCTGATTCCTGAAACGGAGCGGCTACCGGCACCCGAAGGGCAGTTCTACCCCGACGAGTTGGAGGGTTTCCGGGTCCAAACAGAAGACGGCCGGGATGTTGGAGAGGTGCTGGAAGTAGTGGAACTCCCTACGGTGAACGCCTTCAATATCAAGTTTGAAGCTGCGGCGCAGGACGAATTCAGCAAGAAGACCATTCTCGCCCCATGGATTAAGGACTGCGTCAAGACAGTGGATGCCAACGGCAAGCGAATCGTCTGCGACGGGGATTACCTGCGGGCGCTTTGTCCTGAGGACCACAGCAGCGAAGCTCGAAAGGAGATGGACGATGAAGATTGATTGCATCACCATATTCCCCGAAATGTTCGCCCCCATGAAGAGTTCCATCATGGGTCGGGCCCAAAATAAGGGCCTCATGGAGTTCAATACCGTCTATCTGCGGGATTTTGCCATCAACGACTACGGTCAGGTAGATGATGTTCCCTATGGCGGCGAACCGGGCATGGTCCTCCGACCGGAACCCCTGGCCAAGGCCATCCGGAGCACAGGCGTCAAGGAAGACGGCGGAAAAGTCATCTACCTCACGGCGGACGGCGTCCCCTTCACCCATAAAATCGCGAAGGAACTCTCCGAAGAAAGCCATCTGGTGCTGGTCTGCGGCCACTACAAGGGCATCGACGACCGCATCCGCCAGACAGAGGTGGATATGGAAATCTCCATCGGGGATTTCGTGGTGAGTGGCGGCGAACTGCCGGCTATGATTGTCACCGATGCCGTGGTCAGGCTCCTGGACGGGGCCCTCGGCCACAAGGAATCCGGTGAAACAGACTCTTTTGCCCAGGGCGTACTAGGGTGGCCGGTCTACACCCGACCTGAGGAATTTGAGGGGAAAAAGGTGCCCGAAGTGCTACTTTCGGGCCATCACAAGAACATTTCGGAGTGGCGGAGGCAAGAATCCTTAAAAAGAACCCAAGAAAGACGCCCCGACATCTTTGAAAAACTGGAATTAAATACTAAATTTGGCGACAAATAAAACGAGGTCACAATTATGTCCCTGAATATTGAAGCAATCCAAAATGAAAATTTGAAGGCTGACATGCCTAACTTCCGCGCTGGCGACACCGTCACTGTGAACGTGAAGGTTATTGAAGGTACCAAGGAACGTATCCAGCCGTTCAAGGGTGTTGTCATCCAGCAGAAGAACAGCGGCATCGGCAAGACTCTTACCGTCCGCAAGATGAGCGGCTCTGTGGCTGTGGAACGTATCTTCCCCATGAACTCTCCCCGCATCGATTCCATCGTTCTGGATCGCGCCGGTAAGGTTCATCAGGCTCGCATCTACTACATGCGCGACCTCCGTGGTAAGGCCGCCCGTATCGACGAGCGCCAGGCCTAATCTCTGGAACCAGGGGCTATTTCCCGATGAGTACGGGGGATTCCCACAAGCAACTAATCCCGCCCACGCAGGTAAGCGTGAAGGCGGGTTTTGTTGTATATTCGCCGGACGATGAAACGCGAAACATCATCATCCTGAACAAGGGCGAACTTGCAGCGGTGGACAGGAGCGAAATCCCTGCAAGGACAATCTTCAAAATGCAGCCCGGGGAACTGGTTGGCGTCGCGGCGCTCCTAGAGCGTGAACCCTTCAAGTACACCTTGGAAGCCACTCAGGATTCCGAAATCACCCTTATCTCCGAAGACTGCATGGAATCGGAGCTGAAGACTCTCCCCCTGTGGCTATTAGCGGTAATCAAGGGGCTTTCTGCCCAGACCCGCAAACTGAAGGAAGCCACGCGAAAGCCTCGGGTGCAAAACACTCTCAAAAGCCTCTCGGAATACATCAGCCATCTGGAGCCGAAAAAATCCTACCCTATGGACGAACTCTGCAGGGAATTCCGCTGGCAGACCAAGATTCCAGAATCTCAAATCCAGGCCGATTTGAAAGCGCTAGCCAGGCGGCAATTTTTGGAAATTCGAAAAGGCGAAAACGGCACGGAAATCTACTCCGACCACCCCATGCTCATCCAGATTTATGTAGACTACCAGAAGGCATCGGAAAAGAACAAGCCCTGGGCGCCCTTCCAACTGACAGACACTCAAAAAAAGGCACTCACCCTTCTCGCCGCACTCCAGAAAGACGTGCAAACAGATGCACCTTCCTGGCTTAAATTCTTTACAGATTCTGGAATCGCCATCAATGTGACGGAATGGATTAAGATGCTCTCCTTCGGGTGGTTCAAGGTTTGCGACGATAGTTCCTTCCAGGTGAACAAGGACAAGATTCTCTACTACCAACTGGCGCTCCGCTATGCCGCCAACATTCGGGGGGTGCTGTAATGCTCATCGCCGAAGGTGAATATCTGTGCCTAGAAGGAGAACGGGGGAACTCGCTCTACATCGTCCAATCCGGCATGTTCAAGGGAACTAGCCGCAAGAATCCCGAAAGCGAGCCGGAGTATTTCGAGCCGGGATCCATCATCGGGGAACTTAGTTTGTTAGAAACCGCCCCGCGGGAGCTCACCATCCAGGCAGAAGAAGACAGCGAAGTCCTGGTTATCGAGCAGGAACAACTGAAGGAGATTCTAGACGCGAAGCCCTCCTGGATAAATTCCATCATGAGTTTCCTCGTAAGCCGGAGGCACATCGCCGAAGAGAACAAAAAGAAAAGCGATTTGGTGCAGGCGCTGCCTCCGCTCCTCTTCCTGTTTGCGAAGTACATTGAGAATTCCAAGACGGACACGATTCCGCTACTGCTGCTGCAGGAAAAGCTTCACGATATGAATGGCACCGCGCCTGAGGAAGCCAACCATCTGTTGCAGATTCTTGAAGATTTGAAACTGCTGAAAATAGAGCGAGATGTGGTCCGCGCAGAAAGCCTGCAAGTGATTCCACTGCTCTATCACACCTTGAAGTATCGGGCCCTCCACAAGCAGGTTTCGCCAAATATCCTCTCCATGACGGAGCAGATGGTGCTTACTGTATTCCTCCAGCTAGCCAAAGGGAACCGGCTCACCAGCAACGACGGCATCTGCACCATCCCAACGGAACTACTGAAAGAAGAGGCAAAGAAGTCCATGCACTTCACCCTTACCTCCCGCATTGTTGCTCCCCTTGTGCACAAGGGCGTTTTCGTAACCGATCAGCCGTTTGACATCCATGCCCCTCTGGATAATGTACCCTGCTTCTATGCCGAATTTGAAAAGAGCCTAGACCTCTTGGAAATGAATCGCATCTTCCCCCTGCTGGACAAAAAACTGGTTGGGTAATTATTAATGCAGAATGCAGAATGCAGAATGCAGAATTTTGACGAGGCGAGTGAAACGAACGAGCTTGCTCGGGCACTTCCGAGCCGAAGTTAAAATGAGTGCGAAGTACTAATTGTGCATTTTGAATTTTAAATTGTGAATTGTGAATTACTATATTGTTTTCTGTAAAAATTCAACCAAAGGTTTATTATGAAAATCAAGACCCTTCTC
Organism: Fibrobacter sp.; assembly: GCA_024398835.1. Lineage (GTDB taxonomy): Bacteria > Fibrobacterota > Fibrobacteria > Fibrobacterales > Fibrobacteraceae > Fibrobacter. Next base: position 54,577 of record JAKSIK010000012.1, read on the forward strand.
ATCACTTTGGCAAGTGCCTCCACCATTTTTGCTCAGGATGCCGCTCAAGCAGAACAGCCCAGCGCTCTCGCTAGCTTCCTCCCCCTCATTCTCCTCTTTGTGGTGATGTGGCTCTTCTTCATCCGCCCGAAGCAGAAGGAAATGAAGAAGATGGACCAGATGCGCAAGGAATTGAAGAAGGGCGACAAGGTCATGACTGCCGCTGGCATCATCGGTATCGTTACCAACATTGAAGAAGGCTCCAGCATCATTACCGTCCGTACCGGTTCCACAACTTTGATTGACTTCGAAAAGGCCGCCATTCTGAAGGTTCTCAATGCCGAACCCAAGGCTGACGCAAAAGCCGAAGAAAAGAAGTAATCTTTAAGGTAGCGCAATGGCGATTCTCCCCATTTGTAAATACGGCGATCCGGTCCTCCGCAAAAAGTCTGAGCCCATCAGGGAAATCACTCCCGAGCTCCGTCAGCTGGCGATGGACATGCTGGAAACGCTCTACGACGCGCCCGGCTGCGGTTTAGCGGCGCCCCAAATTGGAAAGAACATCCGTCTGGTGGTTATCGACACGACTCTTCCTGAAGAAGAGGAGAAGGATCCCCACATCATGTTCAACCCAGAATGGGAACCTGAAGAAGACGCAAAGCCCTGCGATTACGACGAAGGCTGCCTTTCCGTGCCTGACATTTTCTGCAACGTGGTTCGCCCCGACAAGGTGGCGGTGCGGTTCTTCGACATCAACGGAGAGCCTCAGGAAATCCGTCATTGCGAAGGCCTCTTTGCCCGTTGCATTCAGCACGAAGTAGACCACCTGAATGGCGACCTCTTCGTCGATAAAATTTCCACATCCGACCGTACCTTGAACCAATCCAAGTTGCGGAAGATGGCCAAGGAAACTCAGTCCAAGCTGAAAAAGAAATAAATGGGAGCCGGCTATGAACTGGCTTCTCTCATCTTCCCTTGCATTTTCAATCCTCGCCACAGCGACATTTGCTGCCGAAGATTTTGTATTGCCTGATTTTGACGACCTGCCGAAACCCTCGCAAAAAGTGGAACCTAAAGCAGCTATTGAAAGTAATGATGATGAGGTCGTACCTGCCAACTTCACACCCATAGAAGCTGGCTCTACAGGAATCGCAAAATCCGCAGCCGTCAAGAGTCCCGCGAACAGCGCCATCGCAAGCCAAGCCATTGAATCCAAGCCCATTCCTGCAGAACTGAACCGTCCCATACGCGTCGGGGTTTACACTGACGCGAAGGAACTGTACCTCATCCGCGGTGGCGAAGAAATCCGCATTACCGCCGCAGGGAAAAAGTTGAAATTTCAGGGCAAGGAAAATTCCATGGAGGTGGAAGCTAAGGAAATCTATGATGAGGGCACTTGCATCGCCATCGCTCCCGACAAGAAATCCTTGAAGACCGCCTGCTATCCTGGATATTTTGACATTGCCATCAGCAAAGGAAAACTGAACGCTATCAACGTGGTGGACATGGAAGACTACATCCGGGGCGTAATTCCTTACGAAATCGGAAAGTTGGACAGTTCCCGATTCGAAGCATTGAAAGCCCAGGCAGTAGCGGCACGCACCTACGCCTACAAGCATTTCGGCAGTCGCGAAAGTTTAGGGTTTGATGTATTTGCCGACACTAAGGACCAAGTTTACAAAGGCCTTCAAAGCGCTACCAGCCTCACAGATTCCGCCGTGAAGGAAACCGCCGGCGAAGCCATGACTTACGATGGAGCATTCATCACCGCCTACTATCATTCGACCTGTGGCGGAGAAACTGAAGTCATGGCCACCTGGAATAAAGAAGACATTCCCTATCTAAGGAGCAAACCCGATTTGCGAGAAGATGGGACGCCCTGGTGCAACGAATCCAGCTACAGCACTTGGGAGCGCAAGTACAGCGACGCAGAAGTGCAGAAAATGGCGAAGGAAAATGCTGGCGAAGTGAAGGCAAAAATCAAGGACTTTACGAAAGTGACGGACATCGTCATCAAGGATACGCTCCCCAGCGGTCGCATTCTCACCATGGAAGTGATTACAGACAAAGGAAGTTTTGAAATCATCAGCGACAAAACCCGCTGGCTTTTCAAGAACAAGGGAACAATCCTACCTTCCTCCTTCTTCCGGATTTCTCGGGATGGCGACAACTGGATTCTCTCCGGAAAAGGCTTTGGGCATGGCGTAGGCATGTGTCAGATGGGCGTGCGCGCAAGAGCCCAAGCTGGCCAGAAGTACGACGAGATTCTGAAGCACTACTATACGGGCATTACCATCCAGCGGTTTGAAAAATGAAAATTGCCATCATAAGCCAGGGTTGTGCTGCCAATTTTGGAGATGGAGAGAAGCTAGCGCGGAAACTTTTGCAAGAGGCTTTGAGCAAAGGGGAACCGGCGCCGGAGATTGTTTTTACGATAGATCCAAACTGTGCACCCGATGCACACTGCGCGACGGATGCAAACCGCGCGCCCGATGCCTTCTACCTCAACGTTTGTACTGTGAAGGGAAACGCAGGCGCCCTAAAGCTCCTCCGCAATACGACGGAAAAATTCCCTGAGGCAAGAATTTATATCACAGGTTGCGCGCCCAAGGATTTTCGGGCGGAAGCACTCCGTATTTGTCCTAGCGTCACCTTCCCCGATGCCGCTAATGGCGAAGAGAATCTGCGTCACCCAAAGTTGCGAGAAAATTCCTTCATCGGCATCGTGAATATTGAGGAGGGCTGCCTCGACGCCTGCAGTTTCTGCAGTACCCATCTGGTAAAGGGGCGGCTCCGCAGTTTCAGTCCCGAAAGCATCGTGAAAAACGTCGCCGCCCTTGTCGCTGACGGCTGCAAAGAAATTCAGCTCACCGGCCAGGACTGCGGCTGCTATGGTTTTGACATAGGGACCAACCTCGCCGAGCTGGTGCAGAAAATTCTCGTTCACGTTCCAGGCGATTACCGCATCCGCCTCGGCATGGGAAACCCGCGACATATTCTGCAATACAAAGACGCTTTGCTGGAATGCTACAAAGACGAACGGGTCTACAAGTTCATTCATCTCCCCGTTCAAAGCGGGAGCGAATCTGTACTGAAGGGCATGAACCGCCGCCACACCGTTCGGGACTACGAAATCCTGGCGGAATCTTTCCAGAAAGAATTTCCGCTTTTCACTTTGAGCACGGACATCATCGTGGGCTTCCCCGGAGAAACGGAGCAGGACTTTGAAGCCACCTGCAATCTCGTTCGCAACACACGGCCTACCGTCTGCAACATCACGCGGTTCGTGGCCCGCGCAGGAACTGTAGCCGCTCGCTTTGACGACGCAAGCAACTACCCTCCCGTTCCTGACTCCATAAAGCACTCGCGTTCTGCAGCCCTAGCAGACATTTTCCAGAAAGTCGCTCAAGAAAACAACAGCCACTGGATAGGGCACGAGGAATTTGTAGTCGTTGAAAAATCCGGCTACCGGGAAGGTACTACCATCGCCCGCAACTCAGCTTACCGGCCCGTCGCCATCCAAGGTTCCTTCCCCATAGGCCAAAAACTGCGCGTCCATATTACCGACGCTGAGCCCTTTGCCCTTATTGGCGAAGTAATTGCCTAACCCGCGGCGCTATCGCAAGAAAACGCGACACTATCACAAAAAAGACCCGCCCTTTCGAGCAGGTCTTCAAATTCAAGCAATCCGTTTAAGATTACTGACCAAGGTACTTGCGGCCAATGCCGAATTCGTCCTTGTATTCCACGTAGTCAGGAACGAAATCCTTGTCGTAAGAGAAGGTCACATTCAGGGAGCACTGGAACTCGTTCATCAAGTCGCCAATTTCGCCAGCCTTCAGGTTCTTCTTCTTCTTTTCAATCTTTTCTTCGCCCTTCTTGCCTTCGAGGACTTCAGCTTCGCACCAGCCAGTGCCAGCCTTGGCAATGACTTCCTTGCCATCAGTGGAGACCAGCTTGATCTTGCTCGGATCCAACTTGGTGTTGTTACCGGTAGAAGCCCAGAACTGGAGTTCGCCAGCGAGGCTGCCCGGAGCCATCTTAATGGTGGGGAATGCCATGACATAGCCCCACTTGTCGATGCGGCGGTTCACCTTTTCGCCAATCTGTTCGCCGAAGATGAGGAAGTAGCCGCGAGTATCGATGCGGTTCTTGTTCAGAGCTTCCTTGACTTCAGCATTTTCCGGAGCCATTTCTGCAATCTTCATAATCTGATATGCGGCAACCACCGGGTCAGATTCAGCCTTGGCATCGCCCAGGTTCTTGGCAACGTAAGCGTTTTCAGCTTCGTTGCGGAGAGTCTTCACGGTTGCTTCGCCAGCGCCACGGGCCTTGGCAGTGGCAAGAGCCGTATCCATCTTTGCAAAAGCGTTGATGATAGTGGCATAGTCCGTGCCTTCCTGAGAGGCCTGGTTCTTACCCACGGTAGCGAGAGTGGTCACATATTCTTCCACCACTTCCTGCTTCTTCACTTCGGCCATGTTCACAGAGGCCTTTTCAAAGTAGCCATTGATGAGGTCGCTGTTCACATCCTTCTTGGCTTCGATTTCAGCAGCGCGAACCAGTGCCAGCGTGAAGTTGTCGTAGAACTCATCAGACATGCTGTTCTTCTTCTTGGCATCCAAGTAAGAGTTGATGGCATTGCGGAAACGGCCTTCCTTCAGGTGTTCGTCACCACGCTTTTCGTTGGTTCCCTTACAACCGGTAAGAGCCAAGGCGACACTCACGGTCAAAGCAGCAATCAGGAATTTCTTCATTATAGAATCCTCTATGTAAAGTTCAAAAACAGACCTTTAGTCGGACAAATCAACTTTTTGGTCTAGTCAACACTAATTTAATTAAATAAATTTGGCCTGTAATTTTTTTATCCGTAAAAATTTTCTAAAAAAAGAGTAGGAAGCATGGAAATTCTGGTCATTAGCCCCGAAGCGGGAAGGTGGCAGACCCCGAGCCCCCTGGCGACGGCGGTCAACCGTATGACCGACGCCTTTGCAAGGGCCGGAGCCAATGCAGTGACCTGCTCTCCCTTCTATAAGAGCAATCTGGTGGACCTTTACAGCTACCAGTGCGTTTTTAAGGGGGTGGAAAAGCTTCAGGGGAAGCCCTTCGAAATCTGGAAATCCCTGAAAGACCCCTTCCACACCTACATCTACAACGAAGAATACTTTGAACGGCCCTTTGTGTACGGACCACCCAATGCGGTCCCCTATGGAGACAACCACCTCCGGTTCGCCTTCCTCGCCTCTGCCGCCCTGACCTACGCCAAAGAGACGGGGTTCCAGTGCAAAGCTATCCTCGGACACGAATGGGGTGGCGCCATGGCGGGAGCCCTCACTCACACGGTCTACAAAGAAGACTTTGCAGACGTTCCCTTCTTCTTCACCGTCCACAACATCACCTACGACTTCCATGTACTCTCCAGCGAAATCGAGGCCATGGGGCTTCCTCGTGAAAACTATAACATGGATGGCTATGAATTCTGGGGAAAGGTGAGCCTTTTGAAGGCCGGGATTTTCTTTGCCCGGAAAGTGCTGTTCCCCTCCCCCGGTTACTGCGACGCCATGATTAACACCAACCTCTCCGGAGGTTTGAGTGGCTTCCTCAGCCACAATAGGGACAAGCTGGAAGGCATCCAGTTCGGCGTGAGTTACCAGGTCTGGGATTTCAACATCAATGACAACCTCCCCATCAAGGAAGCCAAACGAAAGGCAAAAGAGGTCCTCGCCCGCCATCTAGAAATGGAGTGCTGCGACAAGCCCATTCTCTATGTGCACCTGGATGAGGAATCCGGAAACACCTCCGAAACGCTGGCCACCATTCTTTCCAACATTGCAAAGGAAGGCGTGTTCATCATCGTTGGCGCCGCAGAACAAAGTCAGGAATGGAACTACTACCACGACGTAGCAAAGCAGTATCAGGGCATCATGGCCATCATTCCTCTTGTTGCTGGCGCGGAAAGCGTGAATAACTTGCGGGCTGTACTTGCAGGTTCTGACATTCTCTTCGCTGCAAATTTGAAGGAGCCCTCCACCTCCATTATTTTGAAGGCACTTGCCGCAGGCACGCTGCCTCTGACTGGCCGCCGCGTTGGTGTTGCCAGCCTGCTGGACGACTACTGCCCCGAAACTTCGGGCATGGCAAACGCATTCCTGGTAGATGACGCCAACGCTCCCGACCAGATGCTCGCCCGCTTGCAAGACGCACTCCACGTCTACCGCGAAGAGACTGCAGATTGGGACAAAGCCGTGGTTAATGCCTACAGCGGGTTCCACTACGAGTGGGACAGGACCATCGCGAAATATTTACTAACTTTAGGAGAGTCGGGACTTTAGCTCAATCGGTTAGAGCCGCGGACTCATAACCCGCTGGTTCCCGGTTCAAGTCCGGGAGGTCCCACGAAGCCCCAAGGCCACAGGCCTTGGGGTTTTCCTTTTTAGTCGGCGTTCTTCACACAGCGGATATAGAAAGCAAAGAACTTGTCGTAATTATCAACAACAACATTTGAATGAGTAGAGTAAAAGAGGTAGTTGTAAGCATAGTCTGGACCAAATACATATTCGCTCCCAACTTCACTAGATGACCAAAATTGAGTATAGGTTCCTTCGCCATAGAATTGACTTATGTTATAATCACCCCCCGGAAGGACCGCGAATCCAAAATCATCCTCTCCATTACCGTCAAGCCCAACCATAGGGGGAGCCCATCCTTTTTTAGACTTCAACGCTGTTCCGGCATTCTCCATACCGCCAACCGCATCAAATAAATTCTGCCATTCAGTCGAACTAGGTACATGCCAACCATCAGGACACACGCCCTGAACACCTTCGCCTACATCACACACTTGTCTGTATCCGCATTCATCATCCGTTTTACCAACTACAGCATTCCAGTTGTACATACGACCATACTTGGAGCAATTTTCCGAATCATTTCCATAGCACCAACTGCTCACTTCGTTGTCAGCAAAACTGTATTGGGTGACATAATTCAAATTCTGAGCCATCCAGGTCTGGTTGCCGATGACAATGGTTCTGTAGACTTTGTTGTTACGCGTGTCGAGAAGTTCTCCATAGCCGTTTGTATCCAGTATGTCCTGGTTTAAATATTCAGTAGAGACACAGTCGTACGTACCGCAGTCATAGAGTGAAATCCTCTGGATGCTGGAGGAACTCACCTCGCTGCTAGAGCTAACGGCTTCGCTGGAAGAGGAGTCATCCTTTTTAGCCTCGGAACTGCTGGACTCTGCATCACCAGATTCCTCACTGGATTCCGGGGTATCTTCCCCAGAATAACTGCTAGAAGACTTGTCTTCCCCAGAATTTTCGTTGGAACTGGATTCAGCAGATTCTTCGCTGGAAGAGGATTCATCTTCTAGCTCAACAGAGGAGCTGGATTCCTCTTCGGGGCCGCTGGAGCTATCGTCACCGCAGGCGGTGATTGCAAGGCCAAACGCAACCGCAAACATAGAAGTCAAGAACAGTTTTTTCATAATAGAGTCCTTATGTTTTTGACCGATTAATGCCGGCCGCCTTATTTAATTTTACCTATGATAGAGTTTCTTGGTCTGATACACCGGTTCCATCGTGAGGTTCACACCCAAGCGGCGGAAAATGTCCAAATCCACTTGAGCAAGAATCACACTGGCATGGACTTCGCAGTTGCGGAACAAAGGAAGTTTTTCCAGAGCGAGTTTTGCATTATAATCCGTCAAGGCACAAATGGAGAGAGCCTCCAAGACCTCATCCATATGAAGGCGCGGATTAGCATGTCCCAGTGCACCAGTCTTCAAATTCTGAATGGGCTCGATGACCATGGGAGAAAGCAAATTCACGCTAGGCGGAATTTTCGCCATCTTCTTGAGGGCATTCAAAAGCATGGTGGAGCAAGCACCCAGAAGTTGCGTGGTTTTGCCCGTAACGATACTTCCATCCGGAAGTTCAATAGCAACCGCAGGGCCATCGGTTTCTTCGGCACGCTTTACAGCCGCTTCCACAACAGGGCGGGCAGATACACTCACCTGAGCCTGTTCCATCAACAGTTCCAGTTTGTAAACCTGATCGGGCTCTGCATTCCCTTTACGAACCTGGCACTTGGTATTGTAATAACGACGCACAATCTCTTGACGCGCAGCCTCACAAACAGCCTCATCATCAATGATGCAGTTCCCTGCCATGTTCACACCCATATCCGTAGGGCTCTTGTAGGGAGACTGGCCGAGAATGCGCTGGAACAAGGCATTCAGTACCGGGAAGATTTCCACATCGCGATTGTAGTTGATAGTAGTCTGGCCATAAGCTTCCAGATGGAAGGGGTCAATCATGTTCACATCATTCAAATCCGCAGTGGCGGCTTCGTAAGCCAGGTTCACCGGATGTTTTAAAGCGATATTCCAGATGGGGAACGTCTCGAATTTTGCGTAGCCCGCTTTTACGCCGCGCTTGTTTTCGTGATAAATCTGAGAGAGGCAGACAGCCATCTTTCCACTTCCCGGACCGGGGGCGGTCACCACCACCAACTCGCGAGTAGTTTCCACAAATTCATTCTTTCCGTAGCCATCGTCAGAAACTACCAGCGGAATGTTTCCCGGATAGCCCTCGATGGTATAGTGGCGATAGACTTTCAAGCCCAAGCTTTCCAACTTCTTCTGGTAAGCGACAGCACTAGCCTGGCCCTGATAGCGGGTCAAAACGACGCTACTTACATAGAGACCATAACCGCGGAAAGCGTCGATGAGGCGAAGCACATCCATGTCGTAGGTGATGCCGAGATCACCGCGGACCTTGTTCTTCTCGATGTCGCTTGCATTAATGGCAATGACAACTTCAGCCTTGTCCTTCAACTTCTCCAACATCTTGATTTTGGAGTCGGGCTTGAAACCCGGAAGCACGCGGGAGGCATGATGATCGTCAAAAAGCTTTCCGCCAAATTCCAGATAAAGTTTTCCACCAAACTTCGCAATGCGTTCCTGAATTTTCTCGGACTGCATCCTCAGGTATGCGTCGTTATCAAAACCCACCTTAAACATCTTCTCTATCCTTACTTAAGTTTTCTCAAAGATAAAAAATGCAAAAAATCCCTCGGTGTTTTTCGAGGGATTTTTCATGTCTAAAACCTAGGTGAAAAATTTCTTTTTAGCGGACGGCAATCTTCCGCATGAGGTCTCCCTGACGCACAAGATAGACTCCTGACTTGTGGAATTTTTGCTTCAAAAGATTCTGCATAGAGTTGCCGCGAGCCATGTCTATGTAGCCCAACAACTTACCTTGCATATCAAACACCTGGAACTTACCAATGGGCTGATTCAAAGATAGGTTTGCACGAGTATTAATCTTTTGTTCAGGGTCTTTTGAAGGATCTTGAGAAGGATCCGCCTCCACCAACTCAAACTTGAGCCAGTCTGCATTGCAATAAGGGAAACTCACCCGCAAAATGTGACGACCTTGAGGTAAACGGATTGGCGTTGTGGTGCTCGCCTCGGCAAAAACCTGCCACTTTCCATCATCTGTACTAGCCGCACTAATGGAGCCTACAGAATTACCGTCTATCATCAACGACACTTCAGCCGCACTAGCATTACCATTTGCAATCATGATAGTGGCATTATACGTTCCACCTGTCGGGATATCTACCGTATATTCCAGCCATTCATCAGGGTTAGTGTAACCCACACCATAGCCAGAACCAACGCCAACGATATCCACATTCACATCAGGGCGATAGCTGCCGCCTTGCGGCTCGCCAGATTCTGTAGAACCATCCACTTCGTTATAGGCTTCCCCGTTGGCTCCTTCATCAAAATTCTCAATTTCAATAGTTCCGGGAATAGAGTTGCTGCTGTAAGGAGTTTGGTTGCCAAAGTCTGGCGAGGCACTGGAAGTAGGATTCTGGCTGGCACTAGAAGAAGGCGTAGGGGCATTGCCGACATAAACCTTAGCATAATTAAAATCTATTGAACCTGAAGCACCCTGATTCTCTGGATATTGCCCTGCTTCACCTAAAACTTTTACCTCATATAAAGATGACCCTAGAGTTATGCCAAGATTCTTCCAAGCATTAAAATGAGCTGTAACATCAATTGAACCACAGGTACGTGCTGTTTTACGAAGACTGTAAATTTGATCAAACTGCCCTGTCCCAAGAATTGTTGCTCTATTAGCAGAGTTTATATAAACATCGTATTGAACACCATCAATAGTTATTGTTCCCTTATTAGTTCCAAGCCAATTCGGTCTAGAGGCAGGGCCCCAGTTGTCAACAATATACCACTCTATCAGCGGATTCTGCATCCAACCATAAACCCCCACATATGCGTATGAAATACCACCTGCGTTTGTAAATTGATTAAGGCTAAAATCAACATTAAGTTGACCCACTGTTAACGGATTCTTTCCACTATCCTTGCCGTAAAGAATTCCCTCTCTACAAAGGTAATCATCTGCGTCAGAAAATGTGCATGAGAACGAACCATCAGGATAAAATTTAGCAGACACATTTCCACTTTTAGTCCATTGCTCATAGCTATAATTTCCAACATCGTTAATGTCACCCTTATCCTGCCCGGCAGAAACACTGTAGGCACTCACCACAGGGTTTCCTGTATGAGATGTATTACAGAAATCCTGTGCAAACGCACCTGTTGCAACAAGGCCGAGGCCTAGGACCAGTTTTGTAAAGAATGCGACCTTTTTCATATTGGCTCCTTATTTGCCAAATCCCTTCTTAATTACCCGAATTCAAATATATATCCCTTGCAAAGCCACCGCAACCACGAACGTCGCGAAATAGCCTCTACAAACAAAAGAACCTACCCCATTTTGCAGGGATAGGCTCTAAAGTTTCAGAACAAGCTAGTTTTCACCGTTTTCATTTGCTTCAGACGCTTCTGCAGAATCGTCCTTCACAATGGAATCGTCATCCACTTCCACCCCTTCCACCTTATCGAAGGTTTCCTTGGCTTCTGCGGAATCCTGCTCAATATCTTCCACGCTGGGGAGTGCGGTCGCGTCTTGCACGGTGTCGCCTTCGTTCAAGCGAATGCACTTCACGCCAATGGCACTGCGGTTTGTCAGTCGGATGGAATCCGCCTCAATGCGAATAACCTGACCTTCCTTACTGGTGATAATCAAGTCGTAGTCGTCAGCAACGCTTTCCACAAATACCGCCGGACCCGTCTTTTCCATACCATCGGCGCTGAGGTTGCGAACACCCTTGCTACCGCGCTTGGTCACGCGATAGGAGCTTGGCTGAGAACGCTTACCAAATCCCTTTTCGGTAATGGTCACGATCTTGTTGCCTTCCTTGAGCCAGATGAGAGAAATCACTTCATCGCCTTCCGCAAGTTTGATACCGCGAACACCGTGAGTGCCACGGCCCATGGGGCGGAAGCAAGTGATGGGGAACGTGACTGCCTGACCATTCTTGGTAGCAAGCATCAAGAGGTCATTGGCGATAGGCTTGCTTTCTGCATCCTCGTCAGCGCCTTCTGCATTTTCCACATCTGGGGATTCTGCAGTTTCTGCGCTGTCGGAAGCATCTTCGTTTGCACTGAGAGAGGCGTTGTATTCCTCTTCCGTCATGCCCACCAACTGCACCTTCACCAGTTCATCGCCTTCATCCAAAGAAATGGCGTTCACACCAGCCTTGCGCGGGCGGCTAAACAGCTTCAAGTCCATCTTGTTGATGATGCCCTTCTTGGTCGCGAACACGAGGCAGAAGAATCCGCCGAACTTGCGGACCGGCACAATGGCCTGAACTTTTTCGCCCTCGGTGAGGCCCACAAAGTTGATGATGGGGCGGCCCTTTCCGCTGCGAGTGCCTTCGGGCAAGCGATAGACCTTGGTCCAGTAGGCACGGCCCTTGTTGGTGAACACCAGCAAGTAACTGTGTGTACTTGCAGTAAAAATCTGGTCCACATCGTCATCGTCCTTGAGGCCCGTACCGACAACGCCCTTACCACCGCGGGTCTGGGCTTTGAAGGTATCAATCGGGAGGCGCTTGATGTAACCTTCCTTACTGAGGGTAATGACCTGTTCTTCTTCGGCGATGAGGTCTTCGTAATCCAAATCATCCACAGCGTCTTCGATGCTGGTGCGGCGTTCGTCACCAAACTTGGCAACCACGGCATCCAAGCGTTCCAGGAGGATAGCGATGCGACGTTCACGCTTTTCGAGAATGTCCTTCAAGTCAGCGACCGTTGCCACCAGCTCGTTGTATTCGGCTTCCAACTTCTCCAAGTTGAGGCCCGTGAGCTGAGACAAGCGCATGTCCACAATGGCCTGCGACTGAATTTCGTCCAGGTTGAAGCGGTCTTGCAAGGCAACCTTTGCGGCTTCCGTTGTGGCGCTCTGCTTGATAATCTGCACCACTTCATCGATGTTCTGGGTCGCAATGCGGAGGCCCTCGATGATGTGGAGACGCGCTTCCGCCTTCTTCAAATCAAACTGGGTTGCACGGGTCACCACATCCAAGCGGTGATCGATGTAAACCTGGATTAATTCCTTCAGCGTGAAGACCTTGGGCAGATTGTTGATGAGTGCCAGGTTGTAAATGCTGAAGGTTGTCTGAAGTTGAGTATTCTTGTAGAGGTTATTGAGGATGACTTCGCCCACAGCGTCGCGGCGGAGTTCAATCACAATCCGCATACCTTCGCGGCTGGATTCATCACGGATATCGGTGATGCCATCCACACGCTTCTCGCGGACCAGTTCTGCAATCTTCTTGCAGAGTTCCGCCTTGTTCACCATGTAGGGGATTTCCGTCACGATGATGCGGGGCTTGCCCTTGCTATCGGTCTCAATTTCGGAACGAGCACGCACACGCACGCGGCCATGGCCTGTCAGGTAAGCTTCACGAATGCCCGCACGGCCGCAAATCACACCGCCGGTGGGGAAGTCCGGGCCACTCACGTAAGAAAGCAAATCTTCGCCAGAGATGTCCGGATTTTCGCAGACCGCATGAATGGCATTGGCAATTTCACGCAGGTTGTGAGGCGCCATAGAGGTGGCCATACCCACTGCAATACCCGTAGTGCCGTTCACCAGCATATTGGGAAGCACAGAGGGGAGCACCAGCGGCTCTTCCAAGGACTCGTCATAGTTGGGGCCCATGTCCACCGTTTCTTTTTCCAGGTCTTCCAGCATGAGGGCGCCCATGTGGTTCATCTTGGCTTCGGTGTAACGCATAGCAGCGGCTCCATCGCCATCGATAGAGCCAAAGTTACCTTGGCCAAAAACCAGCGGATAGCGGAGAGAGAAGTCCTGAGCCATACGGACCAAAGTCTCGTACACGGCAGAGTCGCCATGAGGGTGATACTTACCAATCACATCACCCACGATACGGGCGCTCTTCACCGTAGACTTGTTGGGCACCACGCCCAACTTGTGCATACTGTACATCACGCGGCGGTGCACGGGTTTGAAACCGTCACGAGCATCCGGCAACGCACGAGCCACAATCACGCTCATGGAATAACGGAGGTAACAATCCTGCATGTCCTGTTCAATCAGGCTTTTGAACTGCGATCCTGGAATCATTTCTTCTGACATCTGATCCTCAACTTAATAAGCTGCAAGCAGCATTTTATCTATCACTTCTAAACTTTCAAAATCGGTCTGGTCCACCCGATGGGGCGTGATGGTTGCATAGCCCGCATTGAGCAGGTAATCATCGCTGTCCGCCGGATTTTCGTTCCAGAGTTTTTCACCATCCAACTGCCACTCGCCGTTAGTAGGCTTGTAATGGTCCGTAAACATCCCAAGAGCCATTTTGGTGGCCTTGAAGCCCTTGAAGGTCTCCGGAGTCCCCTTAGGGAAGTTCACGTTCCAAAAGACGCTAGGGCCAAAATTCTCATACATCCGCTCCCGAACCACGCGGGCGGAAAAATCCAGCACCGTAGGCATCAGGGATTCTCCCCCGAGGCTTAGGGAAAGAGAAACAGCAGGCACGCCCCAGAGGGCAGCCTCACGGGCGCCAGCCACGGTTCCCGAATAAAGGGACGCCACGCCGGAATTCTCGCCGATGTTCACGCCGGAAAAGCAGACATCAAAGCCACCGGGAGCAAAATGCCCCAAAGCAAATTTGGCAGCGTCTGCGGGGGTGCCCGAAACCGAAAAGGCTTTGTAGTCTTTGGGGCAATCCACCTGTTTTACGCGAAGGCTGTGCCGGAGTGTAAAGGCATGGCCAACCCCGCTCTGTTCCGTTTCGGGGGCAAACACAAAAACCTCCCCAAAAGGAGAGAGGGCACACGCCAAGGCGTGGATATTTTCGCTATTCACACCATCGTCATTGGTGATGAGAATGCGCGGTTTTTGCGTGTTTTCCATGCACGTTTAAAGATAGAATTTTATCTTTGAAATATGTACACAGAACCCAAGTTTTTAGCCATGAAAGAGCCCTCAAAATTCAAGCGGCTCGCCGAACTTTTGCGCATCATTATTTTGCAGCTGGGAGACGACGTTCCCAGGGCAAAAAGGGAGTTCGAAACCTATGCGGAATGGCTGAAATTACCGACCTCGGAGCGGATTTCCGGGAAAAATCAAGCACAAATGATTGACCTCTACAAAACCTTCCGCACACGGGCTGGTTTAGGGTTCGAAAGAGATGTGTATCTGGAGCAGGAACCGGGCGATCGGGAGACTCCAAACGAAGCCTCCATTCCCTTCGCCGTTCTGGTCCATAATCTTCGCAGTGCCTTCAATGTAGGCTCCATCATCCGGAGTACCGATTGCTTTGGGCTGGAAGGCGTCCACCTCAGCGGTTACAGCTGCAGTCCGGACCATGTGACCGTGAAAAGCGCTGCCCGCGGCTGCCAGGAATGGATTCCCATCAAGCGCTGGGAAAGCCCCTTCGATTGCATCAAATGGCATAAGGAAAACGGCTACGAAATCATCGCCCTGGAAACTGGCGAAAACATCCCGAGCATCGGGGATGTAAAATGGCCCGCAAAAGGGCTCATCATTCTCGGGAACGAGGAACTGGGTATCGCGCCAGAAATCATGGCAGAAGCCACCATGAAAGTGACCATCCCCATGGCCGGGCGCAAAGCCAGCATGAATGTGGCGGGAGCATTTGCCATCATGGCGTTTAAAATCCGTTCTGATTATCAGAAGTAAATACGCCACCGGCACTCGAACAAAAGTGCCGCGGCTGCTTACCTGACGTTTAGCTTCTGAACGCTTACACCGCTAGCAGTCTGAATTCGCACCAAGTAAAGACCGCTGGGAATACCCTGAAGAGAGACAGAGGCACTCCCCTTCATTTCTCCGCTCCAGAGGGGTTTGACTACCTGGCCATTGATAGAGAGCAAATCCGCACGAACGCTTCCCGCGTAATTCAAAGAGAGGGTCCGGCCAGAAATCTGAATTGAAGGAGCGAGAACCGTCGTATGCGTAATAGCATCACCCGGATTATCTCCTGGGTTAGAAGGAGTATCTCCAGCTGCAAAATTCGGCATATTCCCAGAGACGAGAAGACCACTAAGAATGGCAAGAGACTTTTCAAAGTACGTCTGATCATTAATGCGCACCACCTCGCTCCAAAATTCATCCAACTTTGACTGATAAGAAGCATCGGAGCCCAAAGAGGTCATGAGAGTTCCCACAAAAGTCCCATTGTGGTCAGAGCCCATAGAACCAGAACGACCCACAGGGCCCGCCACAGAGGCCGCAGACTGGGTAGAAACCCACGCCCCCATTTTCTTATTGATAGCTAAAGAACGAGTATCACCAAACCAGTAGATAGCCTTGGCGTTTCTCCAGGGAGACCGGGTCGCATCGTAGTTGTAATCATTATCGCCAGAAAAACTATTGCCATACTGGTCTGTCCAGTCATTAATAAGCCCCGTAGACGTTTCCGCAGAATTCGTCTCGTACAATTTCATGTTGGCATCATACGACACATTGGACCAGAAATCTGCATTTTCAGGATCCACCAAAGCGAACAAGCGAGCATACGCAGGGTCATAATAGCCGGGATTCTTCTTGGTATAGCCCCCTTCGCCCCACTGGTCTCCGCACAAGTGAAGCCCGTTAGATTCAAATTCATGGTCCTTTATACTATGAATTAGAGTTTTCGCCTCACTCAGATAATTCTGGTCACCAAACTGATAAGCAGCCATAATTAAAGCCGCAGCCGCATCCAAGTCGCCATCTAAGGCAGCCCCAGAGCCCCAAACCTGGCTAGGATCCGCCTTGCCAATCTTCCAATTCATTAAGCCATTAGCATCTTCAGAGGCCTTATAGAAAGCCCACATCTTGTCAAATTCAGCCTGGTAGCTCCTTTCGTTATCGCTAAAATAGACAAGCATCAGCATGCCATAGCCCACACCTTCAGAGAAGCACTGATCATCACCAGGATTAGCGCGAATACAGGAGTAGGAACCATTCTCATTATACAGTGTGGACATATACCACTGGAACATCTGCTTCAACTGAGAGGCGGCACTAGCCTGATTGCTCAGCACCACGCCATTCCCACCATAGTTGGAATTTTGCGGGAACGGGAAATTCACCGCAGCACTGGAAAGACCAGCAGTCAAGGCCACCATCACCGCAATTTTTGCCAGAGTTTTCATAAAATCCTCCTTTTGGGTTTGTTTTGCCCACCCCATTTTTCATCAAGAAAGATAATATAATTTGGATTTTTTCGTAAGTAGAGCAAGAGTTATCGGCACAAAACTGCGCCTTACACCACCACCGGCTCAAGTTTTTCTATATTTGACCGCACTTATGGCCCCAAAGCCATTATGCCATTGCTCGAGTAGCTCAGTTGGATAGAGCATCTGCCTTCTAAGCAGAGGGTCGTGGGTTCGACTC
The DNA here is from genome assembly GCA_024398835.1 of Fibrobacter sp. GTDB lineage: Bacteria > Fibrobacterota > Fibrobacteria > Fibrobacterales > Fibrobacteraceae > Fibrobacter. The sequence goes on from JAKSIK010000012.1 coordinate 71,367, forward strand.
CCGCCTCGAGTACTTAAAGCCTCCCTTGGGAGGCTTTTTTTAATTGCGGGAGGAGAAACCACGACCATTTTACCCTGTGGGTTCGATTATTGCGTAAGGCGAGTGTCGTAACGGCAAATTTATTTGCCGATATGACCGAGCCGAACAACAACTGCTAGGCCGTCAGGGCTAGCAGCCTCCCGCCTCGAGTACTTAAAGACTACCGCAAGGTAGTCTTTTTTGTTTGCGGGAGGAGAAACCACGACCAATTTACCCTGTGGGTTCGATTTATCTAACGTTCACGCGCTTGGCGGTGTAACCGTTCTTGACGATGTACACGCCCGCACTGGGGAGAGCGAAGGTGAAGTTGGCAGCGGTCGCCACAACCGTTTTCACCATGTTCCCCTGCATGTCAAAGACGTTCACGACGGTGTTCGGGCGGGCGCCAGCGATGGAGACCATCTTTCCAGAGGCGGTGACGCTGAACCGCGGCAGTTGAGCCTGAGCGATGATAGATTCCTTCTGGCTGGAACTGCTATTAGCCTCGCTGGAGCTAGATTTTGCTTCACTGCTGCTGGACTTTGCCTCGCTGGAGCTACTCGAGATAACTTCAAAATTAGCCGTGTAAGTTTCATTCTTCGTCACGGTAATCGTACGAGTAGCGGTTTTCACGTCGTCTTCCCAGTCAGTAAACCTGTAACCCTCATTCGCGGCAGCCGAAATTTCAACCTTAGTGCCGTATTTGTATGTTCCAGCTCCAGCCACTGTTCCCATAGCCTTATCGTTAGCAGACAGCGTGATAGTATATTGTTTTACATCACCCAGCATGTAACTTCCACGGCCAAGAGCCTTGAGGTAGGGATAGAACATCGTGTCTCGAGCAGCGCCTGTTTTGAAATAACCTGGGCTCCATACATCTGGATCCAACCCAGCAAAAAGAGTGTCTGCAGTAAATTCTGCAGTGGTCTTTCCCATCACATTGTCACCAACACTCCCTCCGTTATTTGATCCAACAGCATCTCCGTCGAACAAATCCTTATTGAAGAAACTATTGCTAACAATTCCTCCTTCACTATAACCGACGACACCACCAATGTCTCCCATGCCACCTATGTCTATCACGCCACCTACTTTTCCTACACTGTAAACATTGCTAACAACAACATCGCCACGAACAAACCCAACAACACCTCCACCCGAGTCGTACAGCGCTCTCACGGTTCCTAGGTTACTAACATTGTGAAACTCCGTTTTTTCAATATAACCAATCACGCCACCTACAGAATAATAACCTGAAACTACAATGTTTGAAGTATAGACATTGGTGACAGAGCCTTCAATAACACTCCCAACTATACCACCAATAGACTCAGATCCATTAAAGTAAGAGTCCACCACACCGACATTTCTCACCTTCGCTGTACTATCTTTACCAAACAAGCCTACATATTCTCTGAACATGTCATTAAGGTACAAACCGCTAATGGTATGCCCAGCACCGTCAAAGTCGCCCATATATGGATTGTCATCCGTACCAATGGGAGTCCATTGAACAAAACTAAGAGAATCACCGCTCAAATCGCCCTTTTCATTGAGCACACCCTCGTTCACCACGATATCTGCCGTCAACTTACCACATATTTCAACATCGCCTTTATTCACAGCCGCTGCAAATCCGTAAAGTGCTTCAGCCGTAGCGATTTCAAAACAGCCGTCTGCAGGCGCAACCCACTGAGCGTAGAAGATCTTATCCCCAGAATCACTTTTGCCAATGGATGTCACCATATCGGCAGCAGATTCGGAAATTTTCTTTGTAGACCAGCCCGCAAAAATGTAGCCTTCACGAGTCAAGTTTACGGGGAGCTCAACAGCATCTCCTTCTACATAAGCCGTTATGCCTTCAAAAATACGACCGTCATACATAACTAAAAAAAGGTTACTGGTTTTTACCGTTTGGAAAATCTTTCCACTAAAATCTGGAAGTTCCGCATCTTGTTTTTGGCCCCATATAGAACCGTCTACTCCATTCCCCTTGTAATTATGTAAAAGCGTTGCAACAACGCCATTCTTAAATTTTTCTACAGGTTTCCCTATAGCACCAAAATTGTCCCCCTCGCCAATGAAGAAACTATTCTCAATAAACTTACCAACTCTAGACTCGGCAACTAGGGCTCCTCCGGGTACAGAATACTCATCGTCGGTATGGCCCGCCTTTACAGGGCTGGCATTGAAACTATTCCGGATGGTCAAATCGCATTCAGACGAACCAATAAAGCCACCAGAAACATACTCAAAACCAGACCCTATGACAGATTCTGCGGTGTAGAAATTTGAAATCGATATAGTTTCTCCTCCACAATATCCCATAATTGACCCCGTACTTCCCTTTCCACCAAAATACGAGTCAACTATTCCCAAATTACTTACAGAGAGTACTCCTCCTCCCCCCGTAAACATACCCACACTACCATCATCTTCGGCTTTCACATACATTCCGTGAATAGTATGACCATTACCGTCAAAGGTCACTTCTGCTCTTTTAGAGCCATTTTCTTCCATTTTAGAGCTAACATATATCGGCGTCCATTGGATAAAATTGGAGAAGTTATCACTCAGCGAGCCCTTTGCATCAATTACATTTTCATTGATAACGATATCCTTCGTCAATTTACCACAAATTTTACCCTCGCTATTGCTTGCTGCCGCAGCAAATCCAAACAGCGCTTCGGTAGTCCCTATTTCAAAACAACCATTTTTCGGAGCAATCCACTGAGCGTAAAAAGTTTTATCTCCAGAATCATCCTTTCCAATGGAAGCGACTCTATCCTCAGCAGATTCCGAGATTTCCTTCGAAGACCAACCAGCAAAAACATAGCCATCACGAACCGGATTCCTGGGAAGATCAAAAGCATCTCCTTCCACATAAGAAGATGGGTATTCAAGGGTCTGGCCATCATAGGTCACCAAATTAAGAGGATGAACCTTAATTGTTTCTGGAATGACTCCACTAAAATCCGGATAGTCTTCGCCTTGTCCCCACACAGAGCCGTCAACACCATTCTTTTTATAATTGTGCAGCATGGCAGCTACAGCACCATTCTTGAAAGCCTCCGCCGGTTTTCCAATACTGCCAAAATTTTCTCCCAAGCCAAGGAAGAAGCTATTCGTAATGTTTCGTACATCATCAGAATACGCAACTATGCCACCAATTGATGTGATTTCCTCGTTAAGCACGTTTATAACACCCGCATTATAGCTATTCACAATAGTCATTTTGCTTTTGGTGCCCCCTTGTGAATCCCAGCGGTATGCAATAAGTCCTCCCGCATAAGACCATTCCTTACTCTTAACACTTATAGAAGCAACATTGTAGCTGTTACTAATCTGAACGGCCTCTCTATAATTTCGGCCAATAAGACCTCCTGCATAACTTCCATATGCATTATCTGCTATAACAGAACCACTATTAAAACTATTCTCTATACGGATATTGCCATCGGCATCCCCTATAAGCCCACCGACATGGGCATTATCATTGCCAGAACCAACCACAACACCCTTATGATGGCTGTTTGTAATGGTCAACATTCCTGCAAAACCGCGATTCCCGACAAAGGCGCCGGCGTTTTTTGTTCCCTTGATATATGAATCCTCTATACCCAAACTGTCAATATAGAGAGAGCGATATATATTATACCCCTCCATTGAGCCAAACAAACCAGCATTTTTCACAGAAGGACTATTGACATACAGTCCACGGATAATGTGACCACCGCCATTAAGGCTAACCTGAGCACCCTCTTTAACTATCATTGGAATCCATGAGATAAATTTAGCGGAGTCTGCACTCAGGGTTCCATCGGCGTTGAGTACAGACTTGTCTTCGCCACATGCATTTAGGCAGATGTTCGCTGTCAACCTGCCGCAGACATTGCCGCTACCGTCATTCACGATGGCCGCGAAACTTTGCAGGTTGAAAGCGGAGGCAATTTCATAGCAGCCGGCATCATCTAGTTTCATCCACTGCGCATAGAACGTCTTAGCTCCCGTTTCACCCTTCTCGATGGAAGTCACGATGTCAGCGGAAGATTCCGCAATCTGCTTCGTGGACCAGCCCAAGAAAATATGTTTTTCGAGAGTCAAATCCGTAGGAAGTTCAAGCCCAAGCTCCTTTATGTATTCCGTCGGATATGTACGGGTATCATCATCATACGTTACCCATGTCAACGGATACAATGTGCCGGTAATCTCGCCGCTGAAGTCAGGCATGGAATTTTCCTTTGCCAGGTTCTGCCCCCATACAGAGCCGTTCAGGCCGTCTTCCTTGCATTCGCCACCGCTCTTTTCGCACCAGTTACGCAACAGAAGAACGACAGTTCCGTCGGCGAATTCTGCACTAGTCTTTCCTTCGACGTTTGTTCCATCAACATTTCCAACAGCCTTCCCCGAAAAAACATCCGTGTTGTAATAAGCATTATCGATGTTCTTTTTATAACTATTATTATACCCAACCAAGCCCCTCGCATAATCTGTTCCACTTATGGTTCCAGAACTATAAACGTTGTTGATGTGCGCTGTAGTGCCATCATTTTGCCCGGCAATACCAGCAACCCTGTTAGTTCCACTTACAGCACCCATATTGTAAGCATTTACTATGGTTCCAGCGTCGTTATAACCAGCAATGCCACCGACAGATGTGGCTCCTTCCACCGTACTCGTGCTAAATACATTGCTGACTGTGCAATTACCATTATGTCCGACAATGCCACCAACATGATCCATACCCTTGATATAGGAGTCCACCACGCCGACATTCTTGATAGAACCACCTTTCGTACTTCTCCCGAAAAGTCCTGCATAACTTGCATCTTGATTAAAATACAATCCGCTGATGGTATGGCCTGCACCATCGAAAGTTCCTTCGAATTTTTTGGTTTCCGTTCCAATCGGGGTCCACTGTGTGAACTCGGAACCGTCACCATTCAAAGTTCCATCGTCCTTGAGCACGGACTCGCCTTCGCCGCAAGCGTTCAGGCAGATGTTCGCAGTCAACCTGCCGTTGATGCCGGAAGTGTCGCTATTAACGAGTTGAGCAAACCACTTGAGTTCCTGGGCGTTGCTGATTTCGTAATAACCGTTTGCATTTTCTTGGAAAACCACTAATTCCGGCTGTGAACCCACATCTTTGAGCCCCGGTAGTTTGTACACCAGTTTTCCATTACTCACAACCGGCTGCTCTCCAGACCCGGCACTCCATGTATAAGAACTGAAGCCTTCAGGCAGTGTCGTACTGGCAAGTTCCATAGTCGTTTTGCCTTCAACATTTTCAATACTTCCACTCACATTTCCACCCAAAGCATTCCCTGCATAAAAATCCGTATTGTAGTAAGCGTTTTTGACGGTACCATAGAGTTCATTTCCGACCACGCCACCGACTCTATCTGTTCCGCTCACCGCGCCAGTATTGTAAACGTTGCTAAGGTCGCCATTGTTATATCCGACCACGCCACCGACACAAGATCCTTCACTCACCGTGCCAGTATTGTAAACGTTGCTGACAGTGCCGCCTACGTTACTCCCGACCACGCCGCCAACAAGCCATTTTCCACTTACTGAGCCAGTGTTGTAAACGTTACTGACAGTGCCGCCTACGTTACTCCCGACCACGCCGCCAACTACGTTTTTTCCAATTACATAGGAATCCACCACGCCCACGTTTTGAACTTTTGCACCATCGCCAATGTTTCCGAACAGGCCCACGCCATCTGCGTTTTCATCGTTAAAGTATAGCCCACTGATGACATGAGCGTTTCCTTCAGCATCCTTGCCATCAAATGTTCCTGTATATGTTTTTTCCCCCGTTCCAATCGAAGTCCACTGCGTAAACTTGCTGATATCAGCCACATTCAAGGTAAAATCAGCATTAAGAACGTTCTCGTTCACCACAATGTCCGCCGTCAGTTCAGCATCAACATCCGTCACGCCGAATTCATTTACAAGTCTTGCAAAATCCTTGAGGTCGTCTGCATTCGCAATCTGAATGACATTGTCAACAACCTTGAACTCCAAAGCCGTTATCTTGTATTGGAAATCTGCGGGATTTTTAAGACATGGAAAATCAAGGGTCAATTTTCCGGTTGTCTTGTCGTAAACTAAATTGTTGGCCACCCACGCTGAACCTAAACTAATTGCGATAAGTTCGGCAGTCGGTTTTCCTTCAGCAGTAATAACCTCTCCACCACCAATTTCACCAACAGCACTCCCTGTATAAAAATCCGTGTTGTAATAAGCGAAGTAAATTTTACCATTTTCCTCATTATACCCGACCACGCCGCCAACGTAAGTTCCTCCACTCACCGCACCAGTGTTATAAATGTTAACGACAGTGCCTACATTATTCCCGACCACGCCGCCAACGTAAGTTTCTCCACTCACCGCGCTAGTGTTGTAAACATCGCTGACGAATCTTTCGTTATATCCGACCACGCCGCCAACGTAAGTTCCTCCACTCACCGCGCCAGTATTGTAAACGTTGCTGATGAAGCCACCCGCATTATGTCCGACCACGCCACCGACAGCATCCTTCCCCAATATATACGAATCCACCACACCCGCGTTTTGGACTTTTGCACCTTCGCCAATGTTCCCAAACAGGCCCACGCCATCTGCGTTTTCATCGTTGAAGTACAATCCTCTGATGACATGAGCATTTTCTTCTGCATCCTTGCCATCAAATGTCCCTTTATATGGTTTTTCATCCGTCCCAATCGGGGTCCACTGCGTGAAGTTGGAGCCGTCTCCATTCAAAGTTCCGTCTGCTTTGAGCACGGATTCACCTTCGCCGCAAGCGTTCACGCAGATGTCCGCAGTCAACCTGCCGTTGATGCCAGTCTCGCCACCATTAACCATCTCGGCAAACTTGTAGAGGTCGCCGCAGGTGCCAATCTGGTAAACTCCGTCAATCTCCGCGAGAGTCTCGGGCATCGTGCACGGGTCAACATCCTCAGCAAAAACCGCTGTGGAAAAAACAGCCATCACGGCAAACAACACTGCACAAACCATCTTTTTCATCACTTCTCCTTTATGCGGAACAGACCTGTTCCTAAATGGCGGATTATCAATCAGCAAAAAAAAACGCCATATTTTTTTGAGCGCAAATATAGATAAATAAGCCGAGATTCTCATACATTCACGGGACCTCGGCAAAAGTTTGGAACTAAACGGTTGCGAATCAGCGGACGTTCACACGCTTGGCGGTGTAGCCGTTCTTGACGATGTACACGCCGGCGCTGGGGAGAGCGAAGGTGAAGTTGGCAGCGGTCGCCACAACCGTCTTCACCCTGTTGCCCTGCATGTCAAAGACGTTCACGATGGAGTTCGGGCGGGCGCCAGCGATGGAGACCATCTTTCCGGAGGCGGTGACGCTGAACTGCGGCAGTTGAGCCATGGCAACAACGGCATCCTTCTTGCTATCCTTCTCGAAGGTTGCGGTAAGTTTTTCAGCCTTCGTCACCGTGATTGTGCGCTTTGCATCCTTGACGCCATCGCTCCACTTTACAAACTTGTAGCCCTTCTTTGCAGCGGCAGAAATTTCGACCTTCGCGCCGTATTCGTACTCGCCAGCACCCGCCACTGTTCCCATTGCCTTATCGTTTACAGAGACCTTAATAGTGTACTTAACGGGAATCCACTTGGCGTAAACATTCTTCAGGCCAAAATCCGTCGATACGATTTCAGTAATGCCGGAACCCTCCGTAAATGTGGCATCCGTGAACCATCCGCCAAATGTATAGTTTGCACGTTCCGGAATGGGCAGGACATAATTCGTACCATACTCATATTTCGTGGCGAAGGCATTTTTCGTAGAACCACCGTTCAATTCCGCGGCAATTGAGAAAACGAGCTTTCCACTTCCATCAAGAACGAGTACAGGCCAAGTATCTACGGAGCCGTCCTCTCTTGGAGCAGCAACCTGCCCCCACACGGAGCCATTCAGACCACCTTCCTTGCAATCTTCGGAACCATCTTCCTTTTCACACCAGTTATGCAATTCTGTAGCAACCGTGCCGTCGTGGAATTCGTCAGCGGATTTTTGGGTGCCGCCAACGTTGGAAACGCCATTAAGGAAAAAGCTGTTTGCGACATTTGCTAAAGCACCACTCCCAATAAAACCACCAGTATAATCTTCTCCATTTACAATACTTACGCTGTAGCTATTCGCGATGTTCAAACCGCCTTTTGACTGCCCGACAAAGCCAGCAACATAATCATTCCCTTTCACGTAACCAGCGCCGAAGCAATTCGCAATCGTCAAGCTGGAGTTGTCGTTTACTCCGACAAAGACTCCTACATTATCTTTCCCTTCAATATA
>JAKSIK010000013.1 GCA_024398835.1 Fibrobacter sp.
ACTTTTTTAGCTGAATCGAATCACTGTCAAAGACGACGTCAGTGTAGCAGGAATCACTTGCGCAGGAACTGGCTATGTTATAGAGTTCGCTGTTAACCATTGAGGCCTCCGCAGGTGAACTTTAGAACGCCCTGCGCCTTGTTGCCTTCGCAGAAGGCGTACTCTGAGAACTGCAGGAAGTTGTCTTCCTTGTTTAGGACGGAAAGACCGGTACCGTTTGGTGTATTGGGTCGTAGAACAACCTTCTTTCCCGTACCGATCCCCTTGATAGACCATTCAACCGTAATGTCCTCGTCGCTAAACTGCTTGATATAGACTTTCTTCAATTTGGCGTCCAGTCTCACTTCCAGTTGAAGCATTTTGTATTCGGAAATGGGGATTTCGACCTTTACGGGGCTGTCGACCACAATAATCGGGGAGTCGTATTGACTGCAGGATAAGTCGTGGCGAATCATCTTGCGACAAACAACGAATGATTCGATGGATTTCTCGTCACAGAAAGGGCACTTGTTAACACCCTTGTATTTCAAGTATGCTGAGCCGCAGTCCTTGTTGGAACACTTTACGAATCTATGCTCCCAGTTCTGGAATTCGGCGATCCACTCCTGGAGTACTGGGCGCGAGATAGGTGACGAGTCTTTGCCGAATGCCTTCAGGAACAACTGCTGCAAGGTGGGGGATTCCATCACGTCCTTGGGAAGGGCATGTGCAGCGGCATTGTTCAGGTCTTCGTCGATGAAGGGGAGCTCTCCGGCTTCGGCCTTACGCTCCAGCTGAGACAGTTCCATCGTTCCTGCGTCCATGACCATCTTGCCCTGGAAAGGCATTGCCTGTTGAAGGGTGTAGAATGCAAGAACCGCATAGCTCCAGATATCGGTAATGGAACTGTTCCTTGCTATCCCTTTGAGTATTTCTGGGGCACCATATCCCGGATAATAGATGAAACCGTCATAGTCCGCTGCAACCATCAGATTATCGCAGTCGATCAGCTGGACCTCGGTATATGCAGGATCTTTTGAGATGAAGACGTTGTTGGGATTCAGATCGCCGTACACATAGCCGATAGAATGGATGCCGTCCAGTATTTCGGCAATCTTTCGAAGGATGACGTACATCCGCTGGATACCACCCATTCGGCTTATATATACCGTGGGTTTTTCGCCATTCTTGCGGAAGAGGGAATGGAGTGAAACCATGTCCTCCATCAGTTCCATCACGTATCCATAGACGATGAATCCATCCCTGACTATGGGCGTGATTTCACTGAGGGGTTTTGCCAGATATGACGGAAGGTCTCGACGACCCCTTAGCGTGCCGTAGCGCCTATACTTTGCCTTGATGATGTCATCTGCGTCTTCCTTGGCAATGCTGAGCTTGACAAGAAGGTTCTTTCTTTGCGTGGTGTAGACCGCTCCCTGGCCACCTTCGCCAATGCATTCAACAAGTTTGAAAACTTCCGAATTTTCAGTCCCCACTTGAGTGAGCTGTATCTTATCCAGTTTATCCTTCATCGAAATCATAATCTACCTATACTCAATGGCTACAATTGTCTTGTCATCCAGATGATGAGGGGTTGGCCAGTCGGTTAATTCTTTTTTTAGGGCGTTCTGCCCCTTAGACCTTGACATTCCGAAGAACAGGTCAAATGTGGAAACAAATTTTCCTTCCGCTTGGGGTAAGATATCCTCGCTTATCCCGTCGGTCATTATCAGCAACCTGTTTCCTGAGGTGGATAGGTCTATCTTGCTCCTTCTCCAGTACGGCAGGAGGTTACCTTCTCCCATGGCGATCGTTTCGTTCCCGTAGCCGCTCTTTTTCTCGGTAAACTTGTTGATTCCACCATTGTGGCGAACCAGTGTCATTCCGTCTCCAAGCTGCGCGATCCATCCCTTGCCCTTGGGGCTCAGGATGGCTAGTTGACAGGTACACCCACAGGTGTCTACACCTTGGCATCTCACACAGATTAGCCAGCGGGCCTGTAGCAATCTTAGAAGGTCGTCAATCTTATTTGGCCTATATTTACTCCACTCAAGAAAGCATTCTGGAAACAGTTTGCAGAGAGTCCTTGCTCCAAAGTCGCTATGCGAATGGGAGCCAAGACCGTCACATACCATCACCAGCAGAAACTTGCCTGCAAAACCGACATAGGCGCAGTCCTGATTGGGCAAATCATCCTTGATATGCCCAGGACCACGCACAGAGGCGGCTAAGAGTTTCCATTTGAACTTGGCGAGAAACTTGGAAAGCAAGGATTAATCCTCAAATAGGTCGTCATCGTCATCAGCCAGGATTTTCACAACTTCACCGGCCGCAATCTCGCCAGGTCTTGCGGATTGGCTGGACTTGATGGCAGACATGGTCACGCACTTAAAGAACTTACGAATTCCAGCGACTCCGTTTGCCTTGAAAACCGGAATTTCCTTATTATCTACAAATTTCTCCAGCATCGTATTGTCTGCGTCGGCGCCAATAGATAATGCAAGGCGTGTAGCCTTCTTGCCACGTTCTCCGGAAAGAAGCTGCTTGAGCGGATTTTCCCATTCGTCGTTGGGCATGCCGTCGGAAGCCAGAACAAGGAACGGACGATAAGCACGAGAAGGATAGGATTCCCTATGTTCAAGCATATCGACGAGTTTGGTGAGAGCAAGGCCAAGGGGGGTGTTGCCGGAGGCTTGCATATTGTTTATGGCGTTCAGTAACGATTCATTATCGGCGATTTCGCTTGCTGACTTGGGCTCGATTACCATCGTTGCTGTATTATTGCCGAAGGCCACCACAGAAACGTAGATTTCCGCTTCCAAACTGGAAGAAGATGCTCCCTTGAAAGACTTAATCATGTCAATAAGCGCATGTTTGAGCGAGTCAAGCTTTCCGTCATCAAACATACTACCGCTATTGTCCGCCAGAATGATTACCGGCAGCGGACGGGCCTGTGTACTTACAACACTATCAAATGCGCTCATAGATACTCCTTTGTGTATTTCTTTTGCCAGGAAGAAAGGTTAAAGAATGTTATAGTTACTTTATCCATTAAATTATATTTTTTCCATATAAAATGGTTTGGCTTTGTTTGTGTGCCTTATAAATGTCTCTGCACGGCAACCTGCCGTACATTAACATATAGATTTAGGAAAAATGGAAGTTGACAAAAATAAGTGAATTTCTTCTGATTCTTGCAGAGCCTTGAACTGTTCGGAAACAATTTTCTTAACGTCAATTAGTGTTAAAGGCTGTTCTGAGTTCCGTAGAACATTTTGCCCTGTACGTCGTGCTTCTGAAGACAGAATCATGTCTTGAAGAAGCAAATGTAGATTGGTTAAAATCTTTTTCATAATATCCTTCTTTTAAACTTTAAGTTCGCATTTCAGCATTGATTTGATGCAAGGCATCTTCGCCCAAAATCTACTGATAATTTTGCTTGCGTTTGTCTTTTCAATGCCATACTTAGCAGCCATTTCTTGCTGCTGCATGCTTGGAGAAAACTCCTTGCTTGTTGCAGACAAGCATTCGTATTTATGGCACAACATACCATAATCATCAAATTCATAGAAGATTGAATTCAAATAAAGAGACAGAAATGGCTTATGTCTCTCATTTTCTTGAGTCCATTTGCAATTAATAGCGTCTAATACGCATCCGCTTATTTTGTCAGGCTTCGCAATAATGGTTGGTGCAGCCTTATTACTGAGGATGGTATCACTGTCTGCTGCAGTTTCCTTTTGAATGGCTTTGAGCTGTTCGGAATCTCCTACGATTGCGTTTTGGCGTCCCTTTAGTATGGCTTTTTTTAGCGCACTATTCAGGTAGTGAGAAAACTCGCTTTTTCCGGGGTTGAATGTTTTTAAGATTGAGGCAATAGTATTTGTTATTTCTAAGCCTGCATTTTGTACATCCTCTTTTCTCCAATAAAGGGGGCAATAATCCCTAAAAACGCGCGTCGAAATAAGGTTTCTTATGGTGCGCCTTTTGGAGTCCATATCAAAACGATTCTGTAAAGATTGATATTCTCTACAGAGTTTCTCGAGTTCCTGCAATATGCTCAATTCCTTTTCGTTCATGGCTACATCTCAAAGAAATTGTCAATCATTTCCTTTGCTGTTTCTCCATTTGGAGCTTCCATGGATGCGGTAAGCGTATTCAAATAGTACAGGGAGGTGATGTCGTAAATCTTTTGGGACCCATCAACAATATTGTTGTCGGCATCGTAGTTGATTTTTCCGTAGATAATGTTTTGAATATTTGCGTTATGGAATTTCTCGGCAAAGGAGAGTGCGGAAAAGAGTAGGATGGGTAAGGTCTTTTGTCCGTAGGTGATATCTACAAGGATGTCAGCGCCCTCCTCCAGTTCGTGAATGAGTTTCTTGAATCGATTTTCATGTGTGCGAAGATCTTCGGAATATTCCTCAATGATTTCTTTGTATTGGATATTTGCACCAATATTTTGGTTCAGCTGATTTAGTTCCTCGTTAAAAAGCCTCGAGTTTTCAAGGTAATTATCCTTGGAATCCTTGGTGATGAACTTTACGATTTTTACGGGTTCACCCTTTTTAAGGCTTTTTGCCAATACAGCGTTAATGGGGAAACGTACCTTACCCTCGTATTCGATTTCGCTATTTCCATCCACAGGATAGTGCTTGGGCTCCGAAGCCTTTTTCATTGGGATATTCACAAAAACAATTTTCATTTTCATACCTCTAAACTCTATATAGAGTAAAAATAAATTGCAGTTGACAAAAAAAATGAATGAGAATGGCAAAAAATCCATTTGTGAGTTGTTTTATTTGGATTTTTTTTAAAGTTCTGCTATCTTACTTGCCTTCCTTAACTTAATAAGTTAAATTTAAGTTAAAATGCGATAAAGCGCAAAGGGGCGGAACATTATGGCGAAGAGCATTGGCGGAATCACCTACAAGACCATCAACGGTAAGCGTTATGCGTATTACCAGTGGATGGAAAATGGCAAGCAGCGTTCCCGCCGCGTAAAAGACGAGGAACTGCCATCGCTTTTGGCAGAGATTGAACAGCGCAAGGCTGCGAAGGCGAACACCACATTGCTTACGAACGGCTTGGTGCTTTGCGATAATGGGGTGGCTTATTTCGCGGGCGGAGCTCTTGCTGTCGGGATGAATGGTGTTGCGGGACTGTCGTTCAAGACGGATGTGAAACTTGGTGCCTCCTTGAAGAATTTTTCGGCCAATGTTCTGCAGTGGAAAAAACGCGATGGCTTTGAACGTCTGCGCGATTACATTTTTGGCCCTAGCAATGATCGCGTTTTCATCCTGTATGGGCTTCGTCGCACAGGTAAGACAACTTTGATTCGTCAGCTGTTTGGGGAGATGGCGCCTGGGGACTTGGCGAAGGCGGCTTTTGTCCAGGTGAATTCAAGGAACAGCCTTGCTGACGTGAACGCTGATCTTAAAATTCTGGACGGTGCGGGCTTCAAGTATGTGTTCATCGATGAGGTGACCATGCTTGCTGATTTCATCGAGGGTGCCGCCTTGTTTGCAGACGTGTTCGCTTCTTGCGGCATGAAAATTGTGCTTTCGGGTACGGATTCCCTGGGCTTTGTTTTTTCTGAGGATGAACAGCTTTACGACCGTACCGAAATGCTCCACACTACATTCATTCCGTACCGCGAATTTGAGCGTGTTCTTGGCTTGAGCGGCATCGATGAGTATATTCAATATGGCGGAACCATGAGCATGGGCGGCTGTGAATACAATAAGGATCGCTTTACCTTTGCGAATGTGAAGAGCGCCAATGAGTATGTGGATAGTGCCATCGCGAAGAACATTCAGCATTCCCTGAAGTGCTACCAGTACGAGGGTCATTTTCGTTCGCTGAAATCTTTGTATGAGGCGGGTGAGCTGACCAATGCCATCAATCGCATTGTGGAAGACATCAATCACCGTTTTACTCTGGATGTGCTGACCCGTGATTTTCGCTCAAGTGATTTGAGCTTGTCGGCGAAGAATTTGCGCAGGGACAGGTTCCGCCCTACGGACATTTTGGACCGGGTGGATGTGAACCATGTACGGGAAATTCGTGAATACCTTGACTTGCTGGATTTGACGGTTGACATTGATGTGGAAAACTTTGGGAATTTCAATCAACGGGAGCGATTGACCACGATTTCACAGCCGGGACTTCGCTATGCCCAGGCGAAGGCTCTGATTGATTCCCTTTTGCTGGACGATGCCTTTCGTAGTTGTTCCCTGGTGGAGCGCAAGTCTATTGCAGAGCGCATTCTCAACGAAATCAAGGGCCGCATGATGGAAGAAATCGTGCTGCTCGAAACAAAAATGGCACGACCTAATTGCCGTATATTTAAGTTGCAGTTTGCTGTTGGCGAGTTTGACATGGTGGTTGCAAATCCTGAAAATGCAACCTGCGAAATCTATGAAATTAAGCATTCCGAGGTTGCAGCAAAAGAACAGCACCGTCACTTAAAAAACGTCAAAAAATGCAATGATACGGAATTCCGTTACGGGACCATTTTGAGCAAGAATGTGATTTATCGCGGTGCTTCACGGGTGATTGATGAAATCAACTACCTGAATGTCGAAGAATACTTGAAGGGATTAGACGATAATATCCAAAAAGAACAAACTTGATAGACAAATTTAATGGCGAGTCATTACTCTCTCATACACTTTAATTTGCCGCTCGACAATCTTGTCCCAAGAAAAACATTCGGCGATGCGTTTGCGGCCACCCTTGAGTAGCGTTTCAACGAGGGCGGGATCAGCCGCCAAACGCTTAAATGCATTAGCTAATGCCTGAGGATTTTTTTCTGGAACTAAAATTCCGGTTTCTCCATCCACCACTACATCGGGAATGCCACCGACATTGCTCGCCACAATGGGGAGGCCTAGTTCCATAGCCTCGATGAGAACAACGCCCAAGCCTTCCGTATCGCCTTTGCTATCGACAATGGCGGGAAGCACAAAGACATTGGCATTGCGATATTCATTTTCCAATTCTGCGGAGGAAAGTTTTCCTGTGAAAATGATGGGTGCCGGAGAGAAGTCCAGATCCTTCGACTTGCTTATTTCAGCGGCCTGGGCCTTCAGCTTCTCCGTTAAATCGCCGGTGCCCACAATACGGATTTCAAACTGGTCTGCTGGCAAATATTTTGCGGCTTCAATGAGATAGCAAATACCCTTGCGTTCAATATGGCGGCCTACAAAAAGAATTTTGAATTTGTCTGTAATGCTGTGAGCCGAAACAAGATTATCCGCTTTGCCAAGCGTCGTTCCATAAGGACTCCATTCTACATCCACATTACGAAGCGCCTTTATTTTACCTGCGGTAAAGCTACTGTTGGCAAAAACGGCCTTCGCTTGAGAAATAGCGAACTTGAGAAATGGACGGACCCACTTTTTTTTCCGCATAAGCAAAAGTTCGGCTCCGTGAAAATTGAGAACCATGGGAATACGGAAAAACTTTGCAGCACCAAGAGCAATAAACGCATGAGGGAAGGGCCAATGAACATGAAGAATATCCGGCTTCCATTGTCTGCAAATAGAGAGACACTTGAAAAAACCCAAAATGATGTACGGAATAGCAAGCAACTGAAGTAGAGGATTATTCGCAATTTTACTGGGAGCGCCTTCTTCACCCGTCAAATGTTCCATGTTCGCTGTCGCATAGCGGAAGCGGTTGACTTTCACACCATCAATCTCGTGACTTTTAAGCCCTTTGTACGCAGGAACCAAAAGCTGGACATCTACACCAGCCTTTTTCAGATGAGCGACAGAGGCACGGAGCCAAGGAACCTCGGCATCTTCATGATAGCGGGGATATACTGACCCGATAATAAGAACTTTCATTCTAGTTTCCGCTGGCGAGCGGCTCCTGTACGCAGGCAGGATAAACGATAGGTTTCACCAGATTCGTGAGAACAGACTCCATCTGGTCAAAACTAGCAGCTATGGCGGTCTGCTCAATACGACCCTTTACCCGAATCCAGCCTTCAATTTTAGAATCCAGCAAAAGCATCCCTATGCCAGTCTCATTTT
Organism: Fibrobacter sp.; assembly: GCA_024398835.1. GTDB lineage: Bacteria > Fibrobacterota > Fibrobacteria > Fibrobacterales > Fibrobacteraceae > Fibrobacter. Next base: position 8,022 of record JAKSIK010000013.1, read on the forward strand.
CCAAAAAACCAATCAAATCACAACCACGGCCATTTTTTACAATGGCAGCGAGGAACAAATCCCAGAAAATCTCATTGTCCTCTTCCGTTTTCAGGGCGGCACGAATGGACTCAAATCCGAATTCCAGGTAGACAAAGGAACTTTTATCCTCATCACTGCGGATAATTTCTTCTTGACAACGCCTTTCAAAGATTTCTGCCGTATAAACAGAAATGTTGTAATGGCCTTTTCGAATCAAATTGAAGAGGGTTTCCTTCATCATCAAAGAGAATTTAGTCTATTTTTAGAGCATGCAACGTTTGCTCAAGTTGAAAAAGGTCCTCAAGAATAGCGTTTTGGCTTCCACAGCCGAAACTCTCAAGGCGGCAAAAACCGCTGGCGGCAAGTTCCGTCCGTTGACGGATTCCGAAATCAATGTTCTCGAAAGCAACGGGAACCGCTGCGAGGACTGGAGCCACGTTCAAGTTGACCCTGCTTTTAACCCTAAGGCCATTTATCGTAGCGTGTTCATGGGCGAAGTTCGCCTGCCCGCTTTTTACGGCACACTGCTATTGCCGGGTTCCGTATCCTTCCCTACGGGAATCTATGATAGCCTCATCCACAATTGCATCATTGAGAATGCGCTTGTCTACAAAGTCGCCCTGCTGAGCAACATTCTGGTTTGCCGCGGTGCTGTCATCCAGAATGTGGGATCCTTGGTCTCCAGTGGAAAACTGAGTTACATGATTGGCACCTCCATGTCTGTAGGGAATGAAATGGGCGGACGGAAAGTGCAGGTATTCCCCGACATTACAACAGATTTAGTGGACCTGCAACTCTTCCACAAGGCCGAACCTGAAGTTGCAAAAGCCTTTGACGAGCAATTGACTCAATTTTGTAGCGAGGTTTCCCTGCCCTTCGGAATTGTCGGAAAGGGAGCCGTTGTCAGCAATGCAAATATTATTCGCAACAGCTGGATTGGCGAACACGCCCGCATTGAGGGCGCCGCGAAGATTCGCAATTCCGTCATTCTCAGTTCTCTGGAAGAATCCAGCCATGTCTATGATTCCGTCATTCTGGAAAATTCCAACTTGCAACCAGGCGTGACCATCCATACCGGAGCGGAAGTCCAAGGCTCTGTCCTCATGAGCCGCACCAAGGTAGGGAGCAAGGCCATCATCAAATCCTCCATCATCGCTCCCTGCTGCCATATTGAAGAAGCAGAAGTGAACAACAGCTATGTGGGTCCTATGACCCAGATGCACCACCACGGGCTACTCATTGCGGCCTTGTGGCCCGATGGATGCGGCAACTTGGGATATGGCGCCAACGTGGGAAGCAACCACACGGGACGCATGCCCGACCAGGAAGTGATGCCCGGGCAAGGGATGTTCTTCGGCCTGGGCGTCAATGTGAAGTTCCCGGCCAACTACAGCGAAGCACCCTACACCCTGATAGCCAGCGGCGTGACGACACTCCCCCAGCGATTGAAGTTCCCCTTCTCTCTGATTCGGCCCGGGGACCCGCAGTTGATGGGAGTGCCCGCAAAACTGAACGAAATTGTTCCGGCATGGAATTATTCCCGAAACGCATACGCCATCGACAGAAACACCTACAAGTATTCTGTCCGCGGGAAAGGAATCGTTCCACACGCCTTCTACAGTATTTTCTCTGCGAATACTGTACGGCATGTCTTTGATGCTTTCAACAGGCTACAAGTGGCACAAGTCCGCGATTTGTATACGAAGGAACATATCGATGGCCTGGGCGAAAACTTTATGCGCGAAAGGGTACGACAAAGCGCCATCCAGGCCTACAAGGCCTACCTGGAGCATTATGTGCTCAACATGCTGATTACCCTTGTGGAAGAAGAACCCTCTACGGCAAACCAGACTCCGCGGGAACTGCGGAAACTTTTGAATGGCGATTTGAACAAGGATATTGCACGAGCAATCACCCTCCCAGAAACTTTGGAAGATTTAATCAAACGGTTCCGCCAGTTGGAAAAAGATTGGTTTGACAATGTGGCTCACGGGTTAGACAAAGACATCCGCCGCGGAAGCGAAATTTTCGACGACTATGCCGAGGCCCACCCTGTAGACAAGAACTTTGCCGATTGGGAAAAGAACCGCTACGAGGATTCAATCCGGCGGTTGAACAACTTGCTGAAAATTGTAAAACCCGAAGCTTAATCCATGTGGCTCTGGATATTACTTTGTCTGGAATTTGTTCTGAGGCTTTTCGTTGAAATCCGCGAATGCCGTATAATGCAAAATGCAGGTATCGTAAAATGGTGTAAGCCCATCACGATTCTTTTTGCATTATTCCGCCTTATTCCATTAGTCAATGACATCATTCCCCTTCCAGAATCTGCGGCAAAATTATCTGAAACCGACTTTATCAAAGAACACGAGTTAGCACACCGGCAAATGCATCACGGCATCCTGCGGAACATCCTAAAAATCATCTTCCTCATGCTCGCGGTGTGGTGCTTGGTATTCCTCCTTTCCCGCTGTGGATTCACCATCCTTATCGCTCTCCTATGGCTCCACGTTCTCTCCATCTCTTTTAGAGTTTTCTTCCATCATTATTGCTGGAATCAGGAATACGATGCTGATTTATGTGCATTCAAAGCTGTGGGAAAATCCAAAGCTAAGGATGCCATGCGGGAACTTTTGGAAAAAGAGCAACCCTTCACACAACTCTTTGCCCTCCTCTATAGAGAGCACCCCACAGCAAAAGCAAGGCATCAAAAGCTTTTCAAATAACAGACGGAGAAAATATGAGAAGAAGCATTTTTTCAGCTCTGCTACTTCTACTGATCTTCACCTCTATGCTTTATGCAGAAGAGAAAGAAGCTCCATTATTCCAAGATCCGCGCGATGGGAGCTTCTACAAGACGACCATCATCGGAAAGCAGCGCTGGATGGCAGAAAATCTCCACTTCAAAACCAAAAATGCCTACTGCTACGGGGATAGAGAAGGCAACTGCAACATCTATGGCTATATGTACACTTGGACAGACGCCATGAAGCTAAAAAAGAAGTTTCAAGTCACCCTATATAAAGACGGGAACATACAAGGAATCTGCCCTGATGGATGGCATGTGCCCACCAACGATGATTGGAAAGTATTGCGCAATTATGCCGGAAATATGAGTTCCTACGATGGGCCTGCAACCAGCTTGAAATCCACATCCTATTGGGAACGTGACGACAAATCCCTACCAGGAGCAGATGAATTTGGGTTCAATGCACTACCTGGCGGCGAACGCGATTTCTTGGGGGCCTATGCAGGACTGGGAGATTATGGCATTTTCTGGTCTTCCACCCAATACGGCATTGATGGAGCCTACATCTGGGAAATGAACTACGACAACTCTAAAGTAAACGACCGCTTTGATGGAAAAGATTTGGCATTTTCCTTGCGTTGCATTGAAGACAAAACCTACAAGATTCAAGTGAAAAATACCATTGCCGAGAAAAAAAAGACCATACCCGTTGATACCGTAAAACATTATTCCACCGTCGTCATTGGCACGCAAGTATGGATGTCAAAGAATATGGATGACGAAGTAGAGGAAAGTTCCTGCTACGAAGAAAAGACCCGAAACTGCAAAAACTTCGGGCGGCTTTATTCCTGGGAAACGGCAAATAAAATCTGCCCTGAGGGATTCCATCTGCCAACAGACAATGACTGGCAAAAACTCATAGATTATTCTAAAAACATCAACGGAAATGATAGCGTCGCCAAAAGTTTGATGGCAAAAAACGCCTGGTGGATTGCCGATACCATTTCCACAGGCACCGATGATTTCAGTTTCAAGGCATTGCCCGCAGGATATCAAAAAGATAGCACAAGCTTCGCTCTATTGGGTTCCGCTACAAGGTTCTGGGCCGCCTCCCAAGATTCCACTGCACGCGATTTTTGGCAACTGCAGTTGTCCAGCGCGACTTTCTCCAAGGACAAGGCAACCGCCAGCGAAAAACTTTCCGTGCGCTGCATCATGAACCCGCCCGATGACGATGAACTAGAACAATTGCGGCTGGACAGCCTTGACGCCTACTATACGCTGACAGATTCCCGCGATGCCCAAGTTTACAAGACGCTTCAGATTGGAACGCAAACCTGGATGAAGGAAAACCTTCGTTATAAAGCGGAAGACAGCTATTGCTATGAAAATAACGATAGTTTCTGCAATACCAACGGACGGCTCTATGGCGCAAAAAGCATTGCTGCAAACATTTGCCCAGAAGGTTATCATGTGCCCACCAATGAGGATTGGGAAACGCTAAAGAAGTTTGTGAAAGAAAACAACGCCAATGCCTCGGAAGCATCCAGCCTAAAATCTGCAGAATCCTGGACCAGCCGAAAAAACATCCCTGCAGGCGCAGACCTCTTTGGCTTTAGCGCACTCGCCTCCGGCTTCCGCTATGGCGACGGCTCCTTTATGGAAGCGGGCTGCAGTGCAAATTTCTGGTCAGCGACTCCCAGCGAAGAGGGCGCGGCCTTCTACTGGAACCTTCTCTGCACCAATGATGAATTTATCCAGAATGAGGATTTTGAGGAAAGCTACTTCTCCATCCGATGCTTAAAAGATGCGGAGAAGACGAAGAAAAAGTAAACTATGCTTTGGTGCGACCGAGGTAAAGCAGCGCGCCATTAACAACAAAAGCAAGAATTAAAAGCGCATCGCCGAACAAAACCGCATTCGTAGGCAATTCTGCAACAGTTGACGCAAACTTTCCGATGAGGGCGAGAATACCGCCCACGGTAATTGCCGCGGTGACGTAGCGGGATTTACTCCGAAATCCAAGAAGTCCCCACAGGATGGGAACAGTAAAGGCGCCAGCGTAAACGGCCAATGCCAAAAGAAGAGTCCCGATGATATCGTTGAAGTAGAGGGCTATCACTAGCGCAAAGACGCCATTGACAAAAATCATCCCGCGAGCAAGTGCCAGCGACTGCACCGTCCCTTGCCCATCCCCTTTTCTCTTTTTTAGTAGTTCGCACAAGATGATGGAACTGCTGAGAAGCGTAGTGTCGGCGCTGCTGAGGACCACGCTCAAAAGGGAAATCCCTATCAACGGGAGCAGAAACGCCGGCAAAACCTGGTTTGCGATTTGCATGATGCGGGCACCACTTCCACCCTCCAAACTAGCACCATAATAGGAAAGAAACCCGATTATCCCCGCTATGGGAAGTAAAACCACAGCGGCAAAAAGAATGGAGTGGGCCGCAGTGGCGCTGTTTCGTGCGCAAAAGAGGCGGCTGAAAATATCGGGCCCTGCCGTAAATGTGGTTCCGTACGTCAGCAGCAAAAGGAACAGCGTGAGCGGTCCAAAATTTTCATTGAAAGGGAATGATTTATGTGCTGTAGAACCAGCTAAAAAATCAGAACCGCCATTCACGTACGCAAAAATCGCAAGGAGTACTAAGCCCAAAATAATGAGAACAGCCTGAAAAAAATCCGTCCGCAAAATGGAATACTGCCCGCCCGCCATGGTGTAGCCCACAAAAACAATCGTGGCAACCACAGCTGCGACGAAATAGTCAATCTCCACAAAACTCTGGAGGAGTTTCGCCGCAGCAATAATCTGAGCCGCTACGATTCCCGTCCAGGCAACGGGAATTACAATGCTCGCAACCGTTCGGGGTCCATGCCCATAAAAGTTCTCTATCAAATCGGGCAGAGAATAGCGGCCGTGGGCGTAGGCTTTTTTCGCTAACGGGAGAAGTGCCAAAAGACCCAACGCCCCCACAATCATGAACCATGCAGAAGCTGCGCCCAATTCCGAGCCCGCATCAATAGCCCCTATGATGGCAGAACCGCCTAAAATGGTGGCAACGAGGCTCCCCGTCACCGCCAAGGTGGATGCCCCCTTCCTCGCCACAAAAAAATCTGCAACCGTAGACACCCGCCGAAAGCTGGAAATTGCGATAAAAACGAGGATTATAGTGTACAGCGCAAGGATTAAGCCCATTTTACAAATGTAGAAAGATACAAAAATTTATGGGACTCCCCCCTGTTTTCTATATTTTACCCATTATGGCTCTTTGTTTAGAATCAGATCAGCTAGAAACCGTCCAGCGCATCGTGAACCTCCATTTTGAGGGCTTGGATGTCTGGGCCTACGGCTCCCGTGTTACTGGAGTGGATCTCACCCCTGAAACGGAACTGGAATTGGCCGTCATTTCGGAAAAGGCTCTCTCCTTTGAAGACATGACCGCCGTGGAGAAGGCTTTCGCCGATAGTGGCCTCCCCTTCCGCGTGGATATTATCGACTGGGTCAAACTCCCGGAATCGCTCCAGAAACAAATCAAGAAAGAACACGAAATTGTTCAGGAAGCCAAAGAAGACTAAACGCAAGCATTATGAACCGAGCACTTCTTATTCTCTTTACCCTTCTCCTTGCAGGAACCTCCTTCGCACAGGACGAAGTCGCCAAGGCAAAAAAACTCATCCAAGAGGGCAAGTGCGCAGAAGCCACGCCCATCCTTCAGAACTCAAAAATCAAGTTCAAGACCCATGACGGCTCCCAAATCGCCGTGATGTTGACGGAGTGCTACCTCCGGGACCACAAGCGGGAAGAGGCGCTCAAACTCTCCTCCAAATTCCTGGAATACCATGTTACCTCCGAATATCGGGAACGCATGGAACTAGCCCACGCCATTGTCCTTGTAGAAACGGGCAATGTCTATGATGGCGTGGAAGCCATGCTCCGGATTCTCGCCTACTCCAAAAACCCGGCTGCCAGAAGCCATACCAAAGATGTAACCATCCAGACCTTGGCGGCATCCCTCCTGAACGCAGACCAGCTTCAGGCCCTGTTGGAGAAGTACCCGGTGGATAAGGATGTCATTGGATGGATGCAGTTGCAGATTGGCAGGGAAAGCCAGAACGCCAAGCGGTACCGTTCTGCCCGCTACTGGTACAAGAAGGTTCTCAACAATGGAGACATCCAGGAAAGTTTGAAGAAAACCGCCGAGCAGGGTGTGGAATCCTTGAAGGGCGTTGGCTCTGGACTCCCCACAGTCTTGGTGTTGGCTCCCCTTTCTGGTGATTTTGCCGAATTTGGCGCTGCCGCAATCCAAGGCGTGTATCTGGCCCACGAACAGGCTGGACTGGAAGGCAAGGTGGCCATCCGCATCGAGGATTCCCGGGCCGATGCTGCTCTTGCCCTAATGCGCACACAGCAGGCCATCAACCAGGATAGCATCATCGCCATCGTGGGCCCCATCATGAGTGCTCCGGCAGCCACAGTCGCCGCCTGGCTAGGAAGCAACTACCAGAACATTCCCATGCTGACTCCGACAGCAACAGATGACGGCATCGCAAAACTTGGCCCCAACATCTTCCAGGTGAACATCACCATGGACAACCTGGCACAGAGCATTGCAGACTTTGCCACCAACTGCCTCTCCATTCGCGAATTTGCAATCCTGAGCCCTCTGGGTGACTATGGCGCCACCATGTCCCAGAGCTTTACGCAGGCAGTGGACCGCCGTGGCGGTAACGTAGTCGCCTTCCGCAACTTCGAGGAAGGACTTCCTGACTACAAGACGGAGCTGGACCTTCTCCGCGACGTGCGTTTTAAGCAGGAGAACCGCCGCAGGAATATCGCCCGCGGGGCAAATGACATCGACGCCATCAATGCTGGCGAGCGCCGCAAGTACATGCAGGATTCCACCTTCAACATCCCGGGCATCTTCATCCCGGCCACCAACCCTGGTAGCGCAGGCGCCATGGTGAGCCAGGTGGCCTTCAACAAACTCTCTGGCATTTTCCTCGGAACTTCCGGCTGGTATGGTCGCGAACTCATGATTCAAGGGAAGCGCCTGGTGGATAGTTCCTTCTTCAGCGTGCCCGCTCTGGACATGGAAGAGAACAAGGAAGCCTACGACAACTTCGCAAAAGCCTTCCAAGAAAAGTGGGGCACGGAACCCAGCGCCGATAAAGTCAGCGGCTTAAGTTTTGATGCCGCCAACATCGTCTTTACCGCCTTCGCCAAGAATCCAAAAGATATTACGACGACCATCAATAATACGCCTTCCTTCAAGGGCATCTACGGCGAAATCATTTTCAAGCGTGGCGCCAACACCAACACAAAAATCGTCACCGTCCAGAAGAGTAAATTCGAAACTCTTGACGGATGCAAGATCCCCAGCGTAGAAGCAGAAAAGGCCGCCAAGGAAGCTGAAGAAGCCGAGAAGGCCGGAAAAAAATAAGGCTCGCCGGATATGGTCCGACTCACCCTCCCTATATGCCTGATGTCTTTGGGGCTGGCTTTTGCCGAAAGCCCCTCCTTGAAGCTGTCGAGCTCCATGGAAGCCAGCGCCGAAAAGGTGACGGAACTCACCATGAGGTTGCAGTACAAGGAAGCCCTTTCCGTTGCACAGCAATTGAGGAAGACAAATGAAGGTGTGGGCTGCGTCATCGAAAGCATTGTCCAAGTCAGCATGTACGATGATCTGGGCGACACCACGGCATTGAAGCAAGCAGGCGCTAGTCTAGAAAAATGCAAATCCGAAGGCCTCTGGGATGCCCTCCGGAAATTTGAACTGGGCTACGTGCAAAGTGAATCCGGGCATTCCGTAAAAGGAGCTCTCCAAACACGCTCTGCGGCAAAACTCTTTGAAGAATCCAAAGAACAAGAGGCCCGCGCCTTCTACGCCATCTATGCCTACTATGTAGACAAAAGCTTCAGCTGGGTTCCTTTCAAGTCGGACCACCGGGACGAATACTTAGCCGTTTTAGACAGCGCCTCCCTAGAGTCCAAAAGATTCTGGCCCCTGTTCCTCACACCATTAATTTGGATGTATTACGACAAAGAAGATTTCGAGACTGGACTCAAGCTTGCCAACCGCGGGCTTTCCAAATCTCCAAACCATCCGGTAATGCTTCAAATCAAGGCAGACATGCTCTACCGCCTCAAGCGCTATGACGAAGCTGCCAGCATCTACGAGGCAAGCGCCGCCAATTATCTGAAGCGCACAGGAAAATCCATCCGCTACTGGTGCGCTGTACTGAACCTCATCCGCATCGAGCACGACAAAGGCAACGCAGCCAAACAGAACTCTTGGTGCAAAACCCTGGACGATGCCGCCTACAAGGCGCTGGAAAACTGGATGCCAGGCTCCCTCATGGACGATTTGAAGTCCAGAAAACTTTTCACCTGTAAATAAAAAATTTACGGCAAGATTTGATAGTCATCTCCGTTTTAAGGAATAGAAACCTTAAACATCAGGAGATGTCCATGACCAAGAAACCTCCCTTCCACATCGCACTCTTTGTGGATGGATTCACTTTGAAGAAAGTCAACGAGTACTACCGCTTCCACCATCCCTTCCATTCCCGTCTGGATTTCAGAGGCATCAAAAACTGGGCACGGCAAGAAGCCTTGCGGCTTTTCGCGCCCGACCGCAACTTCGCCTTGATGGAATGCCACTACTACCACCCCTACAAAGATCCCAAACGTTACGGAGGAAACACAGCGGGAATCTCCTGCTTTGAGCGGGAACTGCGCTACGTTGGATTCCAGATACACTACGCAGAGAGTTGCGAGTACGGACAGTCGCCCAACATGGGGCTCATGCAAGACGCCCTCCTCTTCGCTACCTACCGAAAAATCGATGCCGTAATTCTCTTCAGTTCCCAAGGCCAGTTCGCGCCTCTACCCGACAAATTGAGGGCACTTGGAATTCCCACACTTCTTCTGGGCTGGAACTTCACCTACCCTAAAGACAGCCGATGGATTCACTGGAAAACGGACTGCTCCCTCCGAGACAATAGCGCCTACTACATTGCCATGGATAAGGTGGCCGGCAGTAATCCGCCAGCAAAGGATGCTTCCGTAAAAATTTTCAGTTTGGCTTCGTAATAATTCAAAATGAAAACTGCGCACCACAAAAAATGCTGTGAAGTTTCATAAAAAAGAAACGCCCCTTTCGAGGAGCGTTTTCTTACAAACTAATCGTCAAGTATTAGAGTTTGTTCTGAACCTTGGACTGCCAATCGCTGAGGAAGATCCAGGTGAGGCGGAGACCGACAAACCAGGTGTCACCCACGTTATCCGTATCGTACTTGATGGTTTCAAGAGTCTTGCCTTCAATTTCAAGTTCGTTATAGCGAACAACCTTATAGCCGCCATAGATACCGAGAGCAAACTGGCCTAATTCCAAGCGGAGTTCCAATTCGGAATTGAAGGTGGAGGCCATGGTGCTATAGTAACGGTCACGAAGAGTGGCATCTCCTATTTCGAAATTCGAAGCCAAATGGAAGTTGATCAGGTTAAAGCCAAAACCCACAGCCGGAATCAAGTTGATGACTGTATTTTCACCGAAGAGCTTCCAACCAAACATCCAGTCTGCACCATATGTGAACCAACGAACATCATATAATGGCATATCGTCTACCTCAGAACTGGGCCGATCCGAAGTCTGGGTCGGCATGAAGTTGATGTCAAACCAGGTAAGGAACTGCTTGTACTGGGCACCAATGTTCAGGTGGAGACCAATATACCACCAGTCAAAGGTATTGTAGTCTTCACTCTCCACACCGTAAAGAGCCGTTTTGTTTACATAGTTCTTGAACTGGCTCCGCATACCGCGGAAGTCGCCACCGAGAGAAACAAATCCACGGATGTGCTCCTTTTCATAGAAACCAGACTCAGTGTCTGCAAAGGCTCCGGTTGCAAAGGTCAAGGCGCACACCAGTGCTGCCAGATAAAAAGAGGTTATTTTTGTCTTCATAAAGACCTACTCCAAAAAAGGAATTACGCCCTATAAAATACATTATGTTTGGCCACTGCGTATGAAAAATTTTCATAAAGTGTTAAAAATCAACGATTTAGGTGCATTTTCGGTCGGTCTTCCAGTGGGGGTTCGGGCTAAAATCGCCCCCTTTTTGTGGGCTATTATCTTTTTGGTGGGTTGCGGAGGGGCCGACCGGGACCCCTGCCTCAAAGACGAAAACAGGGGCAAAGCCAACATTTCCTGGCAAGAACCCGAAGATGCCCAGAGGTTCCAAACAGGCTCTTTTGAGGGCGGATTGGCCTTGGAAGTCCGTTCCATCGTAGGGCGCGACACTCTCAAGAAAACATTTGAAATCCGCGAACCCGCCAAGCGCGTCATCCCCCTCTCCACCGCAAGCCTCGGCTTCATCAAGCGCCTCGGCCTCACCTCGAAAATCATCGCCGTCGGAACAGCGGACTACATCGCCGACAGTGCCCTCTATCGTAGAGCTCACGGCAGCGAGCCCTCTCTGCCCGAAGTCGGGAACGGCCCCACGCTTTCTCTGGAAAAAGTGGTGAATCTAAAACCCGACCTAGTCATCACCTTCGCCACCGGCGGGAGCGAGGACGACTACCAGCGGCTGAACACCCTCGGGATCCCCCTCATGATTTCTTCCGAATGGCAGGAGGAATCGCCCTTGGGTAAAGCCGAATGGATAAGGGCCTACGGGATTTTACTGGGTGCAGATACGTTAGCATCTGCAATTTACAGACAAAGTAAGAACGAATACAACCAATGGAAAAACGCGGCCCATAACATCGCCGCACAAGGGGAATGCCCCAAAGTTATTGCAGGTATGGTCCATGGAGGTGTATGGTATGCGCCTGGAGGCAACAGCTACACGGCAAAACTCATCAAAGATGCCGGTGGTTGCTACCTGTGGGAAAACGACCCGCGCAGGGAGCTGAAATTCACCCTGGAGGAAATCCTCGCTCTGGGGAACGAAGCCGAAATCTGGATCAATCCCGGACCCTACGGCACGCCCGAAGAAATCCTCGCCGCGGAGCCCCGGGTAGAAGGCTTGAAAGCTTGGAAAAATGGGAAAGTGTTCCAGATGGACAAGAAAAAGGGGCGAAGCGGCGGAAACGACTTCTATGAAAGTGCGGTCTCGGAGCCTGAAAACGTCCTGAAAGACCTAATTCGTACCTTCCACCCCTCCCATTTGGAAGATTACGAACCCAAGTGGTACCGAAATATTTTTATCTTATAGACACTATGGCAAAAATTCATAATGGCATTGGCGACTGGATTGCCACAAGCTACGAAGCTGGCATTCCTTTCTTACAGCAAGTTCCCCGCGAATGCGCTGACTTTTTATTGTTGAATGCCCAAATCCGCGAATACGAAGCAGGCGATATAATTGTTGAAGGCGGAGTCGTTGGAGATTCCTTCTGTGTACTCCAAAGCGGCAGAGCCCAAATTTGTGGGCAGGTTCTTCCCGATGGTCACTATAGCACCCTCGCCTACCTGGATGATGGCGCCTGCTTTGGCGAAATGTCCATTTTGACCAACGAACCCACCAGTAACGCCGTAGTCGCTGCGGAAGATTGCACCGTGCTCCACATTCCCAGAGATGAGTTTGTGAAGTTCCTGGATGCAAACCCCAGTGTGGTGGTTTATCTATATAAGGTTGTTGCCGATCGCCTCCGCGCCAAGAACGAGGCCTTTGACGAATTTGAAAGACTCGCCCTGTTGGCTTCCGCCAAGGTGCTCCCCTTTATCGACTTTGCCCAGACCATGGAAAAGAGCCGCATCACGGGAACGGTCATTTTCGAATGCAATGGAGAGAAAGGCTTTATTGCCTTCCAGGATGGTCGTATCTGCTGTGCCCAGAGTGGCAAACTGGCAGGTCCAGACGCACTGGAAAAGATGCTCTCCTGGGGTGACGACACCCTGTTCAAGTTGGATACCCATTTGATGCCGGAAATCGTGAACATCAACCAGATGTCCGATACCACCAGCCTCATCTTGGATGCTTTGAGAAATATTGACGAAAAACGAAACGCTCAATAGTTGAGCGATACATAATGCCCACGCGGGCAAAGGAAAAAAGATGAATTACGCAGACGCAGGTGTCTCCCTTGCCAGAGCTGACGAAGCTATGGTCGGAGTCAAAAAATCTGTCCGTTCCACGTTTAACCAAGGCGTCCTGGGTGACGTCGGCAATTTCGGTGGTCTCTTCACACTGAACCACCTGGGCATGAAGGATCCCGTTCTGGTCAGCTCCGTTGACGGCGTGGGAACCAAGCTGAAGGTTGATATCGAAATGGGCACTCACGAACTGCCGGGTCAGGACATCGTGAACCACTGCTGCGATGATATTCTGGTGCAGGGCGCTCGCCCTCTGTTTTTCCTGGACTATGTGGCTACGGGCCGTTTGGAACCGGGTGTCATGGATAAATTGGTCATGGGCATGGCAAAAGCCTGCCGTGAAAATGGTCTCGTTTTGATTGGTGGTGAAACTGCCGAAATGCCGGGATTCTATGGCCCTGGCGATTACGATATTTCTGGTACCATCGTGGGTGTCGTGGAACGCGACAACATCATTGATGGCAAGAAGATTAAACCGGGCACCATCATTCTCGGTCTCCCTTCTACTGGCCTCCATACCAACGGTTACTCCCTCGCCCGCAAGGTGCTGTTTGATGTAGCTGGTTACAAAGTTGATACTCTCGTAGATGGCATGGACAAGACCATCGGTGAAGCCCTTGCTACGCCGCACCGCAGCTACTACCCGAGCCTTATCGAACTCTGCGACAAGAAGAAGATTCAGGGCCTCGCCCACATCACCGGTTCCGGCTACCAGGGCAACATCCCCCGCATTCTTCCGGACAATGTGGACGTCGTCATTGACCGCACTACATGGGACCCTCCGATGATCTTCAAGCTCATCCAGCAGGCCGGTTCTGTAGAGAAGGACGAGATGTACAATACCTTCAATATGGGGATGGGCATGCTCATCTTCATCGACCCTGCCGACAAGGCCGAGGTTGTGGCCCACTTGGAAGCCAAGGGCGAAAAGTGGACTCAGATCGGCGAAGTTGTTGCTGGTTCCAAGCAGGTGAAGTTCCGCGACTGATAGCGGGATTCACCCCGGCGTGGGAATTGGGATAACATATTGAATTGAAGCCGCGGCGAAAACTGCGGCTTTTTGTTAGGAGAGAACATGAAGCATCCGTTGCTCAAATCTTTCATCCTTGCAGGGGCAGTTTTTTTGGCATGGAACTGCAGCGATAGTAGCACCGTATCTGGAATAGGCGACTATCCAGAATATGCGGATTTCATCGTTACAGGAAATTGCCACTGGCTTCCCGGCGATGTAGACTATTTGATTTACGAGGATGGAACAGTTACCGATGCCCAAGGAAATCCTGTGGGTTCATTCATTGCAGAAAACGGTTCCATTCTTGCAGCGGATGGAATTACCTTCATTGTAGAGAATATTGATATCAATATTCTGCAGATTTTGAATCCCGACATAGTAAATGAAGCTAGGGCCCAAAAGGAACAAAGCGAAAATGGCGGAGAAAATCCAAATCAGCCCGCAATTGAAAGTTCCAATCAAAACTACGATCCCACGCTCTCCTCCGCAAACATTCCCGCAGTATCCAGCTCCTCCACGGGTGCAGTTGATCCCAATGGTTACCCCATTGCAAACTATGAAAAACTGAGTTCCGGTAATGCAAAAGATGGCTGGGGTTCACGTTATTGGGATGCCTGCAAACCCCACTGCTCCCAAAGAGACAACGTGGATACAAATGCAACTCCTTTTGTTGTAGCTCGCAACTGTAGCCTGAATGGTGACGAAATCCCCGCATTTACTTTAAGCCCCAACGCAAGTCAATGGTGGACCGGATACGAGGGAACCAAGAGCGCCTGTGAAGGAGGTAACGCTTATGCATGCACCGATATGGCTCCTGTCAAGGTGAATGACACATTATCTTACGCTTTTGTGGCAACCTCGTTGAGCAACGCCCAATGCGGTCAATGCTTCCAACTCCAGTTCAAAGGCGGAGGACATAATGGCGATAAGATTTCTCACAAACCCCTGGCTGGGAAAACACTCATTGTTCTCGCCTCAAACACTGGTGGAGATGTTGAAATAGGGCAATTCGACATTATGGTTCCAGGCGGTGGCGTAGGTATGTTTGACGCTTTATCCAAGCAACTTGGCGTTAGTTCCAGCCAGCTTGGAAAACAATACGGTGGTTTGTTATCGACTTGCCAAGAAGAACTTCATGATTACGACTTGCCAGCTGAATCCTATAAATCTTGCGTGAAAAAGAAATGCGATGCATTGTTTACAGCGAACAAAAATCTGTACGAAGGGTGCCTCTGGTTCGCAGACTGGTTTGAAGCCGCAGACAATCCCACCTACTATTACAAAAAGGTAGATTGCCCCAAATATCTTTGGGACAAATATGTTTCTACCATCAATACATCTAAAGATACCGACTTAAAGGCTGGCAGTTACTAGTTAGACGAAAATAGGCTTGCTACTATTTCTCTGTATTATGTGAAAGTCCCGCGATATGGAATCGCGGGACTTTTTGAAATACTACTGTGCGAAAGTATCAT
The DNA here is from genome assembly GCA_024398835.1 of Fibrobacter sp. Taxonomy (GTDB): domain Bacteria; phylum Fibrobacterota; class Fibrobacteria; order Fibrobacterales; family Fibrobacteraceae; genus Fibrobacter. The sequence continues at coordinate 23,373 of JAKSIK010000013.1, forward strand.
TGCACGAAAATTATCGCGCAAAATTCATCGCGTGAGATTGAGCGTTAATGCGCTAAATGCAACTTTCGCAGAACTTTTCCCAGAAGCTCGTTCATGATGTCTTTAGCGTCGTTACTACCCAAAAGTTTTTGGATGAATAACGTCATTGCCAAAAGAATCGTCCCCACTACACCGCTATAGATGACGAGGATAAAGAGGTTTGTACTGCGGACAAATTCGCCCGTAATATGATCTAGCCCGATGGCAGCCGCAATCATAATGCCAAAGGCGATGAGGGCGCGAAGCATGTTCAAGAGGGCTTCCCGCATACCATCGGTACCGTTCCTGCCGCCCCATAAAGCAATCATGCTGAGCACCTGAAGGATGGCACCCACAGCACCTACTATAGGTACGGATTTAATTCCCAGTGGGGCGCCAAGCAGCAAGTACGCCGGAATCGTGAGAGCAAAAATTCCCGTATTGAGAAGCGTCGGCGCCCACATGCGCTCTGCGGCATAGAAGCTGCGGACGAGCACTGCCTGGAGGCAAAGCCCGAGACTTACGGGCAAGTACCACCGAAGAATTTCTGTAATGGCTTCCGTCGTTTCTCGCTGGAAGGCTCCCCGCTCAAAGAGGATGCGCACCGCCGGAAAACTGAGAGCCCATACCGCCACCACCGCAGGAATCAAGATACAGAACATGCGAGAAAGGCTTTTCCAGATTTTCTGGTTCAGCTGTGCAATCTCGCCCTCTTTGACAAGCCGCGCCATATCGGGGTAACTTGTGACACTGACGGAAAATCCGAAGACCGCCACTAATGTATACATCACGCGGTAAGCGTAATTGAGGCTGGAAATACCGCCCGTTCCAAAATTCGCGCCAAAACTCCTTATCACAAATTCAAGACCAAACATGGAGCCCACTCCCAAAGACATGGGGAGCATCATTTTGAAATAACGAATAATATCGGGATGGAAAGGCTTGCAAATCAAATCGTAATGGACACCGCCCCGTTTGGCACCCCAAATCTGTAGCGCAAAAAAACCGATGAACGCACCCACGGGAACGCCCCAGGCGAAGCCTTCCAAACCATAATCCACGCCATTCACTTTTCCCATATAAATGGCGATAAGTCCACCCACTACAATTGCAACATTGTAGATGAGACCCGTCATGGAAGGAATCAGGAACTGCTTGCGAGTGTGCTGTACCGCCACGAGAATGCTGCCCACAAAAATGAAAATCTGGCCCGGCAAAATAATACGGCCATAGTAGGCGGCGCGTTCAATGAGTTCGGGCGTAGCACCTTCCACTGTTAAAAGCTGTAACAGTTGAGGCATGAAGATGAAGGCCGGAATCACAAGAATCAGAAGCACAATGCCAAACGTGTTCAGCACATTGCTGAAAAACGACCAGCCACCCTTTTTATCGTCCCGAACTTTGTAGCCCGTGAAAATGGGAATGAAGATAATGGACAGGAAACCTGTGCTCACCACATGATTCAAGATGTCCGGAATCATGAAGGCGAGATCGAGAGCATTCTTTTCGAGAGAGACACCTGCGGCGTGAGCCAAAAGCATTTCGCGGAAAATTCCGAGAACACGGCTCAAGAGCAGACTTACAGCAACAATGATGGCAGCTTTATTCATAAATCACGAAGTTCTTCAAATTGGCGATATCGCCGATTTTGCAAATCCAATTCTACGCCATTAAAATAGATTATTTCGAAAGACTGTGCTGATAAACCTCGTTATGTTTATTAACTTTGACTTCATGAAGAAGATTATTACCTCCATTCTATTTCTCGCAGCAATCACCTTTGCTGCAAACGTTCAAATTCTAGAACCCACTGGCGCTGAATTTTCTCCGGATGCACCTAAAATGGTGCAATCCATAGTTCGCTCCGCCGTTGCTCAGACCGGAAATACTCCTGTAGAAGGGAGCGAAAGCATCCAGCTTCGCACGAGTATCATGACCATGGGCTCCACCTTCGTGGTAGTCTGCGAACAGTTGAACAACGGCACTGTTGCTGGTTCCGGAAAGCAAAAAGCCGGCTCCATCGACGATTTGGACGTGGCGATTGAATACGCTGTCCAATCCGCTCTCGCAAACCTTGCCGCAAATGCTCCCGATGCTGCCGCCTACGCCCCCGCAGGTGCCTATCAGGAATCCAGTCCGGAAGTGGTTTATGTGGTTCCTGTTGAACACGGGTACGGCTCTGGCAGCGGAGATCCCAATGATGAATTTGCCCACAAGCGCCCCACCCGCAACTACGTGAGCTATGGCCTTGGCGTTGCTCTGTGGCACAACTGGGAAGATGACTATAACGAGAGCATGGATTGGGACATGGGTTTTGTATTCCACTACGGACGTATTTTTGAAACCACACCCCATGGCGCCATCACCATCATGAACAACATGAACATGTCCTTTGGCGATGAATGGCAGTGGCACGAAGCCTTCCTCATTGGCGGCCGCTACTTCTTCAGCACAGGAAGCGTTTCTCCTTATGCAGGCGCAGGAATTGGCCTTGGTCTCCAGAGTGACGAGCACATGGATACCGACAACGAATTCGCCATCGGCCTTGCCAGTGGATTGGAAATGGGCCTGGTGTGCTTCCGCAATTCTGCAACACAACTTGAAATTGGGCTCGCCTGGGACGCCATGTGGGACGGCTTTGAAGCCTTCGACCACCGCTTTGGTGCAGGTAGTTTCTACATCGCCATCAACTACTAATCGCAACTATTGCAAAACAGCAAACCCCGATTTACTTCGGGGTTTATTTTTTTAGATTATCTCCATGCCTCATTTTGTCTACATGCTACGCTGTGCCGGAAACCGAATTTACACCGGATATGCTGTAGATGTGGAAGCGCGTTTTGAACAACATAAAAGTGGCAAGGGTGCCAAATTCACAAAGGCGTTTCCGCCGGAGTGCGTGTTGCGCACGTTTGAACTCGAAAGCAAGGAATGCGCGCTCCGCCTAGAAGCCCGCATTAAAAAACTTCCCCGTCAAGAAAAAGAACTGCTGGCCGCTGGAGACGAGACTTTAAGAGACAATCTCATCAACGGCCTCGACGAAACGCTGGAAAAAAGAGCCAGCCGCGAGCGGAAGGAAAAGCAAGCCCAAAAGCGCAGCAGCGCCGAGCTCTAATCCAGAATCAGGTCTACAATCAGATACACCGCCATGGCAAGGCTTGTAATGTTGATGAACCGGCGGATAAATTTATTGCCTTTTTTGCGTTGCAGAAAGCTGCCGCAGTAACCGCCGAGATAAGCGCCTGCAGCCATGATGATGGCAATGGGCCAGTCAATTTTGCCAGCAATTCCAAGAGCCGCCGTACTGAGCAAGAGAAATACTGTGGTGAGGGCGTTTTTGAGGGCGTTGACCCGAATGGGGTCCAGGCCTGTATAGCGATTGAGACTGAGAATCTGCAGGAAGCCGACGCCAACCTGCACGATACAGCCGTAAATTGCCACCCCTGCAAATCCGAGAGCTCCGCCTAAGGTAAGTTTCGCAGGAGGCGTTTCTGGAGGCTTCCCAAAGACATTTTTGGACACATTGCTAGAGATGACAATGAGGCAAATCGCGATGGCGATAATCGCCTGAAACATCTTGTCGCCAATGTTCACCAAAAAGAAGATGCCGATGATACCACCCACAAGTGTAGGGATTACCAACTGCAGAAAAATTTTCTTGTTGAGGTATCCATGCTTCGCCAAATTGAAAACGCTGCTCAGGTTCCCCACAATGAGGCCAATGCGGTTGGTGCCATTTGCAACTGTGGCAGGCATCCCGAGGAAAATCATGATGGGAAGGCTGAGGGAACTTCCGCCGCCCGCGATGCTATTGATGAGACTTACCACAAGACCAAGAATGAAGAATGCCGGATACTGACCGTATTGCCACCACTCGCCAAACTGGGAAGCATCCATCATTTGGCCAGTTCCTTCAAAAGGAAGTTCTTGTTGTCCAGCACTTTTCCGCGCTGACTGTATTCCGGAAATTCCGCAAGGCAACGATCCAGAGGTGCAACGGCATCATTCAGCAACTGCCGTTTTTTCTCCACATCTTTCTGCTTCTGCGCCTTCGCAAAAATCTGACTTGTAGTTTTGCGTTCCTTGTTGCAATAGGCATCAGCTAAACCCTTATATTTTTCTACAGCCTCTGCGCGAAGGGTGCTGTACTTCAAAAGTTCCAAAAGTTTTTTTGCCTCGGCAAAAGATTCCACCTTTATCAAGGAATCGACGGACGCCATTTTAGCATTAGGATCATTCTTGTTCCAGAATTCATTGGCTTCCAAATCTCTGAAACCAATCAACGCCTGGATTTTAGCGATAAGGTCTGCAATCTGAAGAGAATCTTCAAAATCCCGATAGCGCATCTGGAATGTTTTCGCCTGCTCCACAGCCTTTTCAAACTGGCCCTGAACATCTGCCAAATTCCAGATTTCATCCTTCTCTTTTTTCGCCTTGGCAAGCGTGTTGTCAAAAGCGGTTTTCTTCTGAAGTGCGGCCCAGCCCACAAGAGAATCACCAGGAGAAAGACTGATTAAGCTGTCCACAGCCGCAGCAACCATGCTATAAGCGGACTGCGCCCGATTCATATTTTGAATTTCAAGAACCAGAGGCTCGAATTTTTTTGATTGCTCGGCCCGCGTTTTGCCAAATTTCACCCGCAAGGAATCCGCCAAAGTTTCCCAAGAAGTCCACAGCGGCTTGATGATGCGGAAGCGCTCCACATAAGCGATTGCAGAATCCGTAAGGCCCTGCTTGTACAAAGAATCTGCGTTTGCAAAAATCGTTTCGATTAGCGCAGGAACCGCAACGTAAGGGTCTACAAATTCTGATGAAGATGGGGTGGACGAAGCGGGTTCCGGCATTTCTTGCGACTGGAGCGCATTCGTATCTGACGAAACAACAGCAGACGCTGCAGAAGTGGGAACCGCAGTGTCGCTGGAAGTTCCTTCAGATGATGACGAAGCAGCGGTATCTTCCGCCTTGGCATTTTCCAGAACCGCAGATTCCTGCGTTGCAGCAGCCTCCGGCGACTGTACATTTTTTTGCGGTGCAGCTGATTTTTGCGGTGCAGTAGATTCCTGATTCGCAACAGATTCCTGAACTACAGCGGGAGCGGGGCCACTTGCGGCACAGCCCGCAAGAAGGCAGACCGTCATCCACAACGCAAAACCAAGCATCTGAAATCTCATTCTCTGCTCCTTCAACAATCTCAAGAACTATTCCGCCTCTATAGGAACAAACGCATTGTTGCCGTCGAAGTCTGCGGGCAAATCCCAATCATCATCTTTAGGAAGAGCCGCAGGCGCTGTCTCGGGAGCAACTTCTGTAATCGTCACGCCAGATGCCGCTTCGCCTGAAGGTGCCACCGCTGTCCCGGCGGCATTTTCTCCCGCAGTAGCTCCACCTGCATTATCTTCTGCAGGAGCTGCACTCGCCGCCTCAGCATTTTCCGCAGGCATGGGCATGCTGGTCACAATTCCCATCTCCGCAATGCTTTCGGCGGCCTTCGCCTGCACCTGGGGAGGAGCATATCCCGGAAGGTCCAGCCAAGGTAGCGGGCGGCCCGCAGCTCCCGAGCCCGCGGGGACTGGAATGCCCGTCATAGGATCCACAGACAATTCGCCTCTTTCATTTTCCAGAAGCAGCGGCACATCGCCAGAAGCAAGAACAGAAATATCCAAGAAATCAATCTGGTGCGGAAGCCGCTGGATTTCAATTTCTTCCTTAGCATAAGCAGCCCACTGCGGAAGGCCACCGCTAGCGCCTGCAATACGAGTCCTTCCCGACTTCAGAGGCTTGTTATCATCAAAGCCCACGTAACTTCCGATAGCAATCACAGAATCCAATGCCAACCCATTCTTCTCATTCACATACGTGGGAATCGCTCCCATGAAGGCCACATTCTTGTAATCGTTGGTAGTACCCGTCTTACCGAGGGCCGGAATCCGGAGGCTTGTCTTTCCATCGGGCGAAACAACCTTAATTGCATTATACTGGCTTCGGGCTGTTCCGTTGCTGAATACGGAATGAAGCATCACCGCCATCTGGGATGTCACATCACTGTTCAGCACTTCCTTGGATTCCACCGCATTGCGGAAAATCGTGCTGCCGTTTCTGTCCTTGATTTCCTTGATGAAGCAGGCATCGGTCCAGTCGCCATCCTTGCACTTGTAAACCTTTCCCGTCAACATGGATTGGTATGCAGTGCTGATTTCACCCAGGGTAATTTCATTCACGCCCAAAGGCATGCTGAACACCTTCTGCAACTTCTGGTGAATGCCAATCTCATTTGCAAATCGGGCATATTCCGCAAAGGAGAGGGACTTGCGGAAATCGGGCCAGTAACGGAGTTCGCTCGCTTCCAGATAATCCTTCTCGGGATTCACCGGTTCAATCATAGTAGAGAGGCGCTTCACATCTGCCAAGGTGAAATTCCGGAACAGCACTACGGAATCCATTGGCGGTAACGTTGCCGCTACATCCGGGTCCAATTCCTGACCTTCGCGCTTCCGCAATACCTCGGCGTAATTCTTGTAGTTGTGATCGATGAAGCCAAGAATCTTCCCGTCTTTCTTTGCCTGCTTTACAGCCACATCATTGTAGAAGCCGTACCGCAGATTCCAAACATCCAATGCCTTGGCGATATTTCCCTCTTCCTCATATTTGCGGGCAAGAGCATCGCGGGCCTTGGTGAATTCAATTTCCTGCTTGGCGCCATCCTTCAATATCAAGCCATACTTGTCACGCAAACGCGTAAAGTAGGCCTTCTCCTCTTCCTCGGCGCCACGGGCATAATCGTTCTGGGCAGCAACCTCGTCAAATTCCTCCTGAGAAAGCTTGTCCAGCAAATGCTCCAACAGCCAAATGCTCGCAATGTTTTCAGAACGCGTCGTGGCCCAGGCGATAGTCACCACATCACCCTTATTCTTGTGGTCAGGGCGCGGAAAATAGAACTGATTCACAAACTGGAATACATTGTAATCGTTTTCCAATTCGTCCAGATAATGCCAACCATGCTGCAATGCTAGGGCATAAAGAATTGGCTTCCAGCTGGAGCCCAACTGACGGAGGGCCTTGAAACTGCGGTCATAGCCCGTATTGTGGAATCCGCCTTGGCTTGCAAGCACCATGCCATTCTGAATGGCCACCAAACCGCCCTGAAGTACAGGCTCCGTTTCAATCTTGCAGGGCACAAATCCGCCCACCTTCTTTTCGTCCAAAACACTAACCAGAACGATGGCTCCCTTCTTCAACTGGGAAGCCAAAACCTTTGCAGGGTCATTATTGACTTGCGCTCCAAATTCCTTGATGGAAGCGGCATTCACCTCGCCTTTCAACTGACCAAAATTCAGCCGCAAGCCCACCAGCGTCCCCTTGGCATCAAACATCACGGAATCCACAGCACCGTAGAGGTAATCCCCTTTGCGGGCACTCTGGGCGCGATTTGCAAATTCAGCCTTCGGGAGAACAAAACCGCCAAGCTGCATCTGCAGATTGCTGATGTTGTTCTGCAGGGCGCGCTTTGCCGCATCCTGAGAGCGGGCATCCAGCGTGGTGACAATTTCCAGTTGCGCCTTGCGCCAATCGTCAATGCCTTTTTCCTCAAAGAGCTTCTGATAGAATTCGCCCGAAAGTTTTTCCTCAATGCGTTCCAGAGTTGTGCTCATGGTGAAGCGGAAATTGCCATGCTTAAAATTCAGCGGTGTGGCCAAAGCCTCATCCATCTGGCTCTGCTCAATGTACTTCTCCTCCACCATGCGGCCAAGCACATAGCGCAAGCGTTCCTCTCCGCGTTTTAGAGCCTTATCCCGACGCTCCTCATTCCGCTGAATGAAGGGGTCATAATTGAAGGGGCCTTTCACGGAGCCTGCAATAAAGGCACATTCCGCAAGAGTCAAATCCTTCAGTTCCTTGTCAAAGAAGTACTGGGCCGCAATGGCAACACCCTTTCCCGTGCCAGAGACATGGAACTGGTTCAGATAGAATTCCAGAATTTCTTCTTTGGAAAAATGCGTTTCCATGCGGAGGGCGTTGATGAGTTCCTTCCCTTTTTCCTTGATGCTCCGCTCCTCGCGACCAAAGATGTTTTTTACCGCCTGCTGCGTCAGAGTGGAACCGCCCTGACGCATGTGGCCACTCTTGATATTACTCGCCATGGCGCGGAAGAATCCGTGGAAACTGAAACCGTTGTGATTCCAGTAGGCGGCGTCTTCTGCGGCCACCAAAGCGTTCACGATGTTTTCTGGAATATCGCCATAAGGAACATAAATGCGATGATTGGCATCGAAGAAGGCGCCGAGAAGGGTGTTTCCATCCCGATAGAACACACGGGTTTCACCGGAGAGAACCTGCAGAATGGTCTCCCGATTGAACTGTTTTTCGGGGTCCTGGTCCGGAAGCACCTTGAACACGAAAATATACGCCGGGATGCAGCAGATGAGACCCACCAGAGCAAACGCCGCCACGGCCTTGCAAAAGCGGACAATCAACGGACTTTTTTTCTTTCTTTTCTTCTTTTTCGCCATAAAAACACCAAACGGACTCTGCCTGCGGGAAGAGCCACTCTTTGTTTTGAATTTAGCATTTTGATAAGTTTTGATGTGGAAATCTGGTGAATTTGCAGGATTTGCGGGGGCTTTTTGGGGCTTTTTTAGGCAAAAGCCTTGAAAATTCCCCCGAAATTAAGTAAAATTTAAGCCCCAAGATTGGGAAGATGGCCGAGCTGGCCGAAGGCGCGTCCCTGCTAAGGACGTATAGGACTTAATCCTATCGCGAGTTCGAATCTCGCTCTTCCCGCTGAAAGCCCCGAGTCCTTGTGACTCGGGGTTTTTCGTTCTTTCAGAACGCAAAAACTATCACCTCAGCCATGACCTGCGAACAAGTTCGCAGTCGCGGCACTCGGCTCGGGGTTTTTGCATACCTTCAGTATCCAAAACTATCGCCGCGGGCATATTATACCGCGCGGCACATATAGCGCGAGCCCTGCACCAAAAAAACGGCTAGTTTCCGTGAAGTTTCTGCACAGATGCGCGATGGGACTGCTTTACCGCCTCACCCACATTCACGCAGGACTGCAATTCCCGACACCAGTCTTCCAGCTGTCTGGATGTATATACTGCGGGCCGCCGAGAGAAAGCCCTCCCTAGGGCATTCAGCAATTCCCCGAAATGCACCACCTGCCAACCATTTCCAATGTTCCCAAACTCGCCGCAGGCAGGAACTCTCTTCAAAACGCAGCGGTCGCTGAACACCACAAAGGAATAAACCTCCGCCTCTTCCAAACGAATTTTCAGTTGCCGGAGGAGCGCACCCATGTGACCCTGATTTTGCCGAATGGGGTTGTAAAACGTGTGCTTCACTTTTGCGTTGAGCACTTGTTCCCAGCGCTCCATTTCCAAGTCACCAGAAATTTCACCCGAAATATTCTTCGTCTCGAAAACATAGATGCCCGTCTCGTGCAAAAGCACCGTATCTATTTCCGTGTACCCTGTATGGGTTGGAATATATACGTTTTGTAGCAGGTAATGATGCCGCTTGTCGTTTGCAGCAGCCCGCGCCACAATGGCCGATGTCGCCGCCTCTCCAAAAACTCCATGCTGATCATCTGCGAGAACCGCATCAAGGCCCACGGCTTTTTCCGGATGAATGAAAGGCACCGTCTCGCTGCGGAACTGCACGCGAAAAGCCTTCCAATAGCTCTTGCCAAATTTGTGGCGGGTTATTTTGAAGCGATTCGTTTTGCGACCAAAAAGAACACGCTCACGGCATGCATTCAGTTTTTCTTTATCCTGGAGATACTCCTTGAAGCCACCATGACGAGGCCCGCGGTAAACGCCCTTCCCCCTTCGTGCATCACGAATGCGGCCAATCAATGCGATGGCCACAAGTGCTATGACAACGATGAAAATCCAAGAGTTCATAAGTGCATAAAAGCCGCGTGACAATTACCGTGCGGTTCCATCAAACAGGGTCATTTACGGGCTTGCTGTAATCCCGCTCTCCAAAGAGGGCGGTGCCTACCCGAATCATGGTGGAGCCTTCCTCGATAGCTACTTCCAAATCCAAGGTCATGCCCATAGAAAGCTGGTCAAATTTTGCGAATACGCCGCCACGGGCGAGGAACTTGTCCCGCAGCTTGCGGAGGAAGGCGAAGCACTCCCGAGAATCTTCTGCAACGCCTGTGTTCTTCCCGATAGTCATAAGCCCGCGAAAGCACAAATGCGGAAACTTTTCGCTTTTGCCATCGGCATCGCAGGAGCCCGCAATAGTCGCGAGTTCCTCAAGAAAGGATTCTGCTTCGTGAACATCAAGCCCACTCTTGGTCTCTTCCTCACCAGCATTCACCTGGAACAAAATATCCAAAGTCTTGCCGCCGGCGAAGTTCCCCGTCGCAGTATCTTCGCCAGCCATTGCAGCGCAAACCTTCTCCAATTTTTCCACCGCTTCCATACTCGCGATGGAGTGAATGCAGTCGGCAACAATGGCGGCCTTTTTCAGTTTGTTGCTCTGTACCGGGCCAATCACATGGCACTGCACAGGAGTTCCGTCAACAGCAAACAATCGCTTGCTGAACTTAGATTCCGCCTCCTGAACACGGTTCTCGCCAAAATCCTTGGCACCAAGTGCGAGTGCATTTTCCACCGCTTCCATGGGGTGAAACTTGCTCACCCAAATGAGCTTCACCGATTCGCGAGTGCGGCCAGCCTTCGCGCAAGCTGCTTCAATCCGCTTTTCCAGATTGGCTAAACTTTCAGCCATTTGTTCACGAGAGAATTCCATAAATCAAAATTCCTTAAAAAATCCCTCCGCCAAGCGAAGGGATTCCCTTTTATCCGAAAATTTTTGCGTAAAGTTCAGGAGCGAATTTACTCATGTAGCCCTGTATCAAGAGTACTGCAATCAGTATCGGCAAAATCCACCTGAAATAGACCTTGATGAACATGTTGACGGGTAACTTAAGGCCCTTACCCGTATTCACTTCCTTGAAAAAGTTTTTCTGGCCCCAACCATAGCGACTGCTACAGAACACGGCAAAGAATATTCCGCCCAGCGGAAGCATTGTGTTGCTGACGAAGAAATCTTCCAAATCCAGCACGCAACTACCCGGACCGAAAGGTTCAAAGCCTGCGAGGACGTTGAAGCCGAGAGCACACGGGAGGGAAAGGAGTATCACCACGATGATGTTCCAGCCCGCAGATTTTTTGCGAGAAACACCCTTCAAGTCCATCCAGAAGGAAACGATGTTTTCAAACACCGCAATCAGCGTAGAGAGGGCGGCAAAACTCATGAACAGGAAGAAGGCCGCACCACAGAAGCGGCCGCCCGGCATCTGGGCGAACACATTGGAAAGCGTCACAAAGATAAGTCCCGGACCCTGGCCAGGTTCCTGACCAAAGGCAAAGCAAGAAGGAATGATAATGATGCCTGCCATCAAGGCGACAAAGGTATCCAAGATACAAACGCTAGCGGCTTCCTTCGGGAGGGAGTGATCCTTGTTGATGTAACTACCAAAAATAGTCATACAACCAATACCGATGCTCAACGTAAAGAACGCGTGTGCGAAAGCAGCAAACACAGCCTCGCCCACACCCTTGCCCGATTGGGTCAAACGATCCAAGGATGGAATCAAATAATAGCGGAGGCCTTCATCTGCACCAGGAAGCGTCACAGCACGAATGGCAAGAACCACAATGATGGCGAAAAGGCAAATCATCATCTTTTTAGTGATATCCTCCACACCCCTTCGGAGACCAAGAGAGACAATGCCAAGGCCAAGAACAATGGCAACCGTCATCCAGAAAATGAGAAGAGACGGATTGGAAAGCATTTCGCCAAAAGCAGCACTAATCTGTTCCGGAGTTCCCTGCAAAAACTCAACATCCGTCACCATCTTGTAGAAGTAATAGAACATCCAACCCGTAACCACGCTGTAGAAAGCCATGAGTACATAGTTGGCAAAAATCAGAAGGAACTTGGCCTTGTGCCAGTAGGTTCCCTTCGGCTCTAGATTATCAAAACTCATAGCCGCGCCACTACGACCAGCACGACCCACAGCAAGTTCCATCATCAAGATGGGAAGCCCAAACAGGAGCAAAAAGCCGAGATACGGAAGCACGAAAGCCGCACCGCCATACTGGCCAGCGATATAGGGGAAACGCCAAACATTGCCGAGGCCGATGGCACAACCTGCAGCGATGAGAATAAAACCGAGTCTTGATTTGAAGCTTTCACGTTCCATAGTAGCAGAAAGATAACTAAATCAGCCTATTTTTGCCAACCCATTTCCACTGGTTCCTATCCACTAATTATATTTACATTACCCTGAGCCTAAAGGGCGTTTTTGGTGGTATCGTCTACTAGGGACCTTTTTAGGCACAAAGAGTTTCCATGGAATGGAAGCTTTTTGAGGGTGTTCAAATTTTTTTGCTTTTTAAGGTTTTTAATGACGAACAAGTGTAAATGCGGAATTTTGATTAGTAAGACTCCTTACGAAAAGCGCTATGCCATTATGGAAGATGGTGAACTTGCCGAACTTTTCGTAGAAGGGGAATCTACAAGTCACATTCTCGGCAATATTTATAAAGGGGTTGTCAAAAAGATCGTTCCGAACTCAAGGCTCGCGTTTATCGATATCGGCCTGGAGAAAGACGGCGTTCTCTATCAAGAGGATGCCATGGATCGGAAGGCGGCCCTCACACGGAAATACGAAGACGACGAAACCAGCGCCTTCGACGATGTGGCCATCGAATCCATCCTTCGGGAAGGTGACGAAATCATGGTCCAGGTGATTCGGGAACCCGCCAGCGGAAAAGGCGCAGGCCTTTCCATGCGCCTCAACTTCCCGGGCACACTTCTGGTCTGCCTTCCGGGCACCAACTTCATTGGCGTTTCCAAGCGGGAACGGGATCCGGAAAAGAGGAGCGCCATCAAGCGGGCGGTAAACCACCTCAAGGCTCGCGATGTGGGCTACATTGTGCGCACCGAGGGCATGAGCGCTAGCGAGGAAAGCCTCCAGCAGCAGATGCGGACTCTGGAAGACAAATGGTTTGCCACCAAGGACAATTTTGCGGCCCAGCCGGCCAGAACCTGCATCTATGAAGAAGCGGGTTCCATGGAGCAGGCCCTCAGCGAATACTTCAACGACGACACGGATTACGTGTACATCGACAACCGGGACGAATATTTCTCCATCAGGGACACCCTGAAGCAGATTGCCCCCAACATGCTGGACAAGGTAAAGCTGTGGAGTTCCAACGAAAGTCTTTTCGAATACTTCAAAATCGAAAACGACTACGCCCGTTCCCTCCAGCGCCAAGTTCCGCTGCCCCGCGGTGGAAACCTGGTCATCGAGCAGACGGAAGCCCTCATGTCCATCGACGTGAACACGGGTCCGAAGGTTCACGGAAAAGACCAGGGCAAAATCATCCTGGAGACAAACATCGACGCCTGCCGCGAAATTGCGAAGCAGCTGCGCCTGCGCGATGTGAGCGGAATCGTCATCGTGGACTTCATCGATATGGAGACGGATGCGGACCGGGATACGGTTTTCCAGGAATTCTGCAAGGCGGCCCGCCGCGATAAAGGGGATGTGATTCCCTCGCCCATCAGCCAGTTTGGCCTCATGGAGATTACCCGCACTCGCATGCACGATGCCGGCAAGACAAGGTTCTGCCCCGTTTGCTGTGGCGGCGGGCGCATCGCCACCTTGGAATCCACCCTCGGCATGATTGACCGCTGGATGGCTCGGGCCCACGCAAAAGGCAACCTGAAGAACGTCACACTGGTAGTTGGCTCCCCCATGGTGCAGGTTCTCGTAAACGATAGAGCGAGAATGCTCCACTATCTGGAATTCAAGCACCAGATGTCTGTGGAACTCATCGAAGACGACCACGCCCAGGTGAACCAGTTCTGGATGTACAATTCCGACAAGGAAGACATCACAGACCTTTACAACTTTGCTGACGACGAGGGCGTCCGCCCGCCGAAGCGCCTGAAGAACGAACGTGGCCGCAACAAGTGCAAGCGCGAAATCCTCATCAGCAAGACGCCTTATGAAAAGCGCATCGCCATCATGGAAGATGGAGAACTTGCGGAACTTGTGGTGGAAAGCGTTTCCTCTACCCGCGTCCTCGGAAATATCTACAAGGGCGTGGTCCAGAAGGTGCTCCCCGCACTGAAGGCCGCCTTCATCGACATCGGCATGGAAAAAGCCGGCTTCCTCCATCAGGAAGACGCCATGGACCGCGACGCACTCCTGAGCAAGGAATACGGCGATGACGATGACCAGGGTGGAGTGGCAAAGGAAATCTCCATCGACAAGATTCTCAAGGAAGGCCAGGAAATCATGGTGCAGGTGGTAAAGGAACCCATCAGCACCAAGGGCGCTCGCCTCACGACCCATTTGAGCTTTGCAGGCCGCTTCCTGGTTTGCATGCCGGGCACCAACTTCATTGGTGTTTCTAAACGGGAACGAGACCCCGCCAAGCGTCGTGAATTCAAGAAGGTGGTTCGCCGCCTCAAGGGCCGCGACGTGGGCTACATCGTCCGCACCAACGGCCTGAGCGAATCCGAATTTGAAATCAGCAAGCAGATGCGCGAACTGGAAAGCAAGTGGGAACAGACGAAGTTCAACTTCGAAAACCAGCCTGCCGAAACCTGCATCTACGAGGAATCCGATTCCATCGAGCAGACGGTCCGCGAATACTTTGGCGAAAACACCGACTATGTGTACATCGACAACCGGGACGAATACATCGCCCTCCGGGATTACCTGAAGGTGCTTTCTCCGGACAAGTTGAACAAGGTGAAACTCTGGAACAAGAATGAAAGCCTGTTCGAGCACTTCAAGATTGAGAACGACTACTCCCGTTCCTTGCAGCGTCGCATTTCCCTATACAACAAGGGAAGTTTGACCATCGAGCAGACGGAAGCCCTCGTGTCCATCAATGTGAACATGCCTCGGAACGCAGGCAAGGATTCTGCCAAGACCATTCTGGAAACGAACCTCTACGCCTGTCGCGAAATCGCAAAGCAACTTCGACTTCGCGATGTGGGCGGCCTCATCATCATCAAGTACATTCCTATGGAATCCGATGGTGACCGGGAAGCCGTCTTCCAGGAATTCCGCAAGGCCATCCGCCGCGACAAGGCTCCCATCAGCCCGGCCCCCATCGGTCGCTTTGGCGTCATGGAAGTGACCCGCAAGCGCGTCCGCGTGAACCTCATGACCGAAAAGACGGAACTCTGCCCCATTTGCCGTGGCGGCGGACGCATCGTCACGCTGGAAGCGACTCTCGGCATGATCGACCGCTGGATGTCTCGCGCCTACAACAAGGGACACCTCCGCGAAGTCACTCTCGTGGTGAGCTCCCCAATGGTGGATGCCCTCAGCAAGAACGACGCCCTCCTCTTCCATTACCTGGAAACCAAGCACTTCATAAAGATCAATCTGGTCGAAGATGAATACGCTTACGTAAATCAGTATTGGATGTACAACAAGGACGAAGAAGACATTACCGACGAATACAATTTTGCATAAAAAAGGAAGATATTATGAATCGAGTTATTTTGGTTGCCGCTACCGAAGCGGACATGAAAGCAAAAGTACAGTGTGTTGTGGATGCCGTCGCCAAGGCTGGCATGACTTCTGCAACTTACAGCGCAACAGCCGCAGTCAGCGCTAATGACGCCGTGGCTCTTCTCAAAGATCACGCTGCTCCAGCCCTGATGGAAAAAATCTGCGCCGGTTTCATCAAGCAGGATTTCTCCAAGGTGGACGCCGTGGTTGTTGAAGGTGCGGTTGGCATGAATGCCGTTGTGGCCCACAAGTTCAACGAACTTCTGGCTACTGCTCTCGACGCCAAGATTTTTGCTACCGACGAAGATGCAGATATGTTCTGCGATTGCCGCTTGCTCAAATGCGAAAAGTGCTTGGCAGCAAATCTCGCCGCTCCGGCCGCCGAACGCAAAACCTCTCAGGCCATGTTCCGCGCAGGTCTCCTCCAAAAGGCTAGCAAGTCCATCAAGCGCATCGTGCTCCCGGAAGGCGCAGAACCGCGCACCATCAAGGCCGCCTGCCTCGCCGTAGAAAGGAAGATTGCAGTGCCCGTTCTCGTGGGCAAGAAGGCTGACATCGAAGCCACCGCAAAGGCTGAAGGCGTCACCCTCCCCGCAAACATCGAAATCATCGAGCCCAGTGCAGAACTTGCAGAAAAGTACGTGCCCACTCTGGTGGAACTCCGCAAGGCAAAAGGCATGACGGAAGAAGCCGCCCGCGCCGCTCTCGCCGACAACGTGATGCTTGCCACCATGATGCTCAAGATGGGTGAAGTGGACGGTCTGGTTTCTGGCGCCATCCATTCCACCGCAGACACGCTCCGCCCGGCTCTCCAAGTCATCAAGACTGCTCCTGGCGTGAAGTCCGTGAGCTCCGTGTTCTTCATGTGCATGCCTGGCCAGACATACGTCTATGGCGACTGCGCAATCAACCTGAATCCCACTGCAGAAGAACTTGCAGGCATCGCCCTCCAGTGCGATGAAACCGCAAAGGCCTTCGGCCTTCCCAGCCGCGTGGCTCTTCTGAGCTACTCCACCTTCAATAGCGGCAAGGGTCCTGACGCAGATATGGTTCGCGAAGCTGCCGCAAAGCTCAAGGCTGAACATCCAGAACTCGCCATCGATGGCCCGCTCCAGTACGATGCCGCCACCGTGGAAAGCGTTGGCCAGCTGAAGGCCCCCGGTAGCGCTGTAGCCGGCAAGGCAACCGTGTTCGTGTTCCCCAGCCTCTCTGCAGGCAACATCGGCTACAAGGCTGTGCAGCGCAGCGCCCAGGGCACCATCGCCATCGGGCCTATGCTTCAGGGCCTCGCAAAGCCTGTGAACGACCTCAGCCGCGGCGCCCTGGTGGAAGACATCGTCTATACCATCGCACTGACCGCTGTTCAGGCCCAGGTGTAAAAGAAGACCGCATCGGCTAGAATCAGGATAATCTTCTCTGGTCTGCCGATGCTCTCGCAACGAAATCGCCTATAAAAAAGCGGTGCTGTAAGCATCGCTTTTTTCATTTATTTTCTGCGCGAAATATCGCCGACTATTTTCAGCGTTTTTTCGAAATAGATTTCGTTGCGCGGCTATGACTCGCAGCGGGTTTCTTTCCCGTTACTGCAGTTTTTACCGCACGACCTTTGCCCGCTACTGCCGTTTTGGCCCGCGATGAAACCGGCCGCGATGAACTTTTCCGCGACGTACCCTTGGGCGGATTCTTCGGCGGCATGAGTTCATTCACAATGTCGTCAATGTGCTTCTTAGTGAATATCTTCAGACCCTTCTTCGCAGGCGCAGGAAGTTCCGTCACATCCTTCTGGTTCCCTACCGGCAAATAGAGCGTCTTCACGCCCGCTTCCTGAGCGGCCAAGGCCTTTTCATTCAGGCCACCGATGGGGAGCAAATCGCCCGTAAGGCTCACCTCGCCCGTGAATGCAATCTCCGGCGAAACAGGCGTGCGGGTAAAGGCACTCAACAACGCAAGCGTCAAAGCAATACCTGCAGAAGGTCCATCCTTCGGCACGGCGCCCTCGGGCACATGAATGTGGATGTCCGTCTTCCGCACAATCTCCGGATCAATACCGTAGCGACGCAATCTCTCGCGCACAAGGCTCAAGGCAATCTGGGCGGATTCCTTCATCACATCGCCTAGCTTGCCTGTCATAATCAGGTGACCCTTACCGCTCAACAGCATGCATTCCAGCAAGAGGATTTCGCCACCAACGCTTGTCCAGGCAAGGCCCGTAATCACGCCGCAGCGGCCAGGAGCCGGCAGGCGGTTCTCCAAAAAGCGAGGCACGCCCAGGTATTCCTGCAACTGCTTTTCCGTCAGTTCCGGCTTCACCTTCTTGCCAATGACCATCTCTTTGGCACGGTGACGCACAGCGCTTTCCAAGCAGCGTTCCAACTCGCGAACGCCAGCCTCGCGCGTGTACTGCCGAATGACCGTCTCGATGACATCATCCGAAAACTTCACGTCCTTACCGAGGGCAACGCCACTCCGCTCGCAAATCTTCGGGATTAGGAACTTCCCCGCAATCTGCTTCTTCTCGTGGGCGTAATATCCCGGCAGGCGCACAATCTCCAAACGATCCCGCAATGCATCGGGAATTTCCGCCTCGGAGTTTGCCGTAGCAATAAACAGCACGCGGCTCAAATCCAGGCCCACTTCCATGAAGTGGTCGCTAAAATCGTGATTCTGCTCCGGGTCCAAAACTTCCAACAATGCGCTGGCCGGGTCACCACGGAAATCGCTGGCCATCTTGTCAATCTCATCCAGCAAAATCACCGGATTCATGCACTTGGCGCGGCGGAGTGCCTGAATAAAGCGGCCAGGCATGGCGCCAATGTACGTGCGGCGATGTCCGCGAATTTCAGCTTCGTCGCGAACGCCACCCAAGGTAATGCGCACAAAACTCCGCTGCATGGCTTTTGCAATGGATTCCACAAGCGTCGTCTTGCCAACACCCGGAGGGCCAACCAAGCAAAGAATAGGCGCATGCTTTTCCGTGCCCGTAAGCTTCAGCACAGCCACATATTCCAGAATACGGTCCTTTACTTTGTCCAAACCAAAATGCTTGGCATCCAGTTCCGATTTCACCTTCTTCAGGTTCAAAACCGTTTCGTTGTAAACCCCATAAGGCATAGAAAGGAACCAGTCCACATAATTGCGGCACACCGCATATTCCGGCGTGGTGGGGTGCATCAGGCGCATGCGGCTGATTTCCTCTTCCATCTTTTCCATGATGGCAGGGGAAAAATTCTTCGCCTTCAATTTTTTGAGGAGCTGGTCCGGCTCTGCGGTGCCATTCTCGCCATCGTTCAATTCGTCCTGAAGCTGGCGAATCTGTTCGGAGATGAACCATTCCTTCTGCTGCTGGGCCATCTTCTGGCGCACATTCTGCTGCACCTTCACCAGTACATTCTCGTTGTCTTCCGAAACTTCCATGAGCGCCATCAGGCGTTCCGCCATCTCATCCAGAGAATTCATCTCCAGGAAGGACTGCTTTTCTGCAAGGGAAACCTGCAAAAAGGGAATCATTCCATAGTAGGCGTTCAAATGGTTTTCCATGCCAAAGAAGGCATCCACCATTCCTTCGGCAATGTTACGCTTGACTGCGTATTCCCTAAACTTGGTGAGCACCTCGCTAAAGGCCTTGCTCTTCTCGTTTTCCTTGGCCACTTCCTTCCGCGGGGCTGCAGTCGCCTTGAACATCCCGTCTTCCACAACAATGGAGCGGAGGTCCACCACAAACTCCCCTTCCAGCACAACCTTCACGCAGCCGTTGGGGAATGGCGTCACATTGGACACATGGGCAGACACACCCACGGAATACAAATCCAGCATGGGGTTCTTGATTTCCTCCATGTTGATGTCCATCTGTGCGGCCAAAATAATTTCGTTGTCATGAGCCTCGGCATATTCCAAGGCCTTGAGAGACATTTCGCGACCCACCAGAATGCGGCGGGTGGTCATGGGGAATACAACAGCATCTCGCAAAGGGAGAAGCGCAAAACTCTTTTTAAAATCGAAGGTATTCATCAGAAACTCGCGCTATTCAAAACTGTTTTTACTGGAACGGCGTGCGCATTCTAAGCGACTTTCTTGTTTACTTTCTTTGTGGAACTGGAATTTTTCTTTGACCCAGCAGTCGCAACAGTAAGGCCCTTCTTCACCATCTCGGCGGTGAGGGATAACTTCTTCACGTCGGAACCCGGCATCTCGAACATGGCCTGCTGCAGCACGCGCTCCATCACGGAACGAAGCCCGCGGGCACCTGTCTTACGGCTCATGGTCTCGTGCACGATTTCCTTGAGGGCATCACGAGTGATTTCCAGCTCAATGCCATCCATGGCGAAAAGCTTCTTGAACTGCTTCACTAAAGCGTTCTTCGGCTCCGTCAAAATATTCAGGAGGGCGGTCTCGTCCAGTTCTTCCAAAGCAACAGCAATAGGGAGGCGTCCCACAATCTCGGGAATGAGTCCGAACTTGATAAGGTCATCCGGCTCCAACTGCTTGAAGAGTTCGCTCAAGGTATTGTCGGATTCGCTGCGGATGTCAGCACCAAAACCCATGCCGCCCTTGTTCACGCGCTGGGCGATAATCTTGTCGAGGGTCTCGAAGGCACCGCCGCAAATGAAGAGAATGTTCCGGGTGTTGATTTGCACCAACGCCTGTTCCGGATGCTTGCGTCCACCCTTAGGCGGTACAGCAGCCACTGTCCCTTCCAGAATTTTCAGAAGACCCTGCTGCACACCTTCGCCGCTCACATCGCGGGTGATGGAGGGGTTCGCCGTCTTCCTTGCAATCTTGTCGATTTCATCCACAAAGATGATGCCCCGTTCCGCCTTCTCTACATTGTAGTCGGCAGCCTGGAGCAAACGGACCAGAATGTTCTCCACATCTTCGCCCACATAGCCCGCTTCCGTAAGGACGGTAGCGTCAGCAATCGTGAAGGGCACATCCAAAAAGCGCGCCATGGTCTGGGCCAAAAGCGTCTTGCCCGAGCCTGTAGGCCCTACCAAAAGCAGGTTGGACTTTTCCACCTCCACATCATTCTCATCCTTGTGAGCCTGACGATAGCGGAGGCGTTTGTAGTGGTTATACACGGCCACAGAGAGAGCCTTCTTGGCTTCTTCCTGACCGATGACGAATTCATCCAGGTGAGCCTTGATTTCAGAGGGACGCGGAAGGGGTTTCTCCACAGCAGCGGCAACTTCTTGTTCCTTCTGCTGGGCACGGGCGCGGTCCTCTTCAATGATGCGATGGCACATGGTCACGCAGTCACTGCAAATCTGGACTCCGGCTCCCGTAATCATCTTCTCCACTTGCTCTGCGGGTTTGCCGCAGAAACTACAAGTGACAGCAGGATGGTTCCTTCCGTTTCGGTACATGAAAGTTAGACTCCCTCTTTTCTCGGGACGAAGATTTCGTCGATGACGCCAAATTCCTTGGCTTCCTCCGGTCCCATATAGAAATCGCGGTCCGTCTTCTTGCGGACTTCGTCAATAGCCTTTCCGGTATGCTTCGCCACAATCTCGGTCAAGGTATCCTTGGTGCGGACGATTTCCTTCGCCGTAATCTGAATATCAGAAGACTGGCCCGTGGCAGCACCGGAGGGCTGGTGCAGCATAATGCGGGAATGCGGCAGCGCATAGCGTTTGCCCTTGGTGCCCGCAGCCAAAAGCACTGCAGCCATGGAGGCACAACTACCGATGCAAATGGTGGCAATGTTTGGCCGCACATGCTGCATGGTGTCATAGATGGCGAGGCCTGCCGACACGTAACCACCGGGGCTGTTGATGTACAGCGTGATATCCTTCTCCGGATTTTCGTATTCCAAGAAAATCAACTGCGCCATGACGTTGTTGGCCACTTCATCGTTGATGGGGGTTCCCAGGAAGATGATGCGCTCCTTCAACAGGCGGGAGTAGATATCGTAGGCGCGTTCACCGCGTCCGGTGGTCTCAATGACGGTAGGAATAATCATATTACCTCTGTATTACTTGGTTTCTTCAGCCGCGGGGCGAATCCCCACGATGAAGTCGGCAGCCATCTGGAAGCGGAGTTCGTCCCGGAGACCGTTGATACGGCCAGACTGGCGGAAGTGGCCCTTGAGGGTTTCAAAGTCCACGTGATAGGCGTTCGCCATTTCCTGGAGACGAGCATCCACAGCAGCCTGAGATGCCTTGATTTTTTCCTTTGTTGCGACAAATTCCAAAATGCGATGCTTCTTGATTTCGCGGATAGCTTCCGGACCCATATCCTTGATCTGGTCTTCCGTGGGTTCTACTGCATCCTTAGGATCCTGGACGTTACGGTTCAGGGACCACTTGATGAGGTCGCGCACGCGGCCTTCCGGTACTTCAAACGGGTTCTGCTCGATGAGCTTGTCGATAGCTTCGTTCACAGCCTTGGTCTTGGCAGCGTCCTTCTTCTGGTTGGCGAGGCTTTCGGCCAAATTGCTTCTCAATTCAGCTTCGTCCTTCACGCCCACCTGCTTGCAGAATTCCTCATCGAAGGTAGGAGGCACAATCTTGCGAACATCCGTCACTTCCACCTTGAACTGGGCAGTCTTGCCACGGTAGCGTTCGTCCTTGTGATCATCGGGATACTTGAAGTTGATTTCCTTCTTTTCGCCAGCCTTAACGCCCATGAGACCTTCATCAAATCCCGGGGAAGCAGATTCGCCAAGGAGGCTGCGGAATTCGCGATTTTCAGGAAGTTCCTGCTTTTCGCCATCAATCACCACTTCTTCGTAGTTGCCTACAACCACGTCGCCCTTGCCGGCTTCGCGGTCCACGTGTTCGTCCCTGCTCCACATCTGGACCAAGCGGTCGAACTCAGCCTGGACTTCTTCCTCGTGCACAGCGGTAGCCGGAACGGTAATACCCGTATTGTCATAGCCCTTGATGTCGATTTCCGGGTCGATTTCAGCTTCCACCACAATCTTGATGTCGCTTTCCTTGTCGTCCTTAAAATCCTTCACCTTCAATTGGCCAACAGGAATGATGTTTGCCTTCTTCAGTTCCTCGTTGAGAACGGCATCAATGGTCTCATTCACCACTTCGTGACGGATGCTGTCGCCAAACTGTTTCAGAATCATGGCCTTGGGCACCTGACCCTGGCGGAAACCCTTCAAAGCCACCTGCTTCTTATACTGGGAGAGCTTCTTTTCAAAGGGGGCCTTCAAATCAGCCTGGGGGATGGTCACTTCGAGAGTACGCACTGTTGCGCTTGTTTCTTTGATTTCTACGGACATTATTCGCTCCGGGAGCCGGCATACAACCGACCGTTAATTGTTAAAAGCATGCGAGGGGTGGGAGTCGAACCCACACACCGAGGTACCAGATCCTAAGTCTGGCGCGTCTGCCAATTCCGCCACTCTCGCGATTTCGCAGTCAAAGATACAAAAACATCTCAACCTTAACCCATAGTATTATCGATTAAGAGGCTGTTTTTGTCAAACAAAAAAGTGGGATTTTTATTCTACTTCAATAATCCCATAAAAACGGGCAGGGATGCGCTTTTCAATAAAGCCCATGCGGTTCAGAACCCGAATCCCTAAAGTCACCAGTTTTCCCAAAATCTTGCACTTGAAAGATTCTCGAAGCATTACAATGGAAGCATAGGGAAAAACGAAGTCTCCCAAAGACAGCTTGTATTTTACATGCAATGAGTCAAGGAGGGAAACCATCTCTTTTTGAGAATAATGACTCAAATGGTCCGAAACAGCAATGTGAGCATAGGTAAGATTCAATCGAAAAAGTTCCTCAAAACCTTCTGTACAAGGAAGAGTGAATAAAACCCGTTTCCTGGCATAGCGAATCGCCTTCTGCAAAAATGCCTTTGGATCTTCCACATGCTCCAATACTTCTATCATCACAACTGTATCAGCAGATTTATCTTCCAGTATTTCCGTTGGTGACACCTCTCGCGTCGCCAAGCCACTTCGCCTAGCATCTTCCAGTGCACTACTATTGATATCTACAACAAGAGGGGCATAGCCAGCTTTCTTCAACTCAAACGAATAGGCGCCACGACCTCCACCAATATCAAGAATGTCTTTCCCCCGACATTCACGCATCAAAAATTCCACAATGGGTACATAAGCATGGCCAGGCTCTTCTGGAGGTCCCGGCTTAAAAAAAGAACTCTTGCCTATTAACGTTCCCATGTGCAAAATATACAAATCTTGCTTTTCCGCGATGGGAAAACTTTATATTTTTTATTCTGTGCTTCATGTGATGCGAAATATCAAAATTGGTATGATTATCGCCTTTGCGAATTTGCTGATTCAAGGCGTATCCTTTTTTATCCATAACTTCATTGCACATGTACTCCACACAGAAAATTTCGGCTACTTTGGCATTCTGCAAACCGACTTTTCCATTTTTACAGCTATTGCCGATTTTGGAATGGGTACCCTCATACTTGCCTTTTTTGCCAAGCGCGCCACAAAAGGCTCTCTATTCAAAAATATCCTTCAAGTCAGGTTACTTTGTGCCCTGGGAACCGCAATGCTCATGGCCATATTCACTTGTACCATACGCTTCCATCATCCTGTATTCTGGGGAGAACTCCTTCTTATTCCCGGCCTAATCTTCCAACATGGATTTTTTGACTGGTATTTCATTTCTGGCCAATTCTGGAAAAAGTTGCTCTTCTCCAAAATTCTACACGCCATCAGTTATGCATCCATTATGGTGCTAGCGCTATTCTATTTCAAGTTCCAGTCCATCGAATCTATCGCTGTCGCCATGGTTGTTGCGGCACTTCCCGCATTCTTTTTCGGTGTAACCCAAGTATTCCATACAAGTATTTTTCACATCACTCGAAGAACCTTCCTATTCTTCAAACTCATGCTCAAAGCGGCCTTTCCCTATGCCATCGGGAGCCTTGCCACTTTCGCCTATCTTCCCATAGGTCTCTATTGCGCCGATCACTTCGCCTCTGCAAACTTCCTCGGTTGCTACTTCTATAGCCACAAACTCATCATGCTAGCATCCGGGCTCATGGTGTTCTTTATCTCATCCAACCTCATTACTCTTCACAATCAGAAAAACAACATCATCTTGCTACGAGATAATATTTTTTTCACCCTATTTATCGCTATTGCGTGCACGCCATTCTTTTTCTTTCCTGAATCTATGCTGCAAATTCTCTTCTTTGCAGCCCCCTGGAACGCAGAAAACTTGAACCTCAGCGCATATTGCCTGCGAATTCTATCCCTCTCCCTCTTATTCCAGGCTTTTCGCATGGGGCCTATCTCCCTCATGCTTAAAGAAAAGAAGACCCACATCTATAGTATCTTCGTTTGCATTGGAGGTCTAGCCAATGTTATCTGCTGTCTGATGGTTTCCTTCCTGCTCCCCAGCAGCATCATCCCTCTGGCCACCCTTGCTGGTGATTTGGTTATCACCCTCATTCTCTACGGCTACTTCATTCGGAACAGAAGAATCCGCTGGTAATTTTCTAAAGCGGCCTCCACTACAACTGCATATCATAAAGAAAAATCCCATCCATACCCAGTACATTCCCTGCTTGTATCCCGTGGTAAAATTCCATAGTATAATCCACAGCGAGAAAACAGCATGAAGCAAATACAAAAGCGGAGAGTGTGTTTCCATCATTCTTCGGTATACACAAGTGAAAAGGACGCCGAAAAAAAAGGGCAGCAAGAAAATCCCCGGATAACCAAAATCCTTATATGCATCCCATAAATACGGAATCGTGTTCAACCCCCCTACCTTCGCAACACGCTCGTTAAATGGAGAATCCCATCCAAAACTTTCCTGCAATCCGACTCCTATACGCATCAACTGGGTGAAACCAAAGAAGGCGTCTATTCCGTATGTCCATGGATGTTCATCTTTATCGCTGGAAATATTAAAGGCATAATCCAGATTCCAGAAATTATTGGAAATATACTTGTAAGGCAAAAGACCTATAGTACGCATCGTCTGCTTATCCATGACGGCTTCCACCCCATCCTCAGCCAAATCCGTCCCCCCGTACTGTCCCTTCAAATAGGCCACAATTACAAAAAAAGCTAGGATGAAGACGAATATCACCCCCATATGCTTCCAAGACAAGCGCTTATACAAATAATTGGCAAGTATGATGATCAGCCCCACGCATATCATATTCACGCCACGACTAGGAAACGTCATAAAACTCAAACATATTGTAAGCAGAACCATCAACTTG
Organism: Fibrobacter sp.; assembly: GCA_024398835.1. Lineage (GTDB taxonomy): Bacteria > Fibrobacterota > Fibrobacteria > Fibrobacterales > Fibrobacteraceae > Fibrobacter. The sequence continues at coordinate 49,126 of JAKSIK010000013.1, forward strand.
GACGCCGTTCTTATCCATTTAACCGGATTGATGGATTTGAAAGAAGATAAAGCAAATAATGCCACCACCATTGGGCTCGACGTAAAGAAGAATGAGAACTTCAATACAGGGCTATTCTGGCCATCAAGCCACGTAGAAGGATTCTTTGTCAAAAGAACGAGGTTCCCTGCCACAGAAATAACACCTATCACCCCTATCAAAAAGAACGCGAAAGCCGAAAAACTCAGCAAGAAATGCAATTTCCAATTATACCATTGCATTGGCTTGGGTGCTACATAGGCTATCGTACCGCCCAACTGCCGCCACACGCAATTAGTCGCGGCACATCCCAGTAAAAAACAAAGGCCGCCACCAATCCAAACTAGCCAAGTATTTAAATGAAAATCCGTCATCGCCGGATATAATTTTGTATAGGCAATGCCCAACATCATTACTTGCACTAAAAAATACAAGGGCGCCGGAGAAAAAAAATTTCCCCGATAAAGGAATAACACCGCCATAACAAATGCCGCAAGGGCAAACATAATACCCGTTTCCGGGAATTCCGTTACGAGCTGCGCCAACATATACTATTTACGCCAAAAACAGAGCCTTCTATACAAGGACTCCCATTCTTTCCCTACCAGGCTGTTTTTCTTCTTTTCTTCGTCGATAAATGCAATGAAACTGCAAAGTGCTGTTGCAAAAAGAGTGCTGACAAAGAATACAAAAGAAAGAATCAAACCACGTCGCGGGAAAACCTTCTTGTCATTCGCCCACGGAGCCTCCAATACATGCAAGTTTGTCAGCATCTTTGCTTCCTCCAGCTGCATTTCCTCCTTCTGGGCTCGCAGCATCTGAAGTAAGGCCTCCTGCACCTTTATCTCTGACTTGTATTGCAAATATTTGGCACTCAATTCTGGAGATTTTCTCAGCGGGACCATCCCTACATTACCATTCTTTCCATTTAAGGCGTTCTTCAACGCAGAATTCACGCCCTGATAACGCTTTGATAGTTGATCATAACGCTTACTATCTTCGCCACGATCCACTTTTTCATAGGCCATTTCCATGGAAATGTCCTCACGACGAGACTGCAATTCACCAAGATAATGAAGTGTCGCTGCAATCTGAACTTCGGGGTCATAAAAGTCATTCTCGGCTTGGAATTTGGAGAAGTTCTCCAACAGGGAATCCAACTTCTGCTCACAAGAATCCAACCTTAACTCAAAATACTCTTTAGATTGCCGTGCTTGAGAAGTTTTATAGGCGTTAAAAGAAGAATCCGCCTTCTCTAGTAAAAATGTGATGATCTCTGCTGCCAGGTTGAAATCCTTATCTTCAACGCTGATCTCAAACATATTTTCATCATTGGATTCAAAACTAAAGTTTCGACGAAACTCCTTCAACAAATCGGCATGGAATTTGCCTTCAAATTCATAGTGTGTTCCCAAATCAAACTTTTCAATAATCTGATCGTGCAACTCCCTGGAATTCAAAATTGTCCAAACCACATCGGCGTCTTCATCGCCGGAAGACATGCTCAACAAGGAACCAAAAGCCCCTGCCAAACCACCTTTACCACCAGATTTTCCGCCTCCACCCAAAAAACCGCTCACACCACTATCAAAGGAGCTTTGAGAATTTCCCGGCGGCGTCACAATAGCTGTAGCGCGATATGTAGGCTCAATAACCCACATTACCATAACAAAGGCCACTAGTGTAGGAATAAGCACAATCGCTAGACACAATTTGAAATGCTTCAAATCATTATTGATGATTCGAAGGCAGACCTCAATAAAACCTATCGTTTCCTGTTTTTCCATAAGACTACTTGAAGTTCATATAAAGAATAAGAGCGGAAGAAACAACCGTCAATAATGATGCCAGGAACAAAGTAAAATCTTTAAGGGATTCATAGCGGTTCCGAGGAATCTCAATCAAATCCCCTGGCATGATTTCATCTTCTGAAACCTTGACAGAAATAGCCTTGGGTTCCTCGCCGCGCCATACCTTCACCTGATTCCAGCTACCCGTGAAAATGTTAACACCAGCAGCCGATATGTAATCAATAGCATGCCATGAGGGTTCATAAGGATACCGACCCATTGCTGTGACAGCGCCACCTACATAGACAAACATCACCTGTGCCGTAAATTCCACTTCTGTATTTGCAGCAACCTTCGTCTCCTTCATTTCGGGCATCGTAATCCAGCGGGCTTCTTTCCCAGGCTCACGAACGCATGCTGATTTGAAGTTTCCATTCCCCATACGATTTCCACCCGCCAAATCATAATATTCCTGCAAAGTGCGGCCTTCCTTGTAAGTCAAGCTAGCCCTAGATCCTGGGAAAATCAGCACCACATTATCAGCCTCTTTCACAAAAGGCACATAAACCTTATCGCCTTGTTCCAGCACAATATCTGAATCAAAATCGCCCTTGGCGGTAACAGCATTGAAATCTACATGAATCGTATCTTTTCCACGAATCACCCAAACATCTTCCGTATTAGCATTGGGAAGTGTCCCCCCAATAACCCGAATCAAATAACTCAAACGTGTTTGGGCCTCTACTACATGCTGACCCACCATCCCAACAGCTCCCATAACGCTTATACGAGAACGCTTTAATGCAGCCAGTTGAACAAAGCTAAGTTCACGTTTGTACCGTTTGGATACAAGGTCCAAAATCATGTCCCTTGCCTCATAGAGTTTTTTCCCCATCACATTAACGGAGCCACATTCCTCTACAGCAACAGAACCATCTGGATAAACCTGCACGGTAATGTAATTATCCTCAAGAACCAAGTCCAAATAATCACCTGGACCCAACACATAGTTAGAATCTACAGGTACATCCGTATAAGAGGGGTTCAAAGCAACATTGCTACGACCATTTAAAGAAGGAGATGAACTCAAGTTGACTGCACTAGCAGCTACTGTAAAAAAGGCCACTAGACAGAAAATATGCAATAATTTCTTGTTCACATAAAGCATAAGAAACCGCGATATAAGTGCGACTATGACAAAATAAAAAAAATCACCCCGCTAAAAAAGCGGGGTGACAAAGTTTTACTGTACAATTACACAGATGACACAAACAACACAAAGTTGTTATGCAAAGTGTTATACAGCCTTGCTTTCGCCTTCCACCATATTTACGGCTTCGGACTTGGCGGCATCGCTAGACTTCTTGGCCTTTGCGACGATTTCGTCTTCGACGAGACCGACGAGAGCCATTTCAGCTGCGTCACCAGCGCGGTTCGGACCGAGCTTCAGAACGCGAGTGTAACCGCCGTTGCGGTTTGCATAACGCGGACCGATTGTGGCAAACAGGTCTTGGAGAACCTTCGGTTCCTTGATGAAGCGTGCAGCTTCACGACGGGCAGAAAGGTCACCCTTCTTGGCATAGGTAATCATACGATCCACAACGCTGCGGACGAGCTTAGCCTTGTGGAGAGTAGTGCGCACGTAGCGGTTGCTCTGTTCCGCTTCCATACCCTTTCCAATAATGGAAGTGGCAAGAGCGCGGAGGATGGCACGCTTGTGTTCGGCATTCACACCGAGTTTCTTGTTTTTTACACCGTGTCTCATTTTTAATCCTTCAAGTAGTCATCGACGTCCATACCAAAGCTGAGGCCCATGGAGGTCAATACTTCATTAAGTTCAACCAAGGACTTACGACCGAAGTTCTTGTATTTGAGCATATCGTTTTCCTTGTTGCGCACAAGTTCGCCAACGGTATGGATGTTTGCCATACGGAGGCAGTTGCTGGAGCGAACGGAAAGTTCCAGATCGTCCACGCGGGTGCGCAGGAGCTGAGCGATACGCTGACGTTCTTCGTCCATCTCCAATTCTTCGGGAGATTCGAGATCGCCTTCGAAGTTGATGAAGATTTCCAGGTGATCGACCAGGAGCTTTGCAGCATAAGCCAAAGCATCTTCCGGATCGATGGAACCGTCAGTCGTAATCTCAAGTTCCAGACGGTTGTAGTCCGTCTTCTGGCCAACGCGGGTATCGCTGATGTGCATTGCTACTTTCTGCACCGGATTGAAGTTGGCGTCCATGGCGATTACGCCGATCGGAGCGTCCTTGTCCTTCAATTCGTCAGCAGTGACGTAGCCACGGCCGCTGGAAATCTTAACTTCCAGAGACAGCGAAGCGTTACCGTTCAATGTTGCGATATGAACATCCGGAGTCAGGATAGCGACATTCGGATTGTCCATGAAGTCCTTAGCCGTGACTTCGCCGTCGCCGGACATATCCAGGCGAAGGGTTTCGTCGTGGTCGGAAAGGAGCTTAACGCGGATGCTCTTAAGATTCAGGATAATGTCAGTGACATCTTCCTTAACACCCGGAATCGTCGAAAATTCCTTGTCAACGCCTTCGATTTTCACGGAGACAATAGCCGCACCCTGCAGAGAGGAAAGGAGCGTACGACGGAGAGCGTTACCGAGGGTGATACCCCAGCCACGTTCCAAGGCTTCTACGACAAACTTTGCGTAGCGGCCATCTTCGCCGGTCTCAACTTTCTGGAAGCTGCGCGGCATCTGAAGTGATTTCCACATCATTGGCGATACCTCTTTAGATTAGACTCTTCTCTTCTTTTTAGGACGGCAACCGTTGTGAGGAACGCCCGTCACGTCTCGAATAGAGAGAACTTCGAGGCCCGCATTCTTGATAGCACGGACAGCGGATTCACGACCACCACCTGCGCCCTTGACGCGGACATCCACCTTACGCATACCGAGGTCGAATGCCTTGTGAGCAGCAACTTCAGCAGCCAGCTGAGCAGCGAACGGAGTGCTCTTACGAGAGCCCTTGAAGCCGGAGTTACCGGGAGAGCCCCAAGCTACAACGTTACCGCGAGCGTCGGTGATAGAAACGATTGTATTGTTGAAGGAAGCGAACACGCAGGCAATACCCTGGAGGTCAATACGCTTCTTGCCCTTCTTAACCTTGACTTCTTCAGCAGCCGGAGCTTCTACAGCGGCAGCAGTTTCATTAATTACTTCTTCAGCCACGATGAGACTCCTTACTTCTTCTTGTTAGCCACAGTTTTCTTCGGGCCCTTACGAGTACGGGCATTGGTGCGGGAACGCTGACCGCGGACCGGGAGGCCCTTGCGGTGGCGGATACCACGATAGCAGCCAATATCCTGCAAACGCTTAATGTTCAAGGTAACTTCTGCGCGGAGCTGACCTTCCACAGAGTATTCGTCTTCCAAGAGATGACGAATCTTACCTTGTTCTTCTTCAGTCAGGTCGTCGCACTTCTTGTTCTGGTCAATGCCCAATTGAGCACAGACCTTGCGAGCGGTGAACAGACCGACACCATAGATTGCCGTCAGACCGTATTCAACAGTCTTGTTTTTCGGTAAATCGACACCAGCGATACGTGCCATACGATCTCCTTATCCCTGCTTCTGCTTGTGACGGGGGTTCTTCGAACAGATGATGCGCAATACACCCTTACGACGGATGATCTTGCAGTTTTCACATCTGGGTTTGATGGAGGCTTTGATTTTCATAGGTTTGACCTTCTTTTGAATACCTATTACTTGTAACGGTATGTTATTCTCCCGCGATTGAGGTCGTAGGGAGAAATTTCAACCAACACTTTATCGTCGGGCAAAATTCGGATGAAATGCCGACGCATCTTTCCTGAAACATGAGCGAGGATCTCATGGTCGTTTCCGAGCTTGACACGGAAGAACGCGTTGGGGAGTGCTTCCAACACAACGCCTTCAACTTGAATGCCTTCTTCTTTCGCCACTAAGATGCCATCCTGCCGCGAATGCGGCCGCTCTTCAGGAAACCTTCATAATTTTTGGTATGCAACTGGGCTTCGAGTTGACGAAGTGTATCCAGTGCAACACCGACCACAATGAGTACCGAAGTTCCCCCAATATAGTAATTCATATTGAAGGCATCTTTCAAATGGAGCGGTACAACGCTGATGAAAGCGAGGTACAGAGAGCCCGGCAATGAAATTCGGGTTAACACATGGTCAATGTATTCTGCAGTCTGTTTACCCGGACGAATTCCTGGAATAAACCCACCGGATCTCTTCAAGTTCTCGGCAATGTCGTTCGGGTTGTACTGAATTGCCGTATAGAAGAAGGTGAAGAATATAATCAGGAGTGCGTCAATCACACTGTAAGTAATGTGACCTGGAATGAACGCGCCTGCAAAAGCCTGCATCACACTAACATTTGGGAACCAAGATGCAATCATTGCTGGAATGAACATGATGCAGCTTGCAAAGATCACGGGGATCACGTTAGCGGTATTCACCTTGAAGGGCAAATAGCTGGACTGACCACCCATAACCTTATTCCCAACTGTCCGACGAGGACTTTGGAGTGGAATGCGACGGTTCGCTTGCTCCACGAAAACGATGAATCCGACAATCACGAGCACAATGGCGAGGATGAATACTTCCATAGCCAAGGGCTGGATGCCTTCCTTCAACATTTCCACGTCTGCAAGGACAGCCCTTGGGAGGCTGCCGACGATACCGGCGAAGATAATAAGAGAAATACCATTGCCTACACCATGGGACGTAATCTGTTCGCCCAAGTACATCACGAAGACGGTACCTGCAGTGAAGGTCAAGGTAGCAAGTAAACGGAACCCAACGTTCCCGAGACCACTGGAGAAGTCTTCTGCCAAAACAGAGACATTACCAGCAGCAGTGGAAACCTTGAGGGAGGAAAGCCACACAGAAATGCCCCATCCCTGCAAGGCGGACAAAGCCACCGTAAAGTAACGAGTATACTGGTTCAGCTTGGCGCGTCCTTCCTGGCCTTCCTTCTGAAGCATCTGGATGGCGGGGATGACGGAGCCCATCAACTGAATGATAATGCTCGCACTAATGTACGGCATGATACCCAGAGCAAAGATGGTTGCCTTAGCAAAAGCACCACCAGTGAACGAGTCGTACAAGCCGAACAGGTTGTTGGAGTTACGGAAGTATTCCCCCAAAACGGCGGAATTCACTCCGGGGATGGTGATGTGGGCGCCAATGCGGAACACGACGAGGATGGCAAGCGTGAAGAGCAACTTCTTACGCAAGTCCTCAATCTTGAAGGCATTGACGAACGCATCGATAGCTTTCTTGAGAGCTTCCATTAGACGATCTCGACTTTTCCGCCAGCAGCTTCGATGGCAGCCTTTGCCTTCTCGCTGATAGCGTCAACTTTTACAGTGATAGCCTTGTCAATAGAACCAAATGCGAGGATCTTGACCGGTTGTTCCACATTGCGGATGAAACCCTGATCAACGAGAACCTTTGCATCAAACTCGGTCACGCTGCAAGCGGCGAGCTTCTTCAGGTTCACGATCTGGAATTCAATGCCAGCATGCTTGAAGCCACGCTTCGGGATGCGGCGATGAATAGGCATCTGGCCGCCTTCAAAAGCGACACGACCGGCCTTAGCACTCTTACGAGCACCAGCACCCTTCTGACCACGGCCAGCAGTGGTGCCCCAACCGGAACCCGGACCACGGCCGATACGCTTGCGCTTTACGACCTTGGCCTTGCCAGGATTGAGAGTATTGAGTTCCATCTTAGATCTCCTCGACCTTGACCATGTCGGCCACGGCATTGATCATGCCCTGGATGGCGGGGGTCAAATTGTGTTCAACAGTTTGTCCAATCTTGCGGAGACCGAGTGCAGCCACATTGGCGCGGTGCACCGGAAGACGACGGACAGTACCTTTGATCAAAGTAATACGAACTTTCTTCATTTTGTATTACTCCTTAGGCGTTAGCACCGCGCAATTCAGCGCAGTCCTGTTTATTCTTCTGAGAAACAAGGCCTTCGATGCAGGCGCGGACAACCGTACCCGGATTGGAAGAACCGTGAATCTTTGTAAGGATGTTCTTGACACCGGCGAGTTCGAGAACAGCACGGGCAGCAGCACCAGCGATAACACCGGTACCAGGGGCAGCCGGCATCAAGAGGAGGCGAGTTGCGCCAGCCTTGATTTCGATATCGTGAGGAATAGTGCCGTCCAAAAGCTGGACTTCCACCAGATTGCGCTGAGCAGCTTCGGTACCCTTGCGGATAGCTTCGGAAACTTCCTTAGCCTTGCCGAGACCCATACCAATCTTGCCATTCTTGTTGCCAACAACCACGAGAGCGCTGAAGGAGAAGCGGCGACCGCCCTTCACCACCTTGGCGCAACGGTTGATGTGAACAACCTTGTCTTCAAATTCAGAAACTTGAGCTTCGCGTTCCAAAGTGTACCTCTTAGAATTTGAGTCCGCCTTCACGAGCTCCCTCTGCGAGAGCCTGAACGCGTCCGTGATAGATGTAACCGCCGCGGTCAAAGACCACGGATTCGATGCCCTTGGACTTGGCGACTTCAGCAACCTGGAGACCGAGCTGCTTAGCCTGCTCGGACTTCGTCATCTCACCAAACTTGCCCTGGAATTCCTTGGCAGTCGTGGAGAGCTGAACGAGAGACTTGTTGTTTTCGTCATCAACAATCTGGGCGACCATGTGAGAAAGGGAACGGCGAACAGCCAAACGAGGGCATTCTGCAGTTCCGACAACAGACTTGCGTACGCGAGCATGGCGTGCGATTCTGGACTGGATTCTTTTCTTAGCAATTGCAGTCATAGTTTACCCTTATTTACCTGTCTTCTTACCTTGCTTACGACGGACAATTTCGCCTTCGTACTTCACACCCTTGCCCTTATAAGGTTCAGGACGACGGTACTTGCGAATTTCCGCAGCAGCCTGGCCGACTTTCTGTTTATCGATACCCGAAATAGTAATCTTCAGCGGATCGACAGCCTTGAGTTCAACACCCTCGGGAGCCTTGAAGATCACCGGATGAGAGAAACCGAGAACGAGGTTCAAGTCCTTGCCCTTCTGTTCCACACGATAACCCACACCAACGATTTCCAGAGTCTTCTGGAAGCCCTTGGTCACGCCTTCAACCATGTTGTTGACGAGAGCGCGAGTGGTACCGTGCATAGCGCGGGTGAACTTTTCATCGTTCGGGCGGCTGAAGCTGAGCTTGTCACCGTCAAGATTGATCTTGATCAATTCATGAACGTTAGTTTCAAGCTTGCCCTTGGGGCCTTCAACCTTAATATTCTGACCATTGACGGCGACTTTAACGCCGGCAGGAATATGGATAATAGCTTTTCCGATACGTGACATCTTTTACCTCACCATACCTTGGCGACGACTTCGCCACCCACTTTCTGTTCGCGGGCTTCGTGGTCAGTCATCACACCTTTAGAAGTGGAGATAATCGCATAGCCAAGGCCATTGCGCACACGCGGGAGCTTAGCAACGTCAACATAGTGACGAAGACCCGGTGTAGAAACACGCTGGATACCTTGAATAGCGGAGACGCCATTTGTATAACGGAGAAGGATCTTAAGCAAACCCTGCTTACCGTCATCAACGACGACGAACTTTTTAATAAAACCTTTTTCCTGCAGAACGCGTGCGATTTCACGCTTCAGGTTGCTGGCAGGAATGTCCACCACGGGGAGCTTTGCCGTAGAGGCATTGCGGATACGGGTGAGCATATCGGCGATAGGATCTGTCATTGCCATGAGTATACTCTCCTTACCAAGACGACTTAGTGATACCGGGGATTTCGCCGGCGAGTGCCATTTCGCGGAAGCAAATACGGCAAAGGCCAAAGCGGCGCATAAAGGCGTGCGGCCTACCGCAACGCTTGCAACGGTTGTACCCACGAACGGTATACTTCGGAGTACGCTTGCATTTTTCAATCATTCTTCTGCTTGCCATGGTATTACCTTACTTACGGAAGGGGAGTCCAAGTTCTTCGAGAAGGGCACGGCCTTCGTCATCCGTCTTAGCGGAAGTCACAAAGGAGATGTCCATACCGAATGTACGAGAAATCTTGTCGATATCGATTTCGACGAAGATTGTCTGTTCCTTGATGCCCAAGGTGAAATTACCCATTCCATCAAAGCCACGGCGAGCGAGACCACGGAAGTCACGAACACGCGGAAGGTTGATGTTGATGAAACGGAAAAGGAAGTCCCACATGTTGTCGCCATGGAGGGTAACCTTGGCGCCAATGCCGAGGCCTTCACGGAGATGGAAGTTAGCGATAGCCTTCTTCGCGGTGGTAACTACAGCCTTCTGACCGGTAATGGCAGTGAGAGTATCGGCAGCTTCGTCGAGAACCTTGCGGTTCTGGGCAGCGGCGCCAACGCCCATGTTCACCACAATCTTCTGGAGACGTGGAATTTCCATTACGTTCTTGTAGGCAAATTTTGCTTGCAAGGCCGGAACGACTTTTTCGAGATAAAATTGCTTCATCTGATTCATTGTTTTACCTTACACAGCCTTTCCAGTCTTAACGCTGGTGCGAACGCCCTTCTTACCCTTTTCGCGAACGATGCGGGTACGAACCGGGGTGTTGCCTTCGAGGAGCATCACGTTGGAAATGTCAATGGGCAATTCCTTCTCAATGATGCCGCCAGTTTGATTGGTCTGACTCGGCTTTTCATGACGCTTGCAGACGTTAACGCCCGAAACAGTCACCTTGCCGGCCTTGACGCTAATCACGGTGCCGGTCTTGCCTTTGTTGGCGCCGGAAATCACCTTGACGTTGTCATTCTTCTTGATGTTAGCCATTAGAGAACCTCAGGTGCGAGGGAGATGATTTTCATGTATTTCTTGTCGCGGAGCTCACGAGCCACCGGTCCAAAAATACGGGTTCCACGCGGTTCGCCATCCTTAGTGATGAGAACCACTGCGTTGTCCGAGAAACGAATGAACGTTCCGTCCGGACGAGCGATTTCTTTACGAGTGCGCACGACGACGGCGTCGGCCACGGAACCCTTCTTCACCTTGCTCTGGGGGATAGCGTCTTTAACGGCTACCTTGATGACATCACCGATGCTAGCATAGCGACGGTTTGTGCCACCCAAAACACGGATGCAGGCGACTTCCTTGGCACCACTGTTATCGGCCACGACGAGTCTGGTTTCTTCTTGAATCATATTCGCCTTACTCCAGGAGTTTACTTCTTCTTTTCCACAATGCGAACCAGGCGCCAGCGCTTGGTTGCAGAGAGGGGACGAGTTTCCATGATTTCAACCAAGTCACCTTCACCGGCTTCATTCTTTTCATCGTGAGCCTTGAGCTTCTTAGTTGTAGTCATGATTTTGTTATACATAGGGTGACGCTTACGGTTCTCAACGACAACCGTGATAGTCTTGTCCATCTTGTCAGATGAAACAATGCCCTGCTTGACCTTACGAAGGTTTCTATCCATTTCCTGCTCCTGCCCGGCTTATGCCTTGGCCTTTTCGGTTAGGATGGTCTTGATACGGGCGATGTCCTTGCGGGCAGCCTGGATCGAAGAGGGTTTTTCCAAATTACCGAGCTTCGCAGTCATACGGTAATTGAACAAATCGAGATTCAACTGAGCCAGTTTCTCTTCGAGCTGTTTTACATCCAGTTCTTTCAATTCACGTGCTTTCATTAGATCTCCGATTCTTCGATGATTTTACACTTGAGCGGGAGCTTCTGAGCTGCCACATGGAGAGCTTCCATGGCAAGTTCACGTTCTACACCACCCATTTCAAAAAGGATGCGGCCTGGGAGAATCACGGCTGCCCAGAATTCCACGGCGCCCTTACCCTTACCCATACGAGCTTCAGCAGGATGGCGAGTAACAGGTTTGTCGGGGAATACGCGGATCCACACGCGACCACCACGCTTGATCTTACGAGTCATAGCGATACGGGCAGCTTCCAGTTGGCGAGCCGTCAGCCAGCACTTTTCAAGAGCCTGAATGCCGAATTCGCCGAAGGCCATGTAGTTGCCGCGAGTGGCGACGCCCTTCATGCGGCCTTTCATCTGCTTACGATGTAATGTTCTTTTAGGACTCAGCATAATTACTTCTCTCTCTTGTTGTCAGACATGACGTCTTTACCAATCTTTTCACCGTGCATGATCCACACCTTGATACCGATGGCACCATAAACGGTCTTAGCGATTGCTGTTGCATAATCGATGTCAGCACGGAGAGTGTGCAGAGGCACGCGGCCTTCAGCAAACTTCTCAACGCGGGCAATTTCGGCACCGCCGAGGCGGCCACCGCACTGCACCTTGATTCCTTCCACACCCATGCGCATTGCACTCTGGATGGCGCGCTTCATAGCGCGGCGGAAAGAAATACGCTTTTCCAGCTGGCGAGCGATGTTTTCAGCGACCAACTTGGCATCCGTTTCCGGACGCTTGATTTCGTGGACGCTAATATAGATTTCTTTACCAGTGAGGAACTGGAGTTCGCCCTTCAAGCGTTCCAATTCTTCGCCCTTCTTACCGATAACGATACCCGGGCGGGCGGTAAAGAGGTTCACGTTCACCTTCTTGACGGTGCGTTCGATGCCAACCTTGGAGAGGGAGGCATGTTCAAAACGCTTCATCAAGTAGCGACGGAGCACCAGGTCTTCATAGAGAAGATCTGCAAACTTGTCTTCGGCATACCACTTGGAATCCCAGCCGCGGATAACGCCAAGACGAAGACCATTCGGATGAGTTTTCTGACCCATTGTTATTTCTCCTTGTTGGCCACAACGACTGTGAGGTGAGAGAGCGGCTTTTCGATACGGAAAGCACGGCCCTGAGAACGGGGGTGAATACGCTTCATGATGGTAGCGCCGTCGGCAGTGATGGTCTTAATCACCAATTCTTCGGCAGTCACCGGAGCAGCGGACTTCTGCTTGAAGTTTGCCACAGCGGACTTGAGAGCGTTCTCTACGAAGGGAGCACCCTTGGTCTGCGTGTGAAGGATGGAGAGCATTGCGAATGCTTCATCCACGGACTTGCCGCGAACCAGGTCGACAACGCGACGCAGCTTGCGAACACCGTAACGGACGTTTTTCACTTTAGCTACAGCTTCCATTATTTGCCTCCAGCAGGAGATTCGGCCTTACGATGACCCTTGAAAGTACGGGTCATAGAGAATTCACCGAGCTTGTGGCCGACCATGTTTTCGGACACATAGACAGGGATGAACTGCTTTCCGTTATACACGGAGAAAGTAAGTCCGACCATATCAGGAATGATGGTGGAACGACGGGACCAGGTCTTGATAGGCTGCTTCTTGTCGGAGCTAGCCATTGCCTGGGCTTTGCTGAGAACGTGGGAATCCACGAACGCACCTTTCTTAAGGGATCTCGACATTGATTAGGCCCTCTTCTGACGACGACGTACGATATACTTATCGGTACGCTTATTGTTACGAGTTTTTGCACCCTTAGAGTTCTTACCCCAAGGAGAGCAAGGATGACGACCACCAGAGGTACGTCCTTCACCACCACCAAGGGGGTGATCCACAGGGTTCATGACGACACCGCGGACAGAAGGACGAGTACCGAGCCAGCGAGAACGGCCGGCGGAACCCGAAGATTCGTTCATGTGATCGATGTTAGATACCTGACCCACAACGGCGAGGCAATCTTCAGAGATGAGGCGAACTTCGCCACTCGGAAGACGGACTTGGCAAAGCTTGCCATCCTTAGCAACCAGTTCAGCACCAGCGCCAGCGGAACGAGCGAGCTGAGCACCCTTGCCGGCCTTCAGTTCGATATTGTGGATAATGGTGTTCAGCGGAATATCGCGGATGGGAAGAGCGTTACCTACGCGGAATTCGGCACCTTCACCGGAATTCAGCACATCGCCCACCTTGATTTCGGCAGGAGCGATGATGTAGGCATGCTTACCGTTTTCGTACTTGACGAGAGCGATACGTGCGGAACGATTCGGATCGTATTCGATTGTTTCGACAGTGCAGGGGATGCCAGCAAACTGACGCTTGAAATCGATGAGACGATACAACTTCTTGTGACCACCACCGCGACGGCGGGAGGTGATTTCACCAACGTTGTTGCGGCCGGAGCTGCTCTTGATACCTTCGGTAAGAGGCTTGTACGGCTTCTGAGCAGTGATTTCCTTGCGGTCACCAATCTGCTTGTAGCGCAGCGTCGGGGTAAGAGGGCGATAAGATTTCAGACCCATGATTATACTCCTTCGAACTCGGCAATCTTTTGCCCGGCCTTAAGTGTGATATAGGCCTTCTTCCAGTTGGGTTTCTTACCGGCGACCATGCGCACGCGCTTGATCTTACCGCGGTTGATCAAAGTATTGACCTTAGAAACCTTGACTTCAAAGCGCTTTTCGATAGCGGCCTTGATTTCGTCCTTACTGGCGTCCATTGCAACCTTGAATACATACTTGCGCACACCAGTCTTCGGATTCACCATGTTCTTGGTGGTATCTTCAGTTACATGGGGAGCGACGAGGATTTCGCGAATCTCTTTCATTAGCGGCCTCCTTCAAGTTCGCTGAGAGCGGCTTGAGAGATGACGACATTGTTTGCGCGAACAACATCATAGGTGTTGACGTCTTCAACGCGAGCGCAACGGCACCAAGGAATGTTGTTGGAGGACAGATACAAGTTCTGATCCTTTTCGCTAACAATGAAGAGGACATTGCGCTGTTCCACACCAGACTTGGTGAGAACGGCGAGGAGATCCTTGGTCTTCGGAGCGGCGAAGCTGAGAGCTTCGAACACGAGGACCTTGCCTTCCTGAGCCTTGTCAGCCAAAGCAGAATGGAAAGCGATCTTCTTGACCTTCTTGTTCACTTTTTCAAAATAGTCGTGAGACTTAGGACCGTGAGCCTTAGCACCACGAACCCACACAGCAGAGGTGTTCTGACCAGAACGAGCACGACCTGTGCCCTTCTGCTTCCAAGGCTTCTGACCACCGCCGGAGACGGAGGACTTGTTCTTGGTCTGAGCTGTGCCCTGACGATTGTTGTTGAGGATAGCCTTGATGTGCAAATACATGCAAACCTTGTTCACTTCTTCATCAAACAATGCGGGGAGCTGAATATCTTTCTGGAAATCGCCAGATGCGGCGAAAAACTTTGCACTAGCCATTAGTCTTTCCTCACCACGATAATGCTGTTCTTCGCACCGGGAACTGCGCCGCGGACGAAGATCAGGTTGCGGTCGCCGTCAACCTTGACGACCTGGAGGTGCTTGACGGTCACTTTCTTGTTACCGTATTGACCGGACTGCTTTTTGCCCGGGAACACGCGACCAGGATAGGAGTGAGCGGACGTACCACCCGGTTCGCGCATGTTGTGCGTACCATGGGAACGAGGACCGCTGTGGAATCCGTGGCGCTTGATAGTACCAGAGAAGCCATGACCCTTGGAAATGCCGGAGACATTCACCATCTTAGCGTCGGCGAAGTCAGCAGCACCGAATTCCTTGCCAACCGGCCAGGATTCGAGATCAGCTACGTCAAATTCGGCGAGGTGTTCACGAACAGCAACGTCAGCCTTCTTGAAGTGGCCGATTTCTGCCTTGTTGGCACGCTGTTCCTTTTTGAGACCAAAGCCGATCTGGACGGCAGTGTAACCGTCCTTTTCTTCTGTCTTGTGGCAAACGACCACGCACGGACCGGCTTCGAGAACCGTTACAGGGACGCATTCGCCCTGTTCCGTGAACACTTGGGTCATTCCCAACTTCTTTGCGAGAATACCGTTCATTGTTATTAGACCTTAATTTCGACTTCGACACCAGCCGGCAAGTCAAGTTTCATGAGGGAATCCACAGTTTGCGGAGTGGCATCGAGGATGTCAATCAGACGCTTGTGCGTACGAGATTCAAACTGTTCACGAGAAGTCTTATTGATATGCGGAGAGCGAAGCACCGTATACTTCTGGACTTTCGTCGGGAGGGGGATGGGGCCTGCAATGCGAGCCCCAGTGTTCTTAGCTGTATTCACGATATCTTGAGCAGAGCGGTCGATCATACGATGATCGAAGCTCTTCAAGCGAATACGGATGCGTTCACCAGCCATGATTATTCCTTACTTGATGATTTCGGTTACAGAGCCAGCGCCAACGGTACGGCCACCTTCACGGATAGCGAAGCGGAGCT